>SKYU01000185.1 GCA_007127715.1 Gammaproteobacteria bacterium | reverse complement strand
CGGATGCGCTGGCACGAGGCCTTCGTGAGTCGCGTGCTGAGGGTGGTGGAGCAGGAACTCGAGGTCCTGAAGCGGCGACAGGGCAGCTGACAACGGGGCAGCTGAAAAAAAAGTGTGCAGGACAATCCCTGTCCTGCACACCCCACGCACCGGCCTGCCGGAGGGCAGGCCCGTCACGAACTCCTCAGAAGTTGTAGCTGAAGGTGATGCCGGCCCGCCGCGAGCGCGGCAGAGGCACCAGGAATCCGCGTTCCACCACCGTCGTGCCTGGCACATTGTCCTGTGCCGGGTTCTCGTTCGGGCCGATGTTGAGGTTCACCAGGTCGGCAAAGCGCACCACGGTCGACGGCGTGCGGTCATCGAGCACATTGTCGACGAACAGCGTGACGTCCCAGTTGTCTGCGCGCACGCCGGCCTTCAGGTTCAGCAGGTGGCGGTCGCCCACGTACGCCAGGTTGTGCACCTGGGAGTACTTCTTCGACTGGTAGGAGTAATCCGCGCGCAGGACCAGATCGAGCTCACGGGTCAGCGGCTGGACGAAGGTGCTGGTGGCCGTGGCCTGGTGCTTCGGCGAGATTGGCGTCTGGTTGCCGCTCACGTCACCGCCAGGTGCACCGGTCACGCTCGAGACACAGTCAAAGCCGGTCAGCTCGGCGCCCTGGATCGGATCGCAGAACTCGCGGAAGGTCGCATCGGCCAGTGCATAGCTGGCACCCACCGACCACTGCTCCGTGACCAGGTAGTTGGCCTCGAGCTCAAGCCCCCGCACGCGGGTCTTGCCCGCGTTGGTGATGATGGAAATCGGAATGTCGTCGAACTCTGCCGACTGGGTCAGCTGCTGCTGGGTCCAGTCGATCCAGTAGACCGCGGCATTCAGGCGCAGACGACGGTCGAGCAAATCGCTCTTGACACCGATTTCGTAGTTCCACGACTTCTCTTCCTCCGCGGTACGGAAGTTCTCCGTGATCCGGGGGTCGGGATTGATGGCGCCTGGCTTGTTGCCGCGTGCGATGCTGCCGTAGATCAGCAGGTCATCGGTGTACTGGTAGTTCAGGGTGAACCGCGGCAGCGTGCTGGTGAAATCCGCTTCGTTGACCGCGCCGGTGGCCGTGCGGTTGCTGATTTCGTCTTTCTGGTACCGGAGCTCGAGCCCCGCCGTCAGCTGGTCGCTGATGTCGTAGTCGAGCGAGCCGAAGATCGCGGAGTTCTTGATGCGGTCGCGACCGAAGTCCGTGACGACGGTCTGGGTCTCGGGCACGCGGCGCAGACGATCCAGCGTCCGATCGTAGTAGTACACGCCCACCGAATAGCGCAGGGCCTCGTCCCCGGGCGATGAAAGCCGCAGCTCCGACGACCACTCGTCGCGCTCGCTGTCTTCGACGCGGACGAACTGACCACCTGCGAAGAAGTTCGGATCGCCGAGGTAGCTGTTGTCGTTGCCGAACCGGGTGCGTGCGGAGACCACGCCGGTGTTGGCGGTCAGCAGGAATCCGCTCCCGCCGAGATCCCACTCGAGGGCGCCGGTGGTGCGCAGGACCCGACGGTCGAGGCCAGCCTCGCTGCCGAGGCGGTTGGTGGCCAGTCGCACGGAATCGAACTTCTGCACTTCACCACAGAAGTACTGGCGAGCCTGGTCGAGGAAGCAGTTGTTGGCGAAGCGGTCCTGCAGGCGCTGCGCCGGCACATCGTCATCATCGCGGTTGTAGCCCAGCGTGAAGCGCAGGGACACGTCGTCGTTGACCAGCCACTCGAGGCCGCCGTTCAGGCCCCAGGACTCCTCGCTGCCGACGATGCGCTGATCGTCGATCTCGTTGCGGTATTCACCGCCGTACTCGTAGTAGCGGCCGTGGATGAAATAGAACAGGCGGTCCTCGATCAGTGGCCCGCGCGAACTCAGGTTGATCTCGTAGTCGTCGTCCTGCGCGATGCGGCCGGTGACCCGGTTCTCGAACTCGTTCGTCCCGCGCTTGGTGATGACGTTGATGGCACCCGAGAAGGTCGCCCGGCCGAACTGGGCGGCCTGCGGGCCCTTGATGACCTCGATACGCTCGACGATGTCGAACGGGAACGACAGGAAGGACTCGGAGTAGACGATGCCATCGACGAAGATCGAGGCGTTACCCTCGCCGAGAATGTTCGACATGCCACGGATCACCGGGCGGCTGACATCCCCCTCGGCGCCACGGCGGCCACCGAAGGCCTCGAAGCTGTAGCCCGGCGTGAAATCGCTGAGTTCGCTTAGGTCGCGCACGCCGAGCTCCCGGATCTGCTCGCCGCTGAAGGCGGTGATGCTGACCGGGATTTCCTGGATGCTTTCCTCGCGCTTGCGCGCGGTGACGACGATCTCCTCGAGGCCCGACGCGCCTTGTTGTGCGCGTGCATCGCCTACGGCGAGTGTGGTGCCGGCCAGGGCCGCCGAGACGGCCAGCGCCAGCGCGCTCCTGCTGCTGAAGGTAGTCATGTTCTCCCTCTCCATGATGACGCCTGTTCGCCCGAACATCGGACCCCAGGCGGGTATCCCCGCAAGCGGATTCTAGAACCGCCTGTTTCCCCGATAAAATTAATCCTTGGGTCGTTAAGATTAGGTTGCCTAATCAGACGTGCCGGCTCAGACCGGCTGCCACAGGCCAAGTGCGGCTGCGGCCACGGTCAGCGCCCAGATGCCGAGCACGATCGGCCGGGTGCGGGACAGTGTGCGTTGCATGATAGCAACATCTGCATCACCGCCAGCACCGCTGGCGATGCGCTGCAGGGCCGGACGGAAGGGCATGAAGACCCGCCGCAGCACCAGGCTGAGGAAGACCGCAGCGGAAAACACCACGAGTTTCAGGGCGAGCGAGCGGTTGTCGGTCACGCCCGCACCGGCGAGTGCCACCAGCCCGGCGAGCAGCACACCCGTGCCGATGAAACTTCTCCACGCGACATCGAACCGGCGCCATGGCGCGGTACGTAGCGGATTCCCGCGGTTCAGATACAGCCAGAGGTTCAGGGTGACCCAGACGCCCGCGATCGCCCAGAGCGCCACCAGCGTCAGTGTGCCGAACAGGAACTCCCCGCTCATGACCCCAAGCGAGGCCCCGACCGCGCCAATCAGCGGGACACTCAGGCGGGGGAACAGATCGACGAAGGCCATGATCTGCGAGACCGTCTCGCGGGTCTGCAGCGACAGGGTCGGGTCGGCGACGTAGCGGGCGGAGTACAGCACGGCGAGGTCGGCACCGAGCCAGTACACGAACAGCAGCACATGCGCGAGCAACAGCAGCTCGTAGAGTCCAACGCTCAACCGTGTAGTTCCCTTGTCCGATACCCCTGCCCGGGCGACAGGGCTGGGACGATACCGGCGCCCTCGATCACGGGCCAATTAAAAAGGGGATAGCGGCGATTATTGCGACTGATCGTTCGCCGACCGATACTGCGCGGCATGGAACTGCGCCAGCTCCGTTATTTCCTCGCCCTTGCCGACGAGAAGAACTTCTACCGCGCCGCCGAGGCGGTGGGGCTGACGCAATCGGCCCTCACCCAGTCGATTGCCAAACTCGAACGTGATCTCGGGGTGACACTGTTCGTGCGCAGCAAGAACGGCACAGTGCTCACCGATCATGGTCGCCGCCTCTACGAGCATGCCCAGGCCATCTCCGCGCAGGTGCAGGCGGCGCGGAGCGAGCTGCTGGTGAGATCCGGGCGGCAACGCACCGAGCTGTCGCTGGGCGTGGTTCCCAGCCTGCCCGATGAGGTGTTGATGCGCCTGCTGGGCCAGATCCGCGAACGCTACCAGGGGCACAGCATCAAGCTGGTGAAGGACTGGTCGGCGAATCTGCTGCCGCTGCTCGAGCGCGGTGCCATCGATTTCGCGTTCATTTCGGACCATTTCATGGCGGCTGCGGCGGTGCCGGAAGTTCGCCGTGAGCCGCTGTTCAACGATGCGGTACACGTGGTGGTGGGTGAGGGTCACCCACTGCATGCCCGTGAGCAGGCCCGTCTGGCCGACCTGGTGGGCTACGAATGGGCAGCCGTCTCGGTTGACCCGGGCTGGCCCCAGTTTCTCGCACAGGTGTTCGCCGCAGCCGATCTCGCACCGCCGGAGCGGGTGATCCAGACGAATGCGGTGACCCTGGCCATGGCGCTGATCGGCGGCGGGCACGCCGTGGGTCTGGCGTCGCCCAAGCTATTGTGCGCGGCCAGCGAGACGCGGGTTTTCCGGTTTTTCGATATCCCCGAGCTGCGCCAGCAGCGCGTCTTCAGCCTGTGCTATCGCGCCCGGATGGTGATGAGTCCATCGCAACGAAAGCTGATCGACCTGTTCGCCGAACTGATCCGGGAGGAGTTCAGCGGCTGATGCGCTGCCTGGCCGGGTCGGCAGGCTGCCAATGGATGTACTCGTACATCGGCACACGGTTGGCGATCTGCACGCCCTGCAGCCCGGCGTCCCGCGCGAACAGATCGATCTGCTCGATCACGAACAGCGACGGTGCCAGGGCGTGCATGTCCGCCGCGAGTTCCCGCAGCAGCTCGAGCCTTCGTGCCGGATCGGTTTCGACGTTGGCCGCCTCGATCCTGGGGACGATCTCGGGCTCGCAGAAAAACGGCCTTCGCTTGAGACAGGAATAGTATTCCAGCGGCCGGATCACGTCGTTATAGGGGCCGGAATTCCAGGGCAGGCCGAAGAGATCCGCGGTCACGCTACCCGCCAGATAGTCGCGCAGCCAGGCGGCAAAGGGCCGGACCTGAACGCGCGCCTGGACGCCGATCCGCGCAAGATACTGCACGATCACCTGGTAGATCTGCGAGGCCGCCGGCATGTTGCCTTCCGCGACCTGGATCTCCAGTGTCAGCCCGTCGGGGTAGCCCGCCTCGGCGAGCAGCGCCCGGGCGCGTTCGGGGTCGTAGGGGTAGGGGGCAATGTCAGGCGCATAGCCGTGAGTCACCCGCGAGGCCGGCTGGCCGGCCGGCGCCGCGAGTCCCTGCAGCAGAATCCCCGCAATGGCCTCGCGGTCGATCGCCAGGTTCAGCGCTTGGCGCACGCGCACGTCGCTGACCGGGGTTGGACGCTCGCGTTCGGTATTGAACGCCAGTGCCATGACCTGCATGGCCGGCGCATGATCGATTGCGAATCCGCGGGCGACCAGGAAGTCGGTGTCGTCGATGTCGACGACCGCAAGGTCCACCTCCCGTGAACGCAGCGCCTGGACCCGGACTGCGCTGTCGGGCAGCCCGACCAGCACGAGTTCCTCGAGCCTGGGCGCGCGCCAGCTGTCATCGACGGCGACCAGTCGGGCGCTGCGGCCTCGGTCGGCCCACTCCACCAGCTGGAATGGCCCCGTGCCGACCGGGGCGCGGGCGAAGCGCTCGGGCCCGACTTCCGCCCAGCGTCGCGGGGGCACGATCATCACCGACGACAGGCGCGCGGGCAGGATGGCGTCCGGGGTCTCGGTGTGGATGAGCACCGTCCCGGCGTCCCGGGCCTCCGCCCGGACCACGGAGCGGATTTCGTTGCCGATGACCGTGCGCTGGCCCTCCGGGGATCGCAGCCATTCGATCGTAGCCACGACGGCATCGGCGTCGACCCGCTCGCCATTGCTGAACCGGACGTTCTCGCGCAGTTCGAAACGCCAGCGTGTGGGCGTTTCCATGGACCAGTGGACGGCGAGGGCCGGCTGCAGCTGACCGTCGGGGTCGAGGCGGGTAAGGCCATCGAAAATTGCCGACCAGGTCAGGCTGGAAGGCGTGCCGTTCGCGCCATAGGGGTTGCCCAGGGTCGGTGGCATGGTCGGCACGGCAACGCGCAGGCGCTGCCCGTTGTCGAGCGCCCAGGCCGTGTACAGCGGCAGACACCACAGCGGCAGACAGCACAGCCACAGCCACCCGGCCATCCGCGTACGTGCGCGGCGGGCGGTCCGCCGATCGGCGGGGGCAGGCGGCAGGGGCACGGCAGGCTCTCCCGTCAGGTCCGTTCCAGGCGTTGCAGCAGGTCTTCGACCAGCAGGCGTTGATAGTACCCTGCATAGCCAGAGGGCGCGGCGCCAAGCACTGCGCCGAGCCACTGCGCCAGTTCCGCCCGAGGCGCGGGTCCGGGGCACCCATCGAAGGTGCCGCGCAGCCATTGCAGCGCGTAATTGACTGCCGCGGCGTCCCGTCCGGCGCGAGCCGAGCGCTGCCAATACCGCTCGGCGATGCACGGATCGGCCGGGGCATGAGGGCGGCCGCGGATGATGAACACCCCGTAGATGAACTCGGCCTGGCGATGACCACCCTCGGCGGCACGATGCATCTCGGCCATCGCCCGCTCAGGTGCAGCCGAATAGAACAGTACGCGGGCGAGCTGGTAGCGCAGCCTTGCGTTGTCCGGTTCGTCCTCGAGTGCCGCCTCGCAGGCCGCAATGGCCGCCGGCAGGTCGATCTCGGCTGTGACCCGCCCCTCGGCCACCCGGTCAGGATCCTCCGGGTGGGCGGCCAACCGGTCGCATTCGCTGAGCGCGGCGGGGGCGGAAGCTGCCAGGGCGGCCGACGCCAGAGTCCACAGCAACAGCAGCGCAAACGTGCCTGCAAGCCCCCGTCCAGGCGTGGCCATCACCAGCACCGTGTCAGTGCGACATCGGGCTGCGCCAGCCCTTCGAGTGCCTCGGGCAGCACCGGGGCGTACTCGGGCCACCAGCGAAACGGCCGTTCAGGCTCGACATACTCGGTCCGGAGCGGGCCGCCCTTGGTTCGGAAGAAATACAGGTTGCCCGTCAGCGTCCCGTAAGGCCCGTGGCGCAGTTCCGGCGGTCGCCAGAAATACGCGCCAGGGCGCATGACGCCGCGGTCACCGTGTACCTCACCGCTCAGCAGGTACATCTCCTCGACCGCGTCGTGCTTTTCCGAGCGTTCGGCCCAGCGCATCGGCATGGTGCCGAGGATCCAGGAGGTATCGCCCGTGACCGGATCCTGGTAGAGCAGCTTGCGGCCTGCGCCGGGCGGGAATTCCGGATGAAAGTTGCCGGTGTAGGGTACCTGGAAACCGTCCAGGTGCTCGACCAGCCGCGCCGGATCCGGTGTGGTGTCGGGCGCCGCGGGTACCGGCGTGGCCGAGTAGAACGTCAGGACGATCGCGCCGTCGCTGCAGCGTCTATCGCCGACACGGTGGCCGGCCGGCCAGTGCGCATAGGCGAAGGGTCCGTAGTGCTGCCCACCGATCTCCAGGGTGCCATCCAGCACCAGAAACTCCTCGTCCACACCCAGCGCGCCCGCCGGCAGTGTATAGCCCGCCGGATAGCGCACGAGCAGGCTGCGGGCACCGGTGTCGGGGTCTTCACTCAGGCGCCTGCATTCGGCTGCAGCGCCAGGCAGCGGCAGCTCGACCGGCTCCCACGGCAGGCTCTGGGACTGTATGAACTCGATCCATTCCCTGGACATCAGTACTGGTCTCCTCGGCTCATGTGGGGTCGGCCGGCGCTTCATGGCGAAGCGGCGCCCTGGGATCATCGCTTTCTGCCAGGACGCGCAGCAGCTTGTGCATTGCCGTATCCAGGCCCTGCTGCGCCCGCGAGCGGTACTCGGGGTCGTCTGCCAGCGACTCGACAGTGCCCGGCTGGATAACGCCCGCGCGTTCCAGCACCAGTTCCAGCGCGATCCGTTGTGCCCGTTCGACATGCAGCTGGGAGGCGAGTTCGAACAGCAGACCGGCAAGCCGTTCCGGGTCGGGGGTGGTGTCGGGCAGGGGAATGTCCTCGGGTCTCATGCCGGCTGCTCCGCTTCAAGAACCGCCCATGGGAAATGCCATTCGCTCCGCGCCGGCCAGGCCAGCGTCTGGAGCCGGCCGGCGCCACGCTCGTCGAACGCCACCCAGCGGGCCTCGACCAGCCCGGCCGCGTCGGCCAGTGTGGTCATGTCGGCGGCCATCATGCCGGGCATGAACGGCTCGTTGTTGCGCGCACCATGTTCCTTCATCGCCATGTCGCGCAGGAAATCCCCGGTGAACTGGAAGTCGAGGAAACGCAGCACCCCGCCTGGCGCGAGGATTCGCGCGCATTCGACGAACAGCGCTTCCAGCGCCGACAGGGGCATCTCGTGGATGAGCATGGTCGAGGTGATCAGGTCGACCGAGCCCGCGTCAAGCCCCGTGGCTGTCGCGCAGGCCTGGCGCCAGCGGATGTCCAGTCCGCGCTGGCTGGCACGCCGCGCGGCCAGCCGCAGGCAGGGTGCCGCCAGATCGATGCCGATGACCTCGGCGTCGGGAAAGGCAGCCTTGAGAGGCCAGGCGGATTTGCCGAAGCCGCAGCCCAGATCGACGATCCGCCGGTACTGGCGTTCTGGGAGGGCTGTCTCGACGAATACGCGATGGAAGGCGTAGTCGTCGTTTTCGCCGAGCATGACGAGTTTCGCGCCATGCTCATAGACCGCCGCCGCGCGCTCGCTCGACCACACGCCGCCCGGCTGTACGTGAATGTCCCAGTCGGTGTACCAGTCGGGCAAGCTTAGTGCGGGGTCAAGCTCCACAGCGGCCTCGGCCGCCTCCGCGGCAGGCTCGCCGGGCGCGCTGTCCAGAGCATCCATCACGGCGCGCCACAGCATTTTCTGTGACCCGCGCTCGAGCCATGAAAACCATGGGTAGGCGGGGAGCGCACGCACGTCGGCTTCCTCCGTCACCGTCCGGTCTCCAAGGCGTTCGCGGTACTGCCGACCCATCGCCGGGTAGAGCGTGTCCGCCCAGCGCCGGCGCAGTGCGAGCACGAAATCGACCCCTGCGCGGTCCGCCAAAGCTGTCTGCATAGCTCGATCTCCTGACAATATCCCTAACACCGAGGGCATCTGCGGTGGCTGACGCCGTCGACCTGCCCGTGGCGGGAAGCCTGGTAAACAGGCGGCGGTAACCGGTGCGCTGGCCGCCGATGACGCGTATATTCCGGTTGCGCACCTAGCCGAGTCCGACACCGCCGAACCATCACCGAAAAGCATCCAGCAATGCTCCCGGATTTGCAAACGAGCAGGATTTTCGCCTGACGTGAAGAAAATTCACAAACCCAGCGGGCTGCCATCGCTGCAGGCCCTGCAGGCGCTCGACGCCGCGGCCCGGCACGGCAGCTATACCGCCGCGGCGGCCGAACTCGGGTTGACGCATGGGGCGATCAGCCACCGCATCCGCGAGCTGGAGCAGCGGATGAAGCTCACGCTGTTCGAGCGCCAGGGCCGGCTCATGCAACCGACCCGCGAGGCGATGTCGCTGCTCGCGGTGGCGCGTCAGGCACTGCTTCTGCTGGAGGGCGCCTTTCCTGCCGGCCGGGAAACGGCCGCGGGGCGACTGGTGATCGGTGTGCATCCGGCGCTGGCCACGCGATGGCTCGTGCCCCGGCTCGGCGACTTTGCGGCGATGCACCGCGAGGCGAGGCTGGAGGTGCGCTCGACCGCCGAACTCGGTGATTTCCTCACCCCCGGGGTTGATATCGCGATTCGCTATGGTGGGGGGCGCTGGCCCGATGTCCAGGCCGAGCGTCTCGCCGGCGAGCGGCTGTTTCCGGTCTGTGCGCCGGGCTACGCGCAGCGCCTGGCCTTGCGGCGACCCGCAGACCTCGCCCGCTGCACGCTGCTGCGCCATGCCTGGCAGCCGTGGCTCCCGTGGCTTCAGGCTGCGGAGGTGGCGCTCGCCGAGCCGGACAGCGGCCTGCTGGTCTCGGATTCATCCATGCTGATTGCCGCCGCCGAGACGGGTGAGGGGGTCGCGCTGGCAAAGGCGCGCTATGCCGCCCAGGCCATCGCCGAAGGGCGTCTGCAGCGTCTCTTCGAGGTCAGCGTCGAGGACGTGCACGGCTATTATGCGATCTGGCCGACAGGCCGCCAGCCGGATGCCCTGGCGGGGGCTTTCCTGGTCTGGCTGCGCGACCAGTTCACCCTGGGTGATGGAGTGACCTGATGGAAACACCGAGCGCTGATGCCGCACTGGCAATGATCGCTGCGGCGCGTACACGCGCGAGCGAGCTGGGAGCCGCGATGGCCTTTGCGGTGGTCGATGCCGGCGGACACCCGCTCGCGATGGTCCGCATGGACGGCGCCAGTCTGCTGGCGGCGACCACGGTGCTGGCGAAGGCACGGACCGCGGTCTACTGCCAGCGCCCCACGCACCTGACGGTGGAGCGGGCCGGGCGTTTCCCAGAGGTATGGAACAGTCTGGCGGTCAATGCCACGCCGCCGCTCCTGCTGTCCATGGGCGGCTTTCCGCTCGAATGCCACGACCGGATCGTGGGAGGATTCGCATCCTCCGGCGGCAGCGGGGAACAGGACATCGAGACCTCCCGCCAGGCTCTGGCGGAGTGGGCGCGCTGGCAGGAGAAGAGCACATGATTCCGCGACACGTCATCGACCACCAGGGCGGCGAGCTGCATCTGCTGGCGCAGGGGCTGGAGGCCCGGGACACGCCGGCACTGCTGTTGCTGCACCAGGTGCCCTCGTCGGGCTGGATGTGGCGTGAGGTGATGAGCCGTCTGCCCGCCGGGCTGGCCTGCATCGCGCCCGATCTGCCAGGCTATGGCGAGTCGACGCCGCCCCGAGCCACGCCGTCGCTGGAAGGGTTCGCCGATGCTGCATTGGCAGGTGCCCGGGCGCTGCATCCGGGGCCTTTCGTTGTGGTGGGGCACCATACGGGCGCGCTGGTCGCGCTGGTGGCCCTGGCCCGCGAGCCCGAGCGGGTGCGGGGCGTGCTGGGGCTCGGCCTGCCCTGGTTTGCCGACTGGCCAAGCCGCTTCGAGCGCTTCGCCCGGCTCTCGCCGATGGATCCCGATGCCGACCCCGGGCAGTTGCAGGCGCTGTGGACGTTCACCAGCCAGTCGTTCGATTCGGAGACACCACTGGCGACCCGGCTGCGGGTGTTTGCCGACCGGCTGGCCGCCGGGCCGTGCTGGTACCACGGCTATGTTGCCCTGTACGGTTACGACGTCCAGATGCTGGCGGGCCGGCTTGCCGGGCTGCGCGAGCGGATCGACCTGGTGGCGCTGGAGCAGGACCGACTCTCCAGCTGTGCCGGGGATGCCGAACGCGATCTTGGCGTGACTGTCGAACGGATGCCGGGCGGGCCCTGGGTGACGGTGGAACGTCCAGGTGCGGTGGCCGAACGCCTGCTTGGCGCACATCGCCGGTTTTGCAGCGCTGCTGCACATGCCTCAGGATGACGATGCGATGACGCACTTCCGAACCACCCTCCGACTTGGCGTTGCGGGACTCGCCGCGCTGTACGCCCTGGCCTCGCCCGCGCAGGAGGGGATGACCCGCAGTCCCGTCGATGGGCTGGGTATCGCCTGGAGTGTCGCAGGCGAGGGTCCGGTGACCGTGGTCCTGGTCCACGGCTGGCAATGCGATCGCGGATACTGGCGCGAGCAGGTCGCCTATCTCGCCGACCAATACCGTGTGCTGCTCGTCGACCTGCCCGGGCATGGGGCCTCCGAGGGCGGGCGCACGCACTGGAGCATGGCGGCCTTTGGCGAGGACCTCGCGGCGGTGGTCGGTGAAACGGTCACCGGGCCGGTGGTGCTGGTCGGTCATTCCATGGGTGGCCCGGTGATTCTGGAAGCGGCGCCGCGGATCGACGGGCTGATTGGCCTGGTGGCCGTGGACACCTTCCGCGATGCGCTCTCGCCCCCCCCAGACGAGGCTGCGCTGGCCGCTGCGATGGCCCCGGTGGAAGCTGACTATGCCGGTGTCGTCAGGGCGTTCATCGAGTCGATGTTCGTGGAGACGACGCCGCCCGGGCTGCGTGAGGAAATCATTACCGCGATGATGGCTGGCGATCGCGATGCAGGGCTCGGCATGATGCGCGGCTACGCGCGCATGGACCACGCTTCGGCCTTTGCGCGGCTGGAGGTCCCGGTGGTGGTGCTCAACAGCGGCTATCGCCCGACGCCGGAACAGGGGCTTCGCGCATTGCACCCCTTGCTGGTGGTTGAGGAGATCGAGGGCGCGGGCCACTTCCCGATGCTGGAGATCCCCGGCCGGTTCAATGCGCACCTCGATCGGATTCTTATACGGCTGGTCGAGGGTCATGTTGCGGGACAGTCGCACGGTGCAGCGCCTGGCGGTGTCAGGGAACAGAAATGAACATGAAGCCAAGGACCGGCGAACAGGTCGCCCGAGCAGACAACCTGGTCATCGAGTTTCCCGGCGAAGAGGGGCCCAGCCGTGTGGTCGATGATCTGAGCTTCGTGCTCCACCGCGGCGAGACACTGGGCATTGTCGGTGAATCGGGGTCCGGCAAGACGATGCTGTCGCTGGCGCTGATGGCGCTGGTGCCACGGCCGGGGACGGTCAGCGCGAGGCGCCTCGAGCTGCTGGGACGGGATGTCCGCAACCTCTCTGAAAGCGATTGGTGCCAGGTGCGCGGCCGTGACATCGGGATGGTGTTCCAGAACCCGATGACGGGGTTCAACCCGGTACGCACCATCGGCCGTCAGCTCAGCCAGTCGCTGCAGCGTCATGCGGGGCTCGGATTCGAAGAGGCGAGGGAGCGGGTGATCGTTGCGCTGCGCGATGTCGGCATCCCCTCGCCGGAGCAGCGTTTCGACGCCTACCCCCACGAGATGTCCGGCGGGCAGTTGCAGCGGGCCATGATCGCCCTGGCGATGCTCAACCACCCGGCCGTGCTGCTGGCCGACGAGCCGACCACGGCCCTGGATGCGACCGTACAGGCGCAGATCCTGGAGCTCATGCGCTCGCGGGTTGAGAACTGCGGTCTGATCCTGGTGACGCACGATCTAGGCGTCGCGGCCCAGATCTGCGATCGGGTCATGGTGATGCGGCGCGGGCGCGTGGTGGAGGCCGGGGACTGCCGCGAGGTGCTGCGTGCCCCTCAGCACGAGTACACCCGTGCGCTGCTGGAGGCGGCCCCGCGCTTCAGGGCGGAACGCCTGCAGACGGCGGGTCGGGTGGCGCGTGAAGCGCCGCTGCTGCGGGGCCGCGGCCTGCGCGTGAGCTTCCCGGTAGGCCGGCGCCAGCTCCACGCGGTCGATGAGGTCGATCTGGACGTCTGGCCGGACGAAACGGTGGCGCTCGTCGGGGAGTCGGGCTCAGGCAAGTCAACCACGGCCCTGGCGCTGATGGGTGTGCACACGCTGCAGGCAGGACGGCTTGAATTCGCCGGCGACGATGTCACGCGACTGACCGGCGCACGCCACAAACGCCTGCGCCGGGACATGCAGATGGTGCTGCAGAATCCCTACGGCAGCCTCGATCCACGCTGGAGTGTGCGTCGCATCCTGATGGAGCCGCTGAAGGCGCATGGTATCGGCAACCGCAGCAGCCGGGAGGCCCGCGTACGCGAGCTGATGCGCCAGGTCCAGCTTCCGGAAGACGCCCTCGAGCGGCTGCCATCACAGTTCTCCGGCGGGCAGCGTCAGCGCATCTCGATTGCACGCTCACTGGCGCTGTCGCCGCGGGTGCTGATCGCCGACGAGCCGGTGTCGGCGCTTGATGTCTCGATCCAGGCCCAGATCATCCGGCTGCTGATGGACATCCAGGCCGAGACCGGCGTGGCCTACCTGATCATCTCCCACGACCTCGCGCTGGTGCACGAGATCGCCGATCGCGTCGTGGTGCTGTATCTGGGTCGGGTAGTGGAACAGGGCCTTGCCTCGGCGGTGATCGCGGAGCCGCAGCATCCCTACACGGCCGCACTGATCTCGGCCGTGCCGGTGGTGGATGATGATGGCACGCGGGCGCGGATCGTTCTCGGCGGTGAGCCGCCGTCGGCGCTCGACCCGCCGGGAGGCTGCCCCTTCCACACCCGCTGCCCGATCGCCCAGCGCCGGTGCCGCGAAGAACGCCCGCCGCTTCGCGAGACGGCCACTGGCGGCAAGGTGGCCTGTTTCTATCCGGGCGAGGTGAAGGTCGACCTGCGGTATTCGGAGGCCGCCACCGGTTGACCGCCGCCTGACTTTATACGACGACCCGACTAGGGTAGTCTGGTTGTCATAACCTTATGACGAAGGAGGCCGGGGCCCATGGCCGCAAACCCAGGCGTCGAGAGCCACGACCATCCCGGGGCTGCGCCCAGCCCGACACCGGGCAGCGCGCTGCCGAGGCCCTGGCACACCATCCTCAAGCACGCTGCCCTGCCGACACTGACTCACGACGAGCAGGCCCGGTTCAACGTGGTCGCGGCCATGAACCGGTTTCTTGCGCAGCAGTTGCTGCCACGGGTCGAGGCGGCAGCAGGCCAGGTGGTGGAGCCTGCGCTGAAAGCGGAGCTCGGCCGCCCCGCCGCCGACCGGCACGAATACAGGCGCGGTCTCGAACGCGAGCTCACATGGCGGATCTGGAGCCGCATGCGTCGCGCCACCATGGAAATGCGTCAGCAGGCGGGGCGTCTCGCCGTGCTGCGCCAGTTGCCGGCGCTGGTCGACACCTGCCGCAAGCTCAATGCCGGACACGATCATCTCCGGCTTGATCCGTCCTTGGTTCCACCGCGTTATCTACGTGCCCTGCCGGCACACCTGATGCCCGGGGGCTACACGGGCGAACTGGTGGCCGATGACATCACCGCGGGGGCGAGCTACGAGATCGGGATTTACGCGACGCTCGGCGGACAGTCCGGTCCCGCGTCCGATCGCGCGGGCCGAGCCACCGTGACCTGGCTGGAGGCCCATCGCCCCGGCTGGCGCCCTCGTCGGATCCTCGACCTGGGCTGCGGAATGGGTGCCAATACACTCGTGCTTGCGCGGGCCTTCCCCGACGCTGAGGTTGTCGCGATCGATGCAGGCGCACCGATGCTTCGCTATGGCGCGGCGCGCGCGAGGGCTCTGGGTGTCGACAACGTCCGCTTCATCCAGGGCGATATCGAGCAGCCGCCACTGAGTGACGAGGCGCCGTTCGATCTGATCGTCAGCCTCATGGTGCTCCACGAGACTTCGCGAACAGCCGTGCAGCGGATTTTCAAGGCGAGCTTCGAACACCTCGCGGCGGGCGGTCTGGCGTTTCATCTCGAGCAGCCGCCCTACCGCGACAAACCGCTGCTGGAGCAGTGCCTTCGTGACTGGGACGGCCGCTACAACAACGAGGCGTTCTGGTCGGCGCTGCACGATACCGACCTGGTCGCGGCCATGCGTCAGGCGGGCTTCGATGCCGGGGCAGTCCGCGAGACCCGGGCCGATACCGCAGCGCCCAGACCGACTCCGGACCACGCGAAGGTGCAGGAGGATTACGGACGCGGCGGCACCTGGTACGTGGTGACGGGAGAGCGTCAAGCATCCTGAGCCGGTTGCGAAAAAGCTTGCCGGACCAGTCGGGCTTTGCGACGATTCGGTTGCCGAATGTCCGGACAATGTGCCGGAAAGACGCAGCGGCTATCAGGAATAACAACACACTGGGGGATTTAAGGGTGTCCAGAGAAACGCGTGTAGCGGTACGTGCTGTCTTGTTGGGTGCAGGGGTGCTTGCCATTCCGACAACAGGCCTTGCCCAGGCGATTACCGAGGTCGTGGTGACGGCTCGAAAAGTGGAGGAGAGCCTGCAGGATGTGCCGATTTCAATTTCTGCATTCGGCGCCGAGCAGATCCGGGAGCAGGGACTGCGCGACATGGCCGATATCAGCGCATTTACCCCGGGGTTCTCTTTCGAACGTCAAAACCGCTTCGGTGCGCAGGGGGGCACCAGTCGCCCCGTGATTCGTGGCCAGTCCCAGATCCTGGGCGAGTCGAACGTCTCTGTCTTCATCGACGGCCTGCAATTCAGCGACTCGATCCTGTCGTTCCCCTTCGATCTGGTTGAACGTGTCGAAGTCATCAAGGGTCCGCAAGCGGCGCTGTTCGGACGGGCCACATTCGCCGGCGCCATCAACCTCGTCACCAAGCGTCCGACGAACGAGTTCGAGAATCAGCTGACCGCCACAGTCGCAGACTACGGCCAGTTCGAGAGCAGTTTCCTGTCCCGCGGCCCGCTCATCGAGGATCGGCTGTTCTACATGGCGCATGTGCGCTATTACGACTTCGGTGGCTTCTACCGTAACGATCTCGACGGCCAGCGTGTTGGGGACGAGAATTCCCGAAACTTCAACGGTGCGCTGGAATTTCGTCCTACCGATGATTTGACGGCACGGCTCTCGATGGGCTTCGGCCGCGACGATGACGGGGCGGTGCCCACCAGTCTCCAGCGTCGGTTCGATAATAACTGTTTCCTTGATGTGCGCCAGCAGTATTACTGTGGCGAAGTGCGGACCGATATTCCGGTAACCCAGAATCTCGATCTGTTTGGTGATGACATTGGCATCGACCGCACGACGCGCAGAGTGGCGCTGATGCTGGAATGGGCGACCGATAACTTTACGGTGACCTCGAACAGCGGCTACACCAATGTCGACCAGGCCTATGGCTATGACGTCGATCTGACCGCGAATTCGACGGCGTTGGGCGGCAATTTCAACCGCATTGCTGTCAGCGACAGAACGGAGCGTTCCTCGGAGTTGATTGTCCAGTCGAGTGCGGATCAGCGGGTTCGCTGGCTTGGCGGCGTGTATTACTATTCGAGTCGAAGGGATTTCCGCGAAGATCGTCTGAACGGGAACACGGTAGACGAAGGCCAGTCGCGCGTGGATAACGCGGCGATCTTCGGTTCCGTCTCGATGGACCTGACCGACGCACTGTCGGCCAGCGTGGAACTGAGGTACGCCGAGGACAAGATCGGCAACAACAACCCTGTTGCAAGGCCGGACGCGCCCGTCTTCGAAAACCGCTTCCGAAGCACCTCGCCACGATTGACCCTCGACTGGTCGATCAGCGACGACATGATGCTTTATTTCTCGTATGCGCGCGGAAACAAGCCAGGCTTCATCAATGCCAACCCGCTGCTGCCCCCGGAGTTTGTGACCGCAGATGAGGAGCAGTCCGACAACTTCGAGCTGGGTGTGAAAAGCACCTTCAACGACGGTAGGCTGGTGTTGAACGCCGCGGTGTACACCATCGACTGGGACAAGCAACAGCTGACCAGCAATGTGGTCGTCGACACGGGACCGATCTCCATCGTCACCAATGCCGGTCGCACGCGCGTCAACGGGTTCGAGCTCGAATTGACAAATGCCTTCACGGACAGTTTCACCGGCGGTATCGGTTTCTCCTACGATGATGCCCAGTTCCGGGAACTCGACGATCCGGAGGCCCAGGCACTGTTTGGTGATCCCTCAGTGCGTGGTAACCAGACGCCGAATTCTCCAAAGACACAGGCCAATGTGTTCGGGCGGTATGAGTTCGATCTTGGCGCTGGCCTCGGTGCCTTTGTCCGCGCGGACTACTCGTTCACCTCGCGCAAGTACGCGCAGATCTTCAACCTTGCGCATACTGGTGATAGACACCTGCTCAACCTCAGGGCTGGACTGCAGCGGGACAACTGGACGGTCAGCGCGTTCGTGGACAACCTGACCAACGACCGCACGCCCTCGACGGTCATCCGGTTCCTCGATTTCGAAAACCCGCTGCCAATCGGTGACAGTAATCGGACCAGTGTATTCGTGAGAGGGTTTCAGGTGCCAAAAGCGCCCAAGCGGCAGATCGGCCTGACAGCGACTTACTCTTTCTGATCGCACGCGGGGGTCTTGTTGCGTTCATCGACAGGGAGGTCGTCGATGCTGACCCGTAGGACTTTTCTGGCATCTACCGCGATGTCGCTGGGTCTCCCGGGCGTCTGGGCCCGGGCGGCCTCCGCCGAGGCGAAGTTGTGGGACCTGGTCGTGGTTGGCGCCGGCACGGCGGGACTGCCGGCCGCGATTTTCGCTTCTCGCCGCGGCGCGCGTGTGCTGCTTGTGGATGCCGCGGAAGACATTGGCGGGACGCTGCACCTCGCAAATGGTCAGGTCAGCGCGGCCGGAACCCGGCTGCAGCGCGAACTCGGGATCGAAGACTCCCCGGATCTCCATTTCGACGATGTGATGCGGCTCAGTCGTCAGCGCGCAGACCCGGCGGTGATCCGGCTGACCGCCGATCACGCGGGCCGGACGATCGACTGGCTGCTGGATGGCGGACTGGTCCCTCTCGATGGGCATCCGATCACGGGCGCATCGGCGGGCCGGCTGAGCTACAGTGCGCGCCGTTATCTCTGGGGCGAGAACGAGGGCCGGGACCTGCTGGCGGTGCTTCGACGGGAGCTCGCGCCGGAACTGGCGAGTGGGCGGGTGGAGCTTCAGCTCGGAACCCGCGTGAACGGGCTGCTGCGCACCGCAGAGGGCGCGGTCAGTGGAGTCCGCAGCACCGTCGAGGGCCGCACGTTCGCGTTTCGCGGTCGACATGTGCTGCTGAGCACAGGCGGCTACGCCATGAATCCGCAGCTGTTCGAGAAGCTGGTCGGGCATCCTGCCTATGCCGCCGGTTCCTACCCGCATTCGCAGGGCGACGGACTCATGCTTGCCGTGGCGGTCGGGGGCTGGCTGCGGGGACAGGACCTGCATCGTGCCGGCAGCGGCTCCATTCTCACCCAGGACCGCTTTGGCGCACGGGTCTATGCCAGGTTCGACACCGTTCCGCAGCGGCGTCCACCTTGGGAAGTCTGGGTGAACCGGCGAGGGGAGCGTTTTCTGCGCGAAGACGAACCGGACGACTACCTGCGGACCCGTGCGCTGGTGCAGCAGCCCGAGCTTCGCTATGCGATCGTGTTCGATCGGAAGATCCTCGAGCAGGCACCCGTCGGCATCCGGGATTGGGACCACGAGGATCTGCGCGGACACTTCGGTCACCATCCGATGTTCTCGGTCGCGGACACGCTGCCTGGGTTAGCCGAGCGGGCGGGCATCGACCCGGCCGGCCTGCTGGCCACGGTGGCGGCGTATAACCGCGGCGTACGCGAGGGCGGCCCGGACCCGCTGGGACGCGAGCACAGGCCGCTGCCGATCGCAGAGCCACCGTTCTACGCGATCACGCAGCTCGGGAGTTCCGCGACCTCATCCGCAGGGGTGGTGGTCGATAATCGACTGCGCGTGCTGCGCGGCGATGGCACCCCCATTGCGAACCTCTACGCGGCTGGCGAGGTACTGGGCAGTGGTGCAACCATGGGCGCGGGCTTTGCGCCAGGGATGATGCTGACGCCGGCCCTTACCCTTGGCCGGCTGCTTGGCGAGCAGTTGATCCCGCTGTAGTCGACAACCACCGCCTGCAGCTCAGTCCGGGAACTGTACAAGCTGGATGCGGGTGCCCTCTGGCGCTGCGATCACCACCTCCTGGCCTTCGCGGTTGGCGAACGGCTTGACGTCGGTGATCAGCGTGGCGCCGCGCGCCAGGGCGGCATCGCGCGCGCGCACTGCATCGCTGACGCGCCAGACCAGCAGCATCTGACCGATCGCCACCTGTGGAGGTTCGGGCCGGGCAAGCGCCGCCACCGGGGCCCCGGTGATCTCAAGCAGTCCGAGCTGGCCCGGGCTGTTCTCGTCCGGGCCCAGCGTCGCGAAACGGACCCGCGCCGTCGCGGGCAGTCCCAGCGACTCGCGGGTGCTGTCCCGGCGCAGCTCGAGAATCCGCGCGACCGGCAGCCCCAGTGCATCGCGGTAGAAGGCGAGAGCCTGCTCGAGGTCATCGACCACGAGCGTGGCGCGCTGCAGGGCAACGTCGTAAAGCAGCCTGTCGTCGGCGTCGCCCGTGCTGTTTGCGTGGGCACATGGCGCGACGCAGGCCGCCAGGAAAACCACGAGTCTGAAAGCTGACAGCCGGGGAAAACCAGTCGTGCAGCGAAGTGCGGAAACCCTCATCAAGCGGACCTCGTCAACGTGTGCAACATGCCGTCGAAGGTGCCTTTATGCCGTACTCGGCGCCGGGTTTCCATTTCGCTGAACCACGTTCGCCGGTAAACTGCCTGCACAGGAGTCAGGCCATCAGGAGGCCGATATGGCAAGGAACCTCCAGCATTCGATGCTGCCGCGCCCCGATGGCGAGGAGCTCGCGCGGCAGCGTTACGTGCTCGCGCTGAAAACCCACCTCGGGCGGCGCCTGCGGCCCGGTAACCGTGTCATCTGGGAGCAGGCCGCGCAGCCCGAATTCGAGCGTGCACACGGACGCGCGCCCGGGGATCGCACTGAAATTGCCGAGGCGATGTATGCCCAGCCCGGTTACCAGACCTGGAGCTCGCTGAACCGCACCGCCCAGGAGATGATGTGGGAAGCGGTGGGGGAGGCGGTATTCCGCGACAGTCCACGCATGCGCGACGAATAT
>SKYU01000135.1 GCA_007127715.1 Gammaproteobacteria bacterium | reverse complement strand
GCTGCGGGGGCGCGGCCCGGATGACAGGGCCGCTCAAGGTTACGCCGCGCGTCGCGCGGCGGATTCAGCGTGACGGGTCGAGCCGCCGGCGCACCGGCACGGCTTTCAGGGTGGCATAGCGGGGCAGACCGGCACGATAGGGCGGATAGGCCTCGCCGACGATCAGCGGGGCGAGATAGCGCCGGCAGGCCGCCGTGATGCCGAACCCGTCGCGACGGATGAAACTGCGCGGCAGCATCTTCTCGCGGTTGGCCACCCGCGACAGCGGCGCCACGCCGATACGCCAGCGGTAGGGCGAGTCCGAGCGCCGCTCGATGGTGGGCATCACAGCGGTCTGCCCCTCGAGTGCGAGCTCCACGGCAGCCCTGCCCACCGCATAGGCCTGTTCCTCGTCCACGGCCGAGGCGATGTGCCGCGCCGAGCGCTGCAGGTAGTCGGCGATGGCGTAGTGGTACTTGTATCCCAGTTCGTCCTTGACCATGGCCGCCAGCACCTGCCCGACGCCGCCCAGCTGGACATGGCCGAACGCATCGCGCGTGCCGGCGTCGGCAAGAAACCGTCCGTCGGGATAGCGTGCGCCCTCGGAGGCCACGATCACGCAATAGTCGTTGCGCTGCACGCTCTGGCGCACCCGCTCGAGGAAGGCTGCCTGGTCGAAGGGCACCTCGGGGAAGAGGATCACGTGCGGCGGGTCGTCGCGCCCTTCGCCGGCCAGTCCACCGGCTGCGGCGATCCAGCCGGCGTGACGGCCCATCACCTCCAGGATGAAGACCTTGGTCGAGGTGCGCGACATGCTGCGTACGTCCATCGCGGCCTCGAGCGTGGACACGGCAACGTACTTGGCCACCGAGCCGAAGCCGGGGCAGTTGTCGGTCACCGGCAGGTCGTTGTCGACGGTTTTGGGCACGCCGATGCAGGTGATGGGATGACCCAGGCGGGTGGACAGCTGGCTGACCTTGTGGGCGGTATCCATCGAATCGTTGCCGCCGTTGTACAGAAAGTAGCCGATGTCGTGAGCGCGGAAGACCTCGATGAGACGCTCGTATTCCGCCGCACTTTCCTCGAGCCCCTTCAGCTTGAAGCGGGCCGACCCGAAGGCTGCCCCGGGGGTATGGCGCAGGGCCGCGATGGTGGATGCCCGTTCGCGGAAGACGTCGATCATGTCCTCCTCCAGCGCACCGATGATGCCGTTACGCCCGGCGTAGACCCGTCCGATGCGGTCGCGGTGCCGGCGCGCCGTCTCGATCACGCCGCAGGCGGTCGCGTTGATCACGGCGGTCGGTCCGCCGGACTGGGCATAGAACAGGTTCATTCGTTTGGCCATGGGCACACCATCGGGCTGTTCGGGGGGCGGAACGCAGTGCCCATGGTACCGAATCCGGCGAGGCCCCCACAGCCCGCGCCGTCGGGCGTTTGACCGTTCCGCCGGCACGCTATAGCCTTTGGCGCCCTCGAGGTGGCGACTCGGGCCGTCCGGCCTGTCCAGGGGTGAGAATATTATGCGTATCGTCATGCTGGGCGCGCCGGGTTCCGGCAAGGGCACCCAGGCCCAGAAGATCATGGCCGAGCGGGGTATCCCGCAGATCTCGACCGGCGACCTGCTGCGGGCCGCAGTGGCCTCCGGCAGCGAGCTGGGCAAGCGGGCCAAGGCGGCCATGGACGCCGGTGAACTCGTGTCCGACGAGATCGTGCTCGGCATCATCCGCGAGCGTCTGAGCAGCCCCGACGCCGCCAACGGCTTCATTCTGGATGGCTATCCCCGCAATGGCGCGCAGGCGGAGGCGCTCGACGCGGTGCTCGAGGAGATCGGCCAGACCCTCGATGCCGCCGTGCTCATGCAGGTGGATTTCGACATCCTGACCAAACGCATCACCGGCCGGCGGACCTGCTCGAAGACGGGCAAGCTGCTGAACGTCCACTTCTCGCCGCAGAGCGAAATCGACGCCTGCCTCGACGCCGGTGGCGAGCTGATCCAGCGGGCTGACGACAACGAGGAGACCGTGGCCACCCGGCTCGAGGTCTACCGGTCGAAGACCGCGCCGCTGATCGAGTTCTACCGCGAGCGGGGCCTGCTGCGCAGCGTCGATGCCGTGGGGGACGTTGACGAGGTCTACCGTCGGGTGCTGGAAGCCGTCGGCGAACGCTGAGTCGCCAGCGGCCGTCACGGGTCGGCCTGCCGCGCCCCCTCGCCTCAGTCCGTTTTCACAGGGCTGACAGCAGCCGTGGACCGATCAGCGTCCCGCGCCACCCGGTGAAGGGTCGACCTTCGGGGGTGCCGCGTACCGCCGCGGTCAGCTCCGCGCGCGTCGCCAGCACCTCGGCTTCGATGCCGAGTTCGGCTGCGCACTCGCGCGTGAGTGTGCCCAGCCGCGCCAGGCATTTTTTCTCGGCATCGGTGAGTGGGGCGGGGTCGGTCTCTGTCGGGGGCGTCTCGGGAACCGCGGCCAGCACCTCCAGCAGTGCGTCTCCGCGTCGCCGGATCAGCCCGCCGGGCAGGCCGCGCACGGCCTCGAGCGCAGCCCGGTCGCGGGGCTGCGCATCGGCCAGTGCCAGCAGCAGTTCGTCGGAAAGCACCCAGCGGCGGGGACGATCGAGCTGCTCGGCAGTCACCTCCCGCCAGGCTGCCAACGCCCGCGCCGCCTCGCGCGCGCGCCCCTGCAGCCGTCGCAGCCCTTTCACGCGCTGCCAGGCGGTTTCGGGTGGATTCTCGTACAGGGCCGGGGCCAGCAGCGCCCCGCAGTCCTCCTCGGCCCAGGCGGTGCGTCCCTGCGCCTCGAGCGCCTCGGCCAGCCGCGCATGCAGTTCGGGCAGATAGCGGACGTCATCGGCGGCGTAGGCGAGTTTCGCCGGGGCGAGCGGGCGGCGCGACCAGTCCGTGCGCGCGTGGCTCTTGTCCAGCAGTACGCCGAGCAGTCGCTCGACCAGTCCGGCGTAGCCGATCTGCGCCGGATGGCCGAGCAGCGCAGCGGCCACCTGGGTGTCGAACAGGCTCTCGGGCAGGGCACCGGTGTGCTGGCGGATCAGTTCGAGGTCCTGGCGGGCCGCATGCATCAGCATCAGCGGGCGCTCGCGAAGCACGACCGACCAGAAGCTAGCCAGGTCCAGCCCGGCCAGCGGGTCGATGCAGGCCACCTCGTCGGACATACCCACCTGCAGCAGGCAGAGCTTCGCGAAATACGTCGACTCGCGCAGGAATTCGGTATCCAGGGCCACCAGAGGCGCTGCATCCAGCCGTTCCACCAGCGGCTCCAGCGCAGCCTGGGTGTCGAGCAGGGTCGGCGCCCCGGCGGGCGCCCTCGCGGACGGATCGGTCATGCACGCTCACTCTCGGCGGGCGGAAGGGTCGCTACGCTATCATGCGCCCCTGCACCGTAGACAGGGTTAGACGGCATGTGGCCGCTGCTTCAGCTGTTCATCGATATCGCGTTTCATCGCCGGGGGCCGGAGGATGTCCCGCCCGCCGGGGTGCTGCTCGGCCTCGTGCTGTGCACGGCCATGGCCGTACAGGTGGTGTCGCTGATGGCGCTGGGCAACCTGTTTCCACGGGCGGTGGCCGAAACTGCGGTGCATCTCGCCCTGACGCTCGGTGCCTACGCGCTGGTACTGCACTGGCGGGGGCATGGTGCGAGATTCCGGCAGACGGCCACGGCGCTGCTGGGTACCGCCACCCTGCTGGGGCTGGTGATGCTGCCGGTGGTCACCTGGCTCGACGCCGGGATCCGCGCCGAGGCGGTCGCGCCCCTGGCCCTGCTGGCCTTCTTCGTGCTGATGGTCTGGTCGATCGACATCACCGGCTTCGTGCTGTCGCGCGCCCTCGGTGCGCACTACGTGGTCGGCGTGCTGCTCGCGCTGGCGGTGATCATTCTCGACGCCACCCTCCGTCGCCAGTGGCTGCCGCCGGCCTGACGCCCCGCCCACGCCGCGATTGACCTCGCCGCGGACAGGCGGCAGTCTGCCCCCCTGCCTTGGCCACAGGATTGCGCATGCATCTGCATATTCTCGGTGTCTGCGGGACGTTCATGGGCGGGCTGGCGGCGCTGGCCAAGGCCGCGGGCCACACGGTGACCGGAGCCGACCAGAACGTCTACCCGCCGATGAGCACCCAGCTTCGCAAGCTCGGCGTCCGCATCCACGAGGGCTACGAGGCCGGCCAGGTCCCGGAGAGCGCCGACTGCGTGGTGGTCGGCAATGTCATGCGACGCGGACAGCCGGTGGTCGAGGAGCTGCTGGACAGCGGCCGCGCCTATGAGTCCGGGCCTGGCTGGCTGGCGCGCCACGTGCTCGCCGGGCGCTGGGTGCTCGCCGTGGCCGGCACCCATGGCAAGACCACGACGGCCAGCATGCTGGCCTGGATCCTCGAGTACGCAGGCCTGTCGCCCGGGTTCCTGATCGGCGGGGTACCGCGCAATTTCGGCATCTCGGCGCGGCTGGGTGAAGGGCGGTTCTTCGTGGTGGAAGCCGACGAGTACGATACCGCCTTCTTCGACAAGCGCGCGAAGTTCGTCCATTACCGGCCGCGCACCCTGGCCATCACCAACATCGAGTATGACCACGCCGACATCTATCGCGATGTCGACGCCATTCTCTGGCAGTTCCACCAGCTCATGCGCACGCTGCCGGGCAGCGGACGGCTGGTCGTCAATGCCGCCGACGACAACATCCGGCAGATGCTCGAGCTGGGCTGCTGGACGCCGGTGGAGCGCTTCGCCACGGACGCGACACTGGCGGCCGACTGGCAGGGCGCCTACGAGCTGGTCGGGGCGAAGTCCCGCTTTGCCGTGAGCGTGGGCGGCCAGCCGGCCGGGAGTGCCGTGTGGGCGCTCGCCGGGCAGCACAACCTGCAGAACGCCCTGGCGGCAGTCGCCGCCGCACGCCACGCCGGGGTGCCGGTCGAGACGGCGCTGAAGGCGCTGGCGGAGTTCCAGGGGGTCCGCCGGCGACTGGAGCGGCGCGGCCGGTTTCATGGGGTCACGCTGTACGATGATTTCGCGCATCATCCCACAGCCATCCGTGAGACCCTGGCTGCCCTGCGCAGCCAGCAGCCCGACCGGCGCCTTGTGGCCGTGCTGGAGCCGCGGTCGAACACCATGCGCCAGGGGGTGCATACCGAGGCGCTCGCCGATGCCCTGGCGGCGGCCGACCGGGTGCATCTGTTCCGGCCGCCGGAGCTGGCCTGGGCGCCGGAGCGGACGCTGGCCGCGCTGGGCGAACGGCTCGCCGTGACGGACGATGTCGATGCCCTGGTCGAGCGCCTGGTCGGTGAGCTGGGGGAGGGCGATGAAGTGGTCATCATGTCTAACGGGTCCTTTGGCGGCCTGGCGCGCAAGCTCGAGCAGGCGCTCAAGGCCGGCGGGGTGACCCGGAACGGGAGTGCTCATGAGTGACGCCGAGATTCCGCTGTTTCCGCTGAATACCGTACTGTTCCCCGGCGGGCCGCTGCCCCTGCGGATCTTCGAGCCGCGCTATCTGGACATGATCAGTCGCTGTCTGAAGGGAGGACACGGCTTCGGCGTGGTGCTGATCCGCGAGGGTCGCGAGGCAGGCGGTGCCGCGCGCATGGTGGAGGTGGGCACCATGGCGCGCATCGTCGACTGGGACCAGGGCGAAGATGGCCTGCTGGGCGTCACGGCCCACGGTCAGGGGCGTTTCCGGCTGCGCGGCAGCCGTGTCCAGGAGGACGGGCTGAATCTTGGCGAGGTCGAGTTCCTCGCCCCCGAGGCCCGGCAGCCGCTGGCGCTGCGCCATGCGCGCCTGGCGCGACTCCTCGAGACGGTGCTGGCCGATCTCGGGCCGCTATACGACGCGATCGACAAGGATTACGACGACGCCAGCTGGGTTGGCTACCGCCTGGCCGAACTGCTGCCGATCGCCCTGCCCGACAAGCAGGGGCTGCTGGAACTCGAGGATGCCGAGGCACGGCTCGATGCGCTGTTACCCGTCGTAGCGTCCCTGCAACGCGACGGCTGATACCGCCCAGTTTGTCCGTACAGGTCAGGCGGGTATGTGGCCTGTTCGCATCATTCTAGTGCATGTTTTTCAGCGATTTGCGCCTATCTGGTGCACGCTGAGGGGCGCAGGAGACGGCGATGCTGCATAGAGTGTTGTTTTTTCGCGAAAGTGCTTGCAATCAGCGGATTGAAGACGTATCAAACGCGAGACGTGTCACGAAGGCTGGGACTGCGCCTGCCTCTCCGGACACGTCATCAGGGGTGGATGTGGCATGACTGGACCATGCCGGGCATCCGTCAGCGAACCGATAACGTCCTGTCTCGAGCATTTCCGCGGAGGAACCAGCATGGCCCGAACGTCTTCTTCAAGTCTGCAGTCGCAGCCTCCCGTCCGGCTGCGGGCCGGTGTCCCGCTGGCCGCCGCGGT
>SKYU01000153.1 GCA_007127715.1 Gammaproteobacteria bacterium | reverse complement strand
GGCTGAACGCCCCGCCGGCCAGCAACACGGCCAGTGCCGCGCTGAGCATGCCGGTCGGGAAGGCTTCCAGGGCCTCCACGTCGCCGATGAGCCGGTTCAGCGCCAGCCCGCGCCTGAGACGAGCGATCACCGCCCAGGGCTGCTGCGCGAGGCCCGCGAGTACCCGGGGTCGCAGCCGTGCCAGCAGCCGGAAGATGCTCTCATGGCCGATCAGCCGCTCCACATAGCGGGCCACCGTACGGGTGACCGCGAACAGCCGGATCAGTGCACCCGGCCCGAAAATCTCCAGGCGGGCCACGCCTCCGGCGGCCAGGATCGCTCCGGTCACGGCGCTGGCTGTGAGCAGCCAGCCGGCAACCGCCACCAGGCCGGTTGCCGCCCCGCCGGCCAGCGCGGCAAGCATGATCACGGCCAGCAGCCAGGGCCACTGGGGCCGGCAGGTCAAGGCGAACAGCCGTTTGAGGTCGTTCATCGGCCCGCCTCCAGAGTCTCGCGGAGCGCGACCCGGCGGTCGGCGGCGGCCGCCGCCACCTCGCTGTGCGTCAGCATCACCAGGGTGCTGCTGCCGGCGACCTCGCGCAGATGCGCGAGCAGCTCGCGTTCGTTGGCGTCGTCCAGGCTGGCCGTGGGTTCGTCGAGCACCAGCAGTCGCGGACTGCGGTGCAGCGCTCGGGCCAGCGCAACCCGCTGAGCCTCGCCGCCGGAGAGTCCGCCGCCATCTTCGCCGAGCCGTGTGTCCAGTCCGGCCGGCAGCGCGGCGACCACGCCGGTGAGTCCGCAGCGCTCCACCAGCGCGGCGAGCGCCCCGGGTGCGGCCTCCCCTGAGGGGGCGAGGTTGGCGCGCAGGGTGTCGTTCAGCAGCTGTGGCTGCTGTCCCAGCCAGCCCAGGTTCGCAGCCAGTTCGTCCATCGTCAGCTCTGACAGGAGCCTGCCCCCGACCCGCAACGAACCCTTCTCGACGGGCAACCAGCCGAGCAGGGCGGCGGCCAGCGTACTCTTGCCACAGCCTGATGGCCCCGTGAGGGCCAGCCACTCGCCAGGCGCCACGCAGAGCGAGAGCCTCTCGATCACCGGGTGCGCGGCGCCCGGCCAGCGCAGCGTAAGCTGGTCGAGTTCCAGCCCCGGCGGCGCGGACCAGCGTCGGGGCGATGCGCGCCGGGGGGGCGGCGACGACGGCTTCGGGGTCTGCAGCGCCTGCAGGGCCGGTACCGCCGCCAGCGCGGCGGCACGGTCATGGTAATGCTGGGCCAGGCGCCGCAGGGGCGCGAAATACTCGGGCGCCAGCACAAGGATCACCAGACCGGCCGCCAGCGTCATGTCCGGGGCTGGACCGAGCGTGAAGAACCCCAGCAGCGCCAGACCGATATAGATGGCCACCGTGGCGATCGCAACCGCGGCGAAAAACTCCAGCACCGCCGAGGAGAGAAAGGCCACGCGCAGCACCCGCATGGTCGCCTGTCGCCAGGCCTCGGAAGCCTGGGCGATTTCCCGGACGGCGCCTGTGGTCCGGCGGAACAGCCTGAGCGTCTGCAGGCCCCGCAGCCTGTCGAGGAACAGCGCCCCCAGCCTTGCCAGGCGCGCCTGCTGGGCTTCGGCCAGGCGGGCGCTCCCCATGCCGATCAGCACCATGAACAGCGGAATCAGCGGCGCGGTGGCGAGCAGCACCAGGCCGGCCAGCCAGTCGAGCGGCAGCACCAGCGCGAGGATCAACAGGGGCTGCAGGATGGCGACGCCAAGTGCGGGCAGGTAGCGCCGGTAATACGGCTCGAGGGTCTCGAGCTCGCGGGTGAGCCGCAGCGTCAGCGTGGCGGCATCGGCCGTCTGCTGAAGTTGCCAGCGGGGCTGGACCGCGCGCGC
The DNA here is from genome assembly GCA_007127715.1 of Gammaproteobacteria bacterium. Taxonomy (GTDB): domain Bacteria; phylum Pseudomonadota; class Gammaproteobacteria; order Steroidobacterales; family PWYM01; genus PWYM01. The sequence continues at coordinate 4,588 of SKYU01000153.1, read as the reverse complement.
GAGCAGCGTCTGGCGCAGCGTCGTCACCAGCTGGCCTGCCATGCGGGCGGCCGCACGTTCCCCTCTGGACAGGGCCAGCGCCCGCAGCAGGGCACCGCCGACGGCAATGCCGAGCAGCCACGGCAGTGCCGGCGCCGTCGCCGCGGGCAGGCCGACCAGCGCGGACAGCGCCAGGGCCAGCGCCAGCAGCAGGGCGAGCAGGCCGAGGGTCTCGGCCGCCCGCCAGCCCAGCACGCCCAGCAGCGTGCGTCGCGGCACCTGGGACAGCAGCCAGCCTTCCGCGGTTTCCCCGCGCCCGCCGGCTGCGGCGCGGCGCGCGGTGCCGCTCATGTGCTCAGTGGCCGTAGCCGGCCTTGTCCGAGACCTTGCCGCGGAATACCCAGTACGTCCATGCCGTGTACCCCAGCACGATGGGGATCACGAACAGGAAACCCAGCAGCAGGAACAGCTGCGACTCCGGGGCCGAGGCGGCATCCCAGAAGGTGTGCTCCGGCGGCACGGCATAGGGCCACATGCTGATCAGCAGTCCGAGGTAGAACAGTGCGAACAGGATCATCGAGGCGACGAAGGGCGTGCCCTCGTCGCGTCGCCGGATGGCCCGCCAGATGTAGGCGGCGACCAGTACCGTCGCTGCCGGGAAGACCCACAGCACGTGTGCGTTGTCCAGCCAGCGCTCGAGTACGCGCGTCTGGGCAAGTGGCGTCCAGACCGACACCACCACGAACACGATCATCACGGCGCCGAGCAGCCAGGGCAGGGTGCGCCACGCCCAGTCCTGCACCTCGCCTTCGGTTTTCATGATCACCCAGGCCGCACCCAGCAGCGCGTAGCCCGCGACCACGCCCAGGCCGGTCATTACCGTGAACGGCGTCAGCCAGTCGAACGGGCCGCCGACGTACTGGAAGTTTTCCACCTGGAAGCCCTGGATATAGGCGCCGACCACGGCCCCCTGCGCGAAGGCCGCGACAGTCGAGCCGATATTGAAGGCGCGGTCCCAGAGATAGCGCGAGGAACGTGCCTTGAAGCGGAACTCGAACGCCACGCCGCGGAAGATCAGGCCGGCCAGCAGCAGGAACACGCCAATATAGAGCGCCGGCAGAAACACCGCGTAGACCAGCGGGAAGGCCGCCAGCAGCCCGGCGCCGCCGAGCACCAGCCAGGTCTCGTTGCCATCCCACACCGGAGCCACGGAGTTCATCATGGCATTGCGTGCGCGGTCCCCGGGGGCGAAGGGGAAGAGGATGCCGACCCCCAGGTCGAAACCGTCCATCAGCACGTACATGAACACGCCGATGCCGATGATGACCAGCCAGATCAGCGTCAGGTCGATCAGTTCCATGATCCCTCCTCAGGACGTGGCGCCGGCCGGCGCGTCGTCCAGCGGCGTGTCGACCGCGGAGAAGGGCCGCTTGGCGCGTCCCTCCTCCTCGCGTTGCGGCCGGTAGGCCTCAGGTCCGGAGCGGATCACGCGCACCAGATAGTAGGCGCCGGCGACGAACACCATCGAATAGACCACGATGAACCCGATCAGCGAGAACAGCGCCATGCCGCCCGTGAGCGAGGGTGTGATCGCCTCTTCGACGCGCATCATGCCGTGGACAACCCAGGGCTGTCGGCCCACCTCGGTGGTGAACCATCCGGCCAGCACGGCGATGAACGGCATGGGGATCATCCAGGTGCACAGCCGCAGGAACCGTGGCGAGTCGGTCAGCCGGCCGCGCAGGCGCAGGACCAGGCCGGTGAGGGCGACGACGATCATGAGCAGGCCGATCGCCACCATGATGCGGAAGCTCCAGAACACCACCGCGACCGGCGGCCGATCCTCGGGCGCCCATTCCTTGAGCCCGGGGACCTCGCCATCGAGCTGGTGGGTCAGGATGAGGCTGGCCATGTTGGGGATGCCGACTTCCAGGAAATTGCGCTCCTGCGACTGGCTGGGCAGGGCGAACAGCAGCAGCGGCGCGCCCTCGGTGGTCTCCCACACGCCTTCCATGGCCGCCACCTTCTCGGGTTGATGTTCGAAGGTGTTGAGTCCGTGCAGGTCACCGACCACCAGCTGGGCCGGGGCGATCACCGCCAGCAGCGCCAGGGTCATGGCCAGCGCGCGGCTGGCCGATTCGCGCACCCGGCCCTGGCGGAGATACCACGCGCTGACGCCTACGACCACAAACCCGGCGGTGAGGAACGAGGCCAGCGCCATGTGGAAGAACCGTGGCCAGAACGAGGGGTTGAAGATCGCCTCGCCCCAGGAGGTGATGTGGAAGAGCCCGTCGCGCAGCTCGACGCCCGCGGGCGTGTGCATCCAGCTGTTCGCCGAGATGATCCAGAACGACGAGATGAACGTGCCCAATGCCACCATGATCGCCGCGAACAGGTGGGTGCCGGCCGGCACCTTGTGGCGTCCGAACAGCAGCACGCCAAGGAATACGGCCTCGAGGAAGAACGCCGTCACCACCTCGTAACTGAGGATCGGGCCGAGGAAGTTCGCCGCGGCAAAGGAGAACACGCTCCAGTTCGTGCCGAACTGGAAGGACATGACGATGCCCGAGACCACGCCCATGCCGAACACCACGGCAAAGACACGGATCCAGAAATGCGAGAGCTCCTCGTAGACCGGGTCGCGGGTGCGGTAGTACCGCGCTTCCAGATAGGCGATGTACGAGGCGAGTCCGATGGTGAACACCGGAAAGATCGCGTGGAAAGAGACGACGAAGGCGAATTGGATTCGCGAGAGGAAGACGGGATCCAGTTCCATGCTCTGCTCCTGCCATCTGCCGGCTGCGCGTGCTCATGGCGCAGGGCCGCTTGGCGTCCTTGCCCGCTCCCCGGAAGATACGACCCGCGGGCGGCGCCGGAGTTCCCCGGGTTCAGCGCTCGATACGGGAGACCTTGGTGCCCTCCAGGGTGAGGTTGTACATCAGGCCGCGATTGCCGAAGACGAAGCCGACGATCGGATCGCGGATGTTGGTGGTCGTCAGGTCGGCGCCGGCGCCGAGGTTGACCAGGGCCACGGAGCCGTCGACACCCACCTCCCAGCCGCGGCTGTTGCGGAAGTTCTCGAGGGCCTCGTCCTCCATGAAGGCGATGATGATGGTGCGCGACTGCGCGCCGATCTGGAAGCCGATGGAGGCGCCGGTGGTGCGGTAGTAGGCCTCCGTGCTGCCGCCCACCCGCAGCGCGCCCTCGCCGTATTCGCCGCCGATGCCGAAGCCGGCCTTGATCACGCGCGGGAATACCAGCAGGCCGCTGGCCGAGCGCAGGAAGGTCTCGGCGCCCTTGACCTCATCGCGGAAGCGATCGAGCGCGGCGTCGACCGACACGTCGATCTCCGCGGCCGTGGCCGCAGGGGCCTCCCGGGGTGTGGCCGCCAGTATCAGCGCTGCCAGCAGGGCCAGGGCGGCGATTGCTCGGGATTGGAACGTCGGGTGCATGGCCGGTCTCCTGGACGCCGCCGGTGGGCGTCGTTCGGGGGTGAACCGATTATATCCATGTAGAATGCCGGCGCGGGACAGGGGAGCGGTGCCGTGCCCCGGGGAGCCGTCGGATGGTGAGGACGAAGCTGCTGCGTGCCAGGCAGAAGCTGGGCAAGTACCGCATAGAGCGGCGGCTCGCCGATGGTCCACGCTGTGCCGTCTACCAGGCCTACGACACCATTCACGGCTGCCGGGTGGCGCTGAAGATCCCGCATCCGGAGATGATGGACGATTACTTCCTGGCGGATTTCCGGCGCGAAGCGCGGCTTGCGACCCGCATGGAACACCCCAACGTCCTGCCCATCCTCAACGCGAGTTTCATCGAGGAGCACTTCGTGATCGCCATGCCGCTTGGCCTCGAGTCGCTGGCCGATCGGCTCTGCCGGCGGATTTCTACCGAGAAAGCCCTGGACTACACCGCCCAGATGCTGGCCGCACTGGCGCATGCGCACGGTCGGCGTATCATTCACTGCGACGTGAAGCCGGACAATTTCATCCTGTTTCCGGACAATCGCCTCCGCTTGACGGATTTCGGGTTCTCGAAGATCGCGCTGCGCACGGTGAAGGCGTCGGGGTCGGGCACCGTGGGCTATCTGGCGCCCGAGCAGGCGCTGGGCCGACCGATGTTCCAGTCAGATGTCTTCTCGCTTGGCCTGGTCATCTACCGGATGTTCAGCGGCACGCTGCCCGAGTGGCCCTATGCCTGGCCACCCGCCGGGCACGCGAGGCTGCGTCAGCGCCTGCGGCCACCGATGATTGCCTGGCTGCGGCGGGCACTGGAGCTTCGGCCGCAGGCGCGTTTCCGCGATGCGGTACAGATGGACAACGCCTTCCGGCGGCTGCGCGGCAAGTCGCGCCAGCGGAGGCCGGCGCAGTGAGCGCGCCGGCACCGGCGTTCCTCGACGAGACGCGGGTGTTCAGCGACAGTGCCGATGGCGGACCCGCAGGCGGCAGCTTCCTCACCCGCAGCGGGCAGCTCTGCGCCCACGTCGCGCGAGGCCCCCACAAGGCCACGGCAGGCGAGGATGCGCTTGGCGCGTTCCGCGTCGGCGACCGCTGCTGGGTGCTGGCCGTCGCTGACGGGGTCGGTGGCCAGGCCGGCGGGCGGGATGCGG
>SKYU01000212.1 GCA_007127715.1 Gammaproteobacteria bacterium | reverse complement strand
GGGCGAGGCCTGTTCAATATCTCGGCCTATTTCATCGACTGGAGCAACCAGCAGTTGACCGAAAACCAGGCCACCGAACAGGAAGGCGGTGGCCAGTTCGTCACCTCCTACACCCGCAACCTCGGCAAGAGCGAGGTCAAGGGGTTCGAGGCCGAGTTGCGCTACGTGCTGAATGACTTCTGGGATGTCCGTGCCACCTGGTCGGTGATGGACAGCACGATCAAGGAATTCTTCAGCCTCGACCAGGCCGACCTGATCTTCACCGATTACCCGGCCGGCGCCCCGATCGTGCCCTGCGTGGGTGACTGCCTGGAGGCCTACCGCGCTGCCGGCGATGTCTCCGGCAACCAGCTGCCACGCGTGCCGCGACACTCGGGCACGCTCTCGGCGACCTTCCGCAATCCCGTGAACTTCATTGCGGGGAACCCGGAGTTCTTTTTCCGCGCGGATTACAGCATCGAGGGCTCGCGTTACGTACAGGTGCACAACCTGGCGAAGATGGGGAGCAGCAACCTGTGGAATTTCCGGGCCGGACTGGATACCGAGCAGTGGACCTTCACGGTATTCGTCAACAACGCCTTCAACGACCGCACACCGGTGGACGTGCTGCGTTACGTCGACGCCGGCCAGCCTGGGCTTCCGCCGGGGCAGCCGCCGCTGGGTGGCAGCCCGTTTGCGGGCTTCAATCCGTTCTTCATTCGTGACTTCGGTGTGACCTTGCCGAACCTGCGCCAGGTGGGCGCGACGGCGACCTGGCGGTTCTGACACCGCCAGGCGGTGGCCGCCCACGCCCGCTTTGGCGGGGCGGCCGCCGGTTCAGTGCGCCTCGTCCCAGATCGCGCCGTGGCGTGCATCGACGCGCAGCGGCACCTTCAGCTCCGCGGCGGCTTCCATCCGCGTGGCAAGGGCTTCTGCCAGTTCGTCGGCTTCATTCTCGGGAGCCTCCAGCACCAGCTCATCGTGCACCTGCATGATCAGCCGGGCCTCGCCCTGGCCGGCCTGCAGCCAGGCGTCGACCTCGATCATCGCGCGCTTGATGATGTCCGCCGCCGTGCCCTGCATCGGTGCATTGATGGCTGAGCGCTCGGCGTACTGTCGTCGCTGGGCATCGCGGGCATTGATCTCCGGCAGGTGCAGCCTGCGACCGAAGACCGTTTCGACGTAGCCGTCTTCCCTGGCCTTTCGGCGTGTGTCTTCCATGTAGCGCGCCACGCCGGGGTAGCGCTCGAAGTAGGTGTCGACATAGCGCTGCGCTTCCTGCCGCGCGATGCCCAGCTGTCGGGCCAGTCCAAAGGCCGACATGCCGTAGATCAGCCCGAAGTTGATGGCCTTGGCTGAACGACGCTGCTCGCCTGTCACCGCTTCCAGGTCCACGCCGAAGACCTCTGCCGCCGTGGCCTGGTGGATGTCACGGTCTCTGGCGAAGGCCTCGAGCAGGGCCTCGTCGCCAGAGAGATGCGCCATGATCCTGAGCTCGATCTGCGAGTAGTCCGCGGCGATCAGCCGCCAGCCTTGCGGTGGGATGAAGGCCTGGCGGATACGTCGGCCCTCCGGCGTACGGATCGGGATGTTCTGCAGGTTCGGGTCCGAGGAGGACAGCCGTCCCGTGGCCGCCACCGCCTGGTGATAGGACGTGTGGATCCTGCCCGTCTTCGGGTTGATCATTTCCGGCAGCCGGTCGGTATAGGTGGACTTCAGCTTGGACAGGCTGCGGTACTCGAGGATCAGTCGCGGCAGCTCGTAGTCCTCGGCCAGCTCGGCCAGGACATCCTCGGCCGTCGACGGCTGCCCTTTCGGTGTCTTGCGCAGCACGGGCAGGCCCAGGCGCTCGAACAGGATCTCCTGCAGCTGCTTGGGGCTGCCCAGGTTGAACTCCCCGCCGCCGGCCGCCCAGGCCTGCTCGGCCACAGTGGCCATCTTCTCCGCGAGTTCCCCGCTCTGGCGCTGCAGACGCTTGCGATCCACCAGCACGCCGGTGTGCTCCATGCGCGTGAGCACCGGCACCAGCGGCTGTTCGATCTGCCGGTAGACCTCTGCAAGCCGTCCTTCGCTCTCGAGCTTGGGCCAAAGGGTGTGATGCAGCTGCAGCGTGACGTCGGCATCCTCGGCGGCGTAAGGCGCGGCCTGCTCCAGCGCAACCTGGTCGAAGCTGATCTGCCTGGCGCCCTTCCCGGCAACGCTCTCGTAGCTTGTGGTCTGGACACCGAGGTAGCGGGCCGCCACCGAATCCATGTCGTGGCGCGTGGCCACGCTGTTCAGCACGTAGGATTCCAGCATCGTGTCGTAGCGCTGGCCCTGGAGTTCGATGCCATAGTGCCGTAGCACGTGGGCGTCGTACTTCAGGTGATGGCCGACCTTGGCGGCCTCGGCATTCTCGAGCCAGGGCTTCAGCCGTGCGAGCACCGTGTCGCGGTCGAGCTGGTCCGGGGCGCCCGGGTAGCGGTGGTCGAGCGGGATGTAGCAGGCCTCGTGCGGGGTGACCGCCAGCGACAGCCCGACCAGTTCGGCCTGCATGTAGTCCAGGCTGGTGGTTTCGGTGTCCAGGGCGGTGAGCTCTGCGGTCTCGATCCGCTCGACCCATGCATCGAACGCGGTCGGGTCGAGCACGGTGTCATAGCGACGCTCGACACCGGGCTCCACGGTGGCGTCGGGCGAGGCCTCATCGTCCGCCGGCAGCCGTCGCAGCAGCGAGTCGAGTCCCAGCCGCGTGTAGAGCTCCCGAAGCGTGGCCAGATCCGGGGTGCCGCGCTGGAGGTCGGCCGGGCCGAGGTCGAGCTCGACATCGGTACGGATGGTGGCCAGCTCGCGCGAGAGGGCCAGCTGCTCGAGGTGCTGGCGCAGGCTCTCGCCGACCTTGCCACCGACCTCCCCGGCGCGTTGCACCAGCTCATCGATGCTGTCGTAGGTGTTCAGCCACTTGGCGGCGGTCTTGGCGCCGACCCGCGGTACGCCTGGGATGTTGTCCGAGCTGTCGCCGACCAGCGCCAGCCAGTCGATGACCTGGTCGGGCCGCACGCCGAACTTCTCCAGCACGCCAGCCTCGTCCATGACCTTGTCGGTCATGGTGTTGACCAGGCGGATGCCCTCGCAGACCAGTTGCGCCATGTCCTTGTCGGCCGTGGAGACCAGCACGGCCATGCCCTGTTCCCGGGCCTGGCGCGCCAGCGTGCCGATCACGTCATCCGCCTCCACACCCTCGATGCGCAGCAACGGCAGCCCAAGCGCGCGGACGGCCGTCATCAGGGGCTCGACCTGCGGGCGCAGCTCGTCCGGCATCGGCGGGCGGTTGGCCTTGTACTCGGCGAACAGCTCGTCGCGGAACGTGGGTCCCGGCGCGTCCATGACCACGGCGATATGCTCGGGCGAGTGCGCCTCGAGCAGCCGGTTCAGCATGTTCAGCACGCCCAGCACCGCGCCGGTCGGCGTGCCGTCGGCCGCGGTCAGCGGTGGCAGCGCATGGAAGGCCCGGTAGAGGTAGGAGGAGCCGTCGACCAGGATCAGCGGGGCGTCACTGTCGTTCACGACGACGGTTCCGCCTGCGCGGTTTCGCGAGCGTCGTTCTCGCGGGAGTCTTCCTCATCGTCCGGGTCAGCCTCACCGACCTCGATGGGCGTTCGCTCCGGCAGATACAGTGGGCCCGTCTGGCCGCAGCCGGCAAGTGTCAGCAGTGCCGCCAGCAGCACTGCGCCTGCGGCGGCGCCGGGCTGGGGCATGGAAGGGTGTCGTGTCATCCGCCGGAGGATACACCAGCCGGCGCGCCCGGGCGGTCCAGCACCGCCATGGTCAGCCGCGAGATGCAGACCAGCCGGTCCTGGTCGTCATGCAGCTCGATGTGCCAGACCTGGGTCCTGCCGCCGATGTGGATTGGCCGCGTGACGCCGGTGACCCGACCGCTGCGCGCGCTGCGGATGTGGTTGGCGTTGATCTCCAGCCCCACGCACATCTGGCGCTCGGGGTCGACGCACAGCGTGGCCGCGATCGAGCCCAGCGTCTCGGCCAGCACGCAGGAGGCCCCGCCATGCAGCAGGCCGGCCGGCTGGATGGTGCGCGGGTCGACCGGCATCGAGGCCTTCAGCCAGTCGTCGCCCGCGTCTTCCAGTTCGATGCCGAGGTGGGCGGCGAGGGTGCCCTCCAGGCGCTGCTGCAGTGCCGGCAGAGAAGGTTGGACTTTCCAGATGCTCATGATGATCGCTCCAGGTGGGCTCAGCCGTCGCGCTTGAGCGCGGCACCAATCCTTCGGTAGGCCTCGCGGAAGGGGATCCCCTCGGCAAGCACCAGCGCGTTGGCTCGCTCGGCGGCATGCAGCTCGTCCGGCAGCGTGATCCGCTCCGGGTGGAAGACCACGCCGTCGAGTGCGACCGCGGCGATCGCCAGTGAGTCGCTCGCCAGGTCGATACCGCGGAACAGCGGCGGTTTCAGCCGCTGCAGGTCCCGGTGGTATCCGGAGGAGAGTTTCAGCACGATGCCGAGTGCCTCGTTCAGTGCGCCCTGGCCGGTCGCGACCGCGCCGCGCAGCAGTTCGAACACGTCGGGGTTGCGCTTCTGCGGCATGATCGACGAGCCGGTGGTCATGCTCTCGGGCAGGGTGACGAAGCCGAACTCGTGGGTGTAGTAGAGCAGCAGATCGGCGGCCAGGCGCGCCAGGTCGTTCAGCGTCAGCGTCACCTGGAACAGCAGTTCGCTCTCGGCCTTGCCACGCGAGAGCTGTACCGCGGTGACCGGTGTATGAACTGCGTCGAAGCCCAGCGCCCGCGTGGTCATGTCACGGTCGAGCGGCAGGCCGGGCACGCCATAGCCCGCGGCGGAACCCAGCGGGTTCAGTCCCGCGCGATGACGGACCCGGCGCAGGGCCGCGGCGTCGTCACGGAACTCGGTGGCGAAGCCGCCGGCCCACAGCGCCACGCTGGAGGGCATGGCGGGTTGCATGTGTGTGTAGCCGGGCAGGGCCACCTCGCCCTGGCGTTGCGCCAGGCGGTCCAGCGCGCCGGCGACGTCCTCGGCGCCCACCGCCAGGGTCTCCAGAGCCTCGAGCAGGTAGAGCCGGAGTGCCGTCAGGACCTGGTCGTTACGCGAGCGGCCGAGGTGGACCCTCCCGCCGGCCTCGCCGATCCGGGCGGTGAGCCGGTTCTCGAGCGCCGTATGGCAGTCCTCGTCCTCGAGGCTGATCTGCCACTCGCCGGCGGCATGGGCCAGGCCCAGGGCCTGCAGGCCCTCGACGATGGCGGTGCAGTCGCCATCGCTCAGCAGCCCCGTTGCCGCCAGCATCCGGGCATGGGCGATTGAGGCCGTGACGTCATGGCGGACCAGCCGCGCGTCCAGGACATGATCCTCGCCGGCACAGTAACGCAGGATGCGCGCATCCAGCGGCTCGCCCTTGTCCCACAGTCGGCTCATTCCGTGCCGTCTCCCTGCTCCTCGGGGGTCAGGGCGTCGATGTCGTTGACCACCAGCGTGCCGGTGCCCTCGTTGGTGAACACCTCGAGCAGCAGCGATTCAGGTGCCTTCCAGGAAATCACGTGTACGCGGTTGACGCCGCCGCGCAGGGCCTGCTGGATGGCCATGGCCTTCGGCAGCATGCCGTCGGCCAGTCGGCCCTCACGCAGCAGCTCCTGCAGGTCCTCGAGGTCCATGTAGGAGATCAGCGAGCCTGAGTCCTCGCGGTCGCGGAGAATGCCGGGAGCGGCGGTGGCCAGCATCAGCTTTTCGGCGTTGAGGGCGATCGCCAGCGCGGCGGCCACGGTGTCGGCGTTGATGTTCAGCAGCGTGCCGTTGGCGTCCGCCGACAGCGGGCTGACCACCGGCATCAGGCCGTTGTCCAGCTGCTTGCGGATGATGTCGGCATCCACGGCCTCGATGTCGCCGACGAAGCCGTAATCAACGGGAGACTCGTTGCCCTCGATCTTCACCGGCGGGCGCTTGTGGGCGCGGATCAGTCCCGCGTCGACGCCCGATATGCCCACGGCCGGCACGTCGAGGTCGCGGCAGGAGGCCAGGATGCGGGTATTGATGAGGCCGTTCAGCACCATGGTGGCGACCTCCAGCGCGGGTTCGTCGGTGACCCGGCGACCCTCGACGAACTGCGTCGCCAGGCCCAGGGACTTCGCGAGTTCGGTCGACTGCGGGCCACCCCCGTGCACCAGCACCACCCGGATACCGACCTGGTGCAGCAGGCCGACCTGGGTCATCAGCGCGTGGGTCTCTTCCGGCGTTGCAAACACCTCGCCGCCGGCCTTGAGCACGAACACCTTGCCCTTGTACATGCGGATGTAGGGTGCGGCGTGTTTCAGCGCGCTGACGACGATCGCGCGTTCCTGGTTGGTTCTCATCTGTTCAGGTCCCCCTGGGTAGGCTTCTCGCTCAGTGGCCGCGCATCATGCGATAGACCACGGCCATCTGCGCGACCATGCGGTTGCGTGCTTCCTGGATCACCACGCTGCGCGGGCCATCGAGCACCCGGTCGCTGACCGCCACGCC
>SKYU01000116.1 GCA_007127715.1 Gammaproteobacteria bacterium | reverse complement strand
CGAGATAGAGCAGGGTGGAGGACAGCAGCATCAGCCCCAGCGCGATGATCAGGCTGAGCCCGAGTTCAAAGCGCCGCGCGACCAGGGCGGTCGAGAGATTGTGCAGCGCCACCGAGAATCGTCCGAGACGCGCCAGGCGCAGGATGCGCGCCAAACGCAGCAGCCTGAGCAGCACCCCCGAGACCGGCAGGAACGGGGCGTAAAAACTTGCAAGTGCGAGCAGGTCGAAGATCGAGGCCGGTCGGGTCAGGTAATGCCAGCGTCCGCGCGGGTGCTCGCCGGCGGCCCAGGCGCGCGCCAGGTACTCGAGGGTGAACACCGCCGCGAAACACAGCTCGGCGACAAGAAACAGCAGAGGCGCCTGCGCAACCAGGCTCTTCTCGGTCTCGAGCACGACCAGCACGCAACTCGCCACGATCATCCACAGGATGAGGTGGTTGGCGACCGAGAGCCTGTCCCGTCCGTCCGGGCCGGACTCGAACTGCGCCCATACGCGGCTCCTCAGGGCGGCCCCTCCGGCAGGCTGGGACTGTGCGTCCATGGCCTGATTGTGCCATGGACGGTGCACAGCCCCCGGCGGTTTCGGTACTGGCATGGAATGTGTATAATTACCGGTTATATCGGCGAGCCTGCCGATATCTCTCAGCCACCGAGGACGAGACCGAATGAGTGCAGCACAGGACGCCGTACGCAAATCTTCTTCGGCCGCGAGCGCCGACTATCGCCTGACCTCAGTGACCAAGAGCGAGCCCCCGGAGGGCGCCGAAGGCGGTAATTGGCATCGCTACGAACTCGCGCGGGGCAGCGCGGTGATCACCGGGTATCGTCAGGGGACGATGAAAGAGGTGACGCGGGCTGCCGAGGAAATCGTGCGAGGACTCAACGAGCGTCGTTTCCCTCGGAAGGGCAGGGTCCAGCTGACCCGCAGCCGGCGCAGCAACTGAACCGCCAGCCGGACTATTTGGGCTTTTCCCGCCGCACGATGATGCGGAACAGGGCCGGCCAGTGGCGGCCCAGCCAGCGGCCGAAGCGCTCGTAGGGGCGTGAGATAACCACTTCGGCCCGGCCACGCTCGATGGCATTGGCCATGCGCCGGGCGCAGGTCTCGGCCGCCATGCCGCGCGCCTGGTTGCGGTCCATCTGGCCGAAGCGGCTGCCGTCAGGACGAAGCGCGTTCAGTGAAATGTCGGTCTTCACGTAACCCGGCAAGACCAGCGTCACCCGCAGGCCCTGGTCGTGCACTTCGGCGCGCAGCGCGTCGAACCAGCCGTGCAGTGCGTGCTTGGAGGCGGCATAGGCCGAGCGCATCGGCGTGCTGATGTGTCCGACGATGCTGCTGACCACCACCACATGTCCGTGCCCGCGCGCCAGCATGCCGGGCAGCAGGGCCTTGGTCAGGCCAATGCAGCCGAAATAGTTCACCTCCATGATCCGCCGGTCGACGGCGAGGTCGGTTTCGTGGATCCAGCCGCGCAGGCTGATCCCCGCGTTGTTCACCAGGATGTCGATCGGGCCGGCGAGGCGCTCGGCCTCGGCGGCGCGTGCCGGCAGGGTCTCGGCATCCTCGAGGTCGAGGGTCAGCAGATGATGGCGGGAGGGTTCGGTACAGGCGGCACGTACCGCCTCCAGCGCCTTGTGCCTGCGTGCGGCCAGCACAAGTCGCGCGCCGCGCCGGTCGAGTTCCAGCGCGAGCGCCCGCCCGATGCCCGAGGAGGCACCGGTGATCATCACCGTCTGTCGCGACCAGTCCATGTCCGTGCAGTATAGCCCCGCGCCCCCGCCTGCACGCCTGCGCATGACAGGGTAGAGTGCGGGTCAGGCACGGGTTGCCGCGCCGGCCGTACGAGCCCCTGCGGAGGGAGTGACATGTCCACGATGAAGCTCAAGCGGATCCTCGTGCACCTGGATGGGCGGGGGCGGGCCGCCGCGGGTGCGCTGGCCCAGGCCGCTGCGCTGGCACAGGTCTGCGGTGCCCGGCTGAAGATCATCGACGTGGTGCGCGAGCCTCCGCGGCGACTCGCGCGGCTTGGAGGACGAAGCTATCGAAAGCTCCTCGTCGAGGGACGACGCGAGCAGCTGGAAGACCTGTGCGCGGAGCTCGACGCGCGCGGCCAGCCTTACACCCTGGATGTCCGCAGCGGCGTCCCCTTCGTCGAAGTGATCCGCGCGGTGCAGGCCGAGAACATCGATCTGCTGGTGAAGGCCAGTGAGCGGCGCAGCAGCCCCGGTATTTTCGGCAGCACGGACATGAGCCTGCTGCGCAAGTGTCCCTGTCCGGTGCTGTTGCTCAAAGGCGGTGGCGGGCGAGTGCGCCGCCTGCTCGCTGCGGTGGACCCCGATCCTGAAGACGCCGTGCGCGACTCGCTGAACCCGCGGATCATGGCCTTTGCGGGGCTGATGCGCGAGCTGACCGACGCCTCGCTGGACGTGGCCCACGCCTGGACGCTGGTGGGCGAGGACCTGATGGGAGGCGGTGCATTGAAGCTCAGCGGCGATGAATTCCGGACGCTGGCCCGCCGCGAGCGCCAGGCCCGGATGGAGGCCCTCGAGCAGATGCTCGTTCCCCATGGCCTCGCGGTTCGAAGCCCGCACGTGCACCTGTTGAAAGGCCACCCCGAGGACGTGCTGCCGGAAGTGGCGCGCAAACTCTCCGCCGACCTGCTGATCATGGGGACCGTGGGGCGGGTGGGGCTCGCCGGGGTGTTCATGGGCAACACCGCCGAGTCGATCCTCTCGCGGGTCAACTGCTCGGTGCTGGCGCTGAAGCCCGAGGGGTTCGTCTCACCGGTGGAGTGACGGGCCGCCGGCTGGGCGCCGGCGACCGCCTACGTCCTGTCGAGCAGGCTCCTCAGCGCCTGCGCCGTATGCGACTTCCGCCGGGCCAGCTGCTCCGGCGTGCCGCGTGCGACCACTCTGCCACCCCCGTCACCACCTTCGGGGCCCATGTCCAGGATCCAGTCGGCCTCGGCGATCACGTCCAGGTTGTGCTCGATGACGATCACGCTGTTGCCGGCATCGACCAGCCGATGGAGCACGCCGATCAGCTTCTCGACATCGGCCATATGCAGGCCGATGGTCGGCTCGTCCAGCACGTAGAGAGTGTGCGAGGGCTGCTGGCTGCGCCGGGCCGCCTGCGGTTCGCCGCGTGCAAGCTCCGTCACCAGCTTGATTCGCTGGGCCTCGCCGCCCGACAGGGTCGGGCTCTGCTGGCCGAGTGTCAGGTAGCCGAGCCCCACCGCCTGCAGCAGGGTCAGCGCGTGGTGGATGCGCCGGTGGGCGGTGAAAAACTCCACCGCCTCGTCGATGTTCATCGCCAGCACGTCGGCGATCGAGCGGCCGCGGTAGCGCACGCTGCGCGTTTCGGCATCGAAGCGCGAGCCGCCGCAGACGTCGCAGAGCACGCGCACGTCGGGCAGAAAGCTCATCTCGATGCGCTGCATGCCCTGGCCCTCGCAGGCCTCGCAGCGTCCGCCGGGGGTATTGAAGGAGAAGCGCGAGGCGCTCCAGCCGCGCAGCCGGGCCTCCGGCGTCTGTGCGAACAGCTTGCGGATGTCGTCCCAGAAGCCGACATAGGTGGCCGGGCAGGAGCGTGGCGTCTTGCCGATCGGCGTCTGGTCGACCTCGAGCACCCGGTCGATGCCTTCAAAGCCCTCGAACGCGTCGCAGGCCCAGGGCGCCGGCCGTGGGGCGCCGCGTTTCCGACCGAGCTGGCGGGCCAGGTTCTCGCGCAGGATGTCGCGCACCAGCGTGCTCTTGCCGCTGCCCGACACGCCGGTCACGCAGACCAGCCGGTGCAGCGGCAGCTCCACGTCCAGGCCCGTGAGGTTGTGCAGCCGTGCCCCGCGCAGGCGGATCGCCGGTGCGTCGCGGCCGCCGCGGCGTCGCTGCTCGCGCAGCGGGTGGGCCAGGGGTTCGGCCAGCATCCGCCCGGTCAGCGACTCGGGGGCAGCCAGCAGCTGCCGGAGGCTGCCCTGGGCCACCACGTGTCCGCCGCGGCTGCCCGCGCCCGGGCCGAGATCGATCACATGCTCGGCGCGCCGGATGGTGTCCTCGTCATGTTCGACCACCACTACGGTGTTGCCCTTGTCCTTCAGCGCGGTCAGCGTGTCCAGAAGCATGCGGTTGTCGCGGGCGTGCAGCCCGATGGTCGGCTCGTCGAGGATGTAGCAGACACCGCGCAGGTTCGAGCCGAGCTGGGCGGCCAGGCGGATGCGCTGGGCCTCGCCGCCCGAGAGCGTCGGCGCCGCGCGGTCGAGACTGAGGTAGGACAGCCCGACCTCGTCCAGGAACTTCAGCCGCGAGCGGATCTCGCCGAGTACGTCGCGACTGACCTCGGCGTCCCGACCCTTGAAGCGCGTGCGTTCGAACCAGCGCCGTGCCTCGGCCACCGGCATGGCGGCGAACTCGGCGATCGAACGTCCGGCAAAGCGCACCGCAAGGGCCTCGGGCCGCAGCCGGCGTCCATCACAGCTGCGGCAGGTCGGTTCGGCCTCGGCATTCTGCCAGCGGACCTCCTCGCCACTGTGCTCCGGGTCGAACTCGGCGTTCTCCAGGCCCGTGCCATGACAGCTCGGGCACCACCCCTGGCGGGAGTTGTACGAAAACAGCCGCGGGTCGAGCTCGGGGAAGCTCGCGCCGCAGCCGGGACAGGCGCGCCGGCTGGAGTACAGCGTGCCCCGGGCCGTGCTGCCGGGCTCGGCCACCAGCAGGCTGCCCTGGCCCAGCGCGAGCGCCTGCTCGATCCCTTCGCGCAGTGTGGCCCGCGCACCGGGTGTCACCTTGAGCCGCGCCACCGGCAGCTCGATGTCATGCTCGCGGAAGCGGTCGAGACGTGGCCAGGGCTCGGTCGGGGTCATCTCGCCGTCGACCCGCAGGTGGGTGTAGCCGCGTGCGGCCGCCCATTTGGCGAGATCGGTGTAATAGCCCTTGCGCGCGACCACCTGCGGTGCGAGCAGCTGCACCTCGCGGCCGCGGAAGGCCTTCATCACCCGGGCCTCGATCGCCTCCGGGCTCTGTGCCTCGATGGGGATCTCGCAGGCGGGACAGTGCTGGGTGCCCAGGCGCACGAACAGCAGGCGCAGGAAGTGCCAGAGTTCGGTGAGCGTGGCCACCGTGCTGCGCCGGCCGCCGCGGCTGGTGCGCTGCTCGATGGCCACGGTCGGCGGGATGCCGGCCACGGCGTCCACGTCCGGCCGCGAGGCCGGCTGCACGAACTGGCGGGCATAGGCGTTCAGCGATTCGAGATACCGGCGCTGACCCTCCGCGAACAGGATGTCGAACGCCACCGTGCTCTTGCCGCTGCCGGAGACCCCGGTAATGACCGTAAAGGCATCGCGCGGCAGACTGATGTCGACGTTGCGCAGGTTGTGCTCGCGGGCATGGCGGATCTCGATGCGCCCCGGGTCGGTGCGCGCCGCCGTGTAGTCGGCCGGTGTTTCGGCAATGGCTGTGCCCGCGGCGCCACCGCGAGCCGTCGCGAGCTGGCTTCGGTATTCGGCCAGGGCCCGGCCGGTATGACTGTCCGGGCAGTCGATCAGACTCGCCGGCGGGCCGGCCATGATCAGCCGGCCGCCCCCCTCGCCGCCTTCGGGGCCGAGATCGATGATCCAGTCGCTGGCCTCGATTACATCGAGGTTGTGCTCGATGATCGCCAGCGAATGTCCGGCCGCGAGCAGCTGGCGAAAGGCGCCGAGCAGCACTGCGATGTCCTGGAAGTGCAGCCCGGTGGTCGGCTCGTCGAACAGGAACAGCGTGCCGCCCGGTGCCTTTGGCCTGCCCTGGGCGCCAGCAAGAAACCCGGCGAGTTTCAGCCGCTGGGCCTCGCCGCCGGAGAGGGTGGGGACGGGCTGGCCCAGGCGGAGATAGCCCAGGCCGACGTCCACCAGCGGTTGGAGGCTCGCGCGGATCTCGGGCTGGTCGTGGAAGAAGGCCAGCGCCTCCGGTACGGTCATGGCCAGCACGTCGGCGATCGAGGCGGGCGTGCCGCCGCCGGTGGGCTGCAGCCGGACCTCGAGGATCTCCGGCCGGTAGCGCGTGCCATCGCAGTCCGGGCAGCGCAGATAGACGTCGCTCAGGAACTGCATCTCCACGTGTTCGAAGCCGGTGCCGCCGCAGGCCGGGCAGCGGCCGTCGCCGGAGTTGAAGCTGAAGGTGCCGGGCGTGTAGCCGCGCACCCGCGACTGCGGCGCGGTGGCGAAGGCCTTGCGGATGGCGGTGAAGGCGCCGACGAAGCTCGCCGGGTTGGAGCCTACGGTCTTGCCGATCGGGCTCTGGTCGAACAGTACCACGTCATCGATCAGCTCGGCACCCTGGAGCGCCCGGTGCGCCCCCGGCGCCTCGGTCGGCCGGCCCAGCTGCTTCAGCAGCCCGCGCCACAGCACCTCTTCGACCAGCGTGGACTTGCCGGAGCCGCTGACGCCGGTGACGCAGACCATGCGGTTCAGCGGCAGGCGCACATCAACGCCGCGCAGGTTGTGTTCGGCCGCGCCGAGCACCTCGACT
>SKYU01000059.1 GCA_007127715.1 Gammaproteobacteria bacterium | reverse complement strand
CTCTCGAGGAACTCATTGGGCACGTTGGTGAAGCTCGGCCACAATGAATGGCCGTCCGGACCATCACCCGACGGCTTGCCGGGAACGCCCCCGAAGCCGATCTGATACAGCTGGTACCACTCGCCTTTCCTGTCGTACCCCGAGTACATGAAGTGCGGGCTGTCGGAGAAGCCTGCGGCGCAGAGGAACTCCGGGCTGCCCTGACCGAGGAGACCGCCGAGGATATCGAAGATACGCCCCAGCGCATGGGTACGGCAGGACAGGGCCGCCGGCTTCTTCGGCTTGAGCAGTGTGCCCTCGGGAATACGCACTTCCATGAGATCGTAGAAGCCGTCGTTGAACATGATCTGGGGATCGAACACCATGATCATGTAGACACCGCAGAACATCTTGAACATCTCCTCGTTGAGGAGAAAGTTCACGGGCCCGATGGATTGCGGATCTGTCCCATTGAAATCGAAGATGACCTTCTCGCCCTCACGCCACATGGCGCAGCGAATCTTGTACGGGCCCATGCCCATACCGTCGTCGCAGATGTAGTCTTCGAAATACTGCTTGGTCTCGGGCACGGTGGTCTGGATGAGCTCCCGCATTGCGCGGTAGTTGCGATCCAGCAGCTCTTCCAGCGCCGAATAGTAGACGTCATCCCCAAAGCGCTTCGCGAGCTCGATGCAACGCTTCTCGGCAGTACGGATGGCCGCCACAACGGCGTTGAAGTCGCTGAGATTCCAGTGCGGAAGGCGGCAGTTATGCAGGATGAGCTTGAGCACGTCCTGCTGCAATTCGCCCTTCCGGTAGATTTTCACCGGCGGGATCACCACGCCTTCTTCATAGATCTGCCGTGCATCGGTCGGCAGACTGCCCGGCACCTTGCCACCGATATCGGTCATGTGTCCGAACATCGCAGCCCATGCGATGATGCGTCCATCCTTGAAAATGGGCTTGAGCAACAGCCAGTCGTTGGCGTGGCTGATCGCGCCGTTGGCCGAGTACGGATCCGAGGTGAGGAAGACATCGCCTTCCTCGATGGTGTCGTCGAATCCTTTCAGGAACCCGTAAATGAACGAGCCGAACTGGCCGACGACCATCTTGCCGTCGCGGTTCGCAATCATTGGAAACGCATCGCCCTGCTCGCGGATGCCCGGAGACATCGCGGTACGAAACAGTACGGCATCCATCTCATGACGCGCGTTCAGCATGGCATTTTCGACAATGTCGAGGGTAATCGGGTCGACCTTCTTGCGCTTGAAGGCCTTTTTACTGGTTTCGATGATCTGTGCTGGCATGGGTCTCTACTCTCTGCGTGATCCTGTAGTGTGATGGCGCCCCGCGTGGTGAGGCCCGACTAGCGCTTCGACGCGGCTTTCTTCTTCGCCGCGGTCTTGCTGGCCGCAGTCTTCTTCGGCGCGGCCTTCCTGGTCGTCGACTTCCCGCTCGTGTTGGGGTTGATCAGGATGTTGCCAAACTTGTCCACACTCCCGGTATGCCCCGGCAGGATGACGGTGGTGGAGTCCATCTCCATGACTACCGCCGGGCCTTCGATCTTGTTGCCGGCCTTGAGCCGCGAGCGATCATAGATCTGTGCCTTGCGCAACTTGCCGTCGGCATAGATCTTGTGCTCGGCAATGACCGCTGCCTTGGCGCTCGGCCCTCCGCGCTTGAGCTCGGGGGCCTTGACCTTGGTCGGCTTGCCCTGGACCACAGCGCGCAGGTTGACGAGCTCCTTGTCGAGGTCGAGTGCAAAGGTGAACAGCTGGCGGTGCATCTCGTCGAAGGGGGTACCGATGGCAGCCAACCCCTGCTTGCGCAGTTTCTTGAGATCCACATCGACCGTCAGCTGCAGGCCCTGCCCGTGGTAGCGCACGTCCACCTGGTAGCTGACAGACTGGTCCTTCCGCGGCACACCTTCCTTGTCCAGCGTCTTGGCCGCGACGTCCGCGAGATCTTCGAAGATCCCTGCCACTTCGTCGACATCGGTGTCCGAGAACTTGCGGATGAAGGTTCGCGAGGCCTCATCACGCACCCGCGTGGTGGCATCACCATAGGCGCACAGCACACCTGGGCCCGGCGGAATGATCACCGGCCACGACCCCATCAGTTTGCCGAGCGCATTGGCATGCAGGGGCCCGGCGCCGCCGAAGGCGATCAGCGCGAAATCACGCGGATCATGGCCCTGTTCCACCGAGACCAGGCGCAGCGCGCCGCACATGTTCTCGTTGACGATATCGATGATGCCGGAAGCCGCCTCGTGCACGGAGAGATCCAGCGACTTGGCGATGCTCTCCACGGCAGCCTCGGCCAGGTCCTTGCGGATTTCCATGTCGCCGCCGAGTTTCACCTCAGCCGGCAGGTACCCGAGCACGACGTTGGCATCGGTCACCGTGGGCAGCTCGCCACCCTTGTTGTAAGCCGCCGGACCGGGCGCCGCACCGGCGCTCTCGGGGCCGACGCGAAGTGCCTTGGTCAACTCCGGCACCTTTGCGATGGAACCGCCGCCGGCGCCGACCGTACGCACATCGACCGACGAGGCACGGACGGTCACGTCCCCCACCGTGGTCTCACGGCGAAGCTGGGCCTTGCCGTCCTGCACGAGGCAGACGTCGGTCGACGTGCCGCCCATGTCGAAGGTCAGCAGGTTCGGGAAGCCCGCCTGGCTGGCGACCCAGATGGCGCCGGACACGCCGCCGGCCGGGCCACTCATCAGCAGGTTGACCGGCATCTCCTCGGCCGCCTTGGCCGCGGCCAGACCACCGTCCGAACGCAGCACGTGCAGCTGGACGTTCTTCATCTTGCGGGTGAGTTCGCGGTGCAGGTTCCGGATATAGGTCTGTACCTTCGGGCGCACGAAGGAGTTGGCGACGGTGGTCACCGTGCGCTCGTACTCCTGCATCTCCGGCACCACCTCGGAGGACAGCGACACCGGAATGCCCGGCATGACCTTCGCGGCGACGCGCTTGATCTTCTTCTCGTTGGCCGGGTTGGCGAACGAGTTGATCAGCGACACGGTCAGTGCCTCGATGCCCTTGTCGCGCAGGCGGGCCAGCTCCGCCTCGATCTGCGCCTCGTCGAGCTTGCGCACCACCTTGCCCTGCGCGCTCATCCGCTCTTCGGCCTCGACCGTGAGCGCCAGCGGCGCAATGGGGTTGGACTTGTTGTAGATGACCCAGCCGCCGAGGCCGCCCGGTACGTAGGAGCGTGCGATCTGCAGCACCTGACGGTAGCCGCGGGTGGTCACCAGACCCACCTTCGCCCCGTTGCCTTCGAGCATGGTGTTGGTGGCCACGGTGGTGCCGTGCATCACGTGCGTGATCAGCTGCGGATCGATTCCCGCGTTCGCGCAGACCTTCTCGATTCCGTTGAGCACACCGATCGAAGAATCGTGCGGAGTGCTGGGCACCTTGGCCGTGAAAATATCTCCGGACTTTTCATTCACCAACAGCAGGTCGGTGAAAGTGCCCCCTACGTCGACTCCCAAGCGATAACTCATCTGATCACCCGATTTGGCTGGTTGTTGCCTGTTGTTGTGGACCCGCGGATCCACCCTGTTTACCTCGCCACCGGACCCGCCACCTGCGCGACCGATGACCCTTTTCAAAGCGTCGGTCAGGCCGCGTTCTGCGCCACGACCTCCGGAAAGCTGCCCGCCTTGGGCAGCATGGCCGGGACACCCCGCCCAAGCGTCTCTGCGAGCCACTCGCTGGTCGCAATGATACCGGCCAGGTCCACGCCGGTGGTTATACCCGATCGATTGAGCATGTACACGAGATCGTCGGTCGGGATGTTGCCCGTGGCCGCCGGGGCGAACGGGCAACCGCCGATGCCGCCGATACTCGCATCCAGCGCACTGACGCCCGCCTGCACCGCCGCGTAGGCGTTCGCCAGTCCGGTGTTGCGGGTGTTGTGGAAGTGGCAGCGTATCGGTATGTGCGGCAGGCGCTCGCGCACTGCGCCGATCATCTCGGTGACCTGCGCAGGCACACCGACCCCGATGCTGTCGGCCAGCGCAATCTCCACAGGTTCGGCCTCCGCCACCTGCTCGGCGATCTCGAGCACCCGCGCCAGCGGCACCTCGCCCTCGAAAGGACAGCCAAAGGCTGCGGAGATGGTCACGCTTGCTCGGATACCGGCGCGTCGCGCCTCAGCGGCGATCTCCAGCCAGTCGCGTACCGATTCGGCCGTCGGCACTCCCTGGTTACGCTGGTTGTAGGTGTCCGTTGCGACCACGGGCATGCCGATCTCGTCCACCCCGGCCTCCCGGGCGCGGTCGAAGCCTCGGCGGTTGAGTACCAGCCCGGCGTAGACCACGTCGTCCCGCCGCGGCAGCCCGGCGAGCACGGCCTCGGCATCGGCCATCTGTGGCACCTTCCGGGGATGCACGAAACTCGCCACTTCCAGCCGCCGGATGCCCGCCGCAACGGCCCGGTTGATGTACTCGATCTTGGTGGCCGTCGGCAGGACTTCAGGCTCACTCTGCAGACCGTCGCGTGGTCCGACTTCGACGATTTCGATGCGCTGCATGGACAGACTCCCGGTCGTGGCGGCCGCCAGGCTGATCACCCCGCTTCGGCGCCCTTACCCTGTAGATCGTCCGATTGTATACAGGCCGGAGGGGCTGCGTCAGTCCCGATCCGCGCCTTGACCCCGGTCGAACCCGGATTGTATACACTATCGCCCTCGCGGCTACACCCGCGACACATCCGGACGGCATCCCGCCCGTCACGACAACCACCAGACCACGGGACAACAGTCATGACCACCGACGCCACCACTCCCGCCGGAGCCCTGTCCGGCCTGCGCGTAATCGAAATGGGCACGCTGCTCGCCGGCCCCTTCTGCGGCCAACTGCTGGGCGATTTTGGCGCCGAGGTCATCAAGGTCGAGCCCCCCGGGAAGGGCGACCCGATGCGCGAGTGGGGCCAGGAGAAAGCCCATGGGAAATCGCTGTGGTGGCCGGTCATCGCCCGCAACAAGAAATCAGTGACGCTGAACCTGCGCGAGGCTGCCGGACAGGAGATTGTCCGCGAGCTCATCCGGGACGCGGACTTCCTGCTGGAGAACTTCCGTCCCGGGACCATGGAGCGCTGGAATCTCGACTATCAGACCCTGGCCGAGATCAACCCGCGACTGATCATGATCCGGGTGTCGGGCTTCGGCCAGACAGGCCCCTACTCCCGCCGTGCCGGCTTCGGCGCGGTCGGTGAGTCCATGGGCGGACTGCGGTATGTCTGCGGCGACCCCCGGACCCCGCCAAGCCGGATGGGCATCAGCATCGGCGACTCCCTGGCGGCCACCTTCGCCTGCGTGGGCGCACTGTCGGCGCTGCACTACCGCGAGCGCACCGGACGCGGGCAGGTGGTGGACTCGGCGATCTATGAAGCTGTGCTGAACATGATGGAGTCGCTGATCACCGAGTATGACGCGGTTGGCTACATCCGGGAGCGCCAGGGCTCGATCCTGCCCAACGTGGCCCCCTCGAACGTCTACCCCACCAAGGATGACAAGCTGCACCTGATCGCCGCCAACCAGGACACCGTCTTCCGGCGCCTCGCAACGGCGATGGGCCGGCCCGAGCTGGCCGACGATCCGCGCTACAGCAGCCACACAGCGCGCGGCCAGCGTCAGCAGGAACTCGACGATCTGATCGCAGAGTGGACACGCACGCTGACCCAGGAGCAGCTGATCGCGCTGATGGACGAGCACGGCATCCCGGCCGGTGGCATCTACCGGGCCCCCGAAATGCTCGAGGATCCACATTTCAAGGCACGTCAGGCGATCATCGAAGTCATGCACCCGGAGCTCGGCTCCCTGAAGATGCAGAACATCGCACCGAAACTCTCGCTGACGCCCGGCCAGGTCCGCGCCGTCGGGCCGGACCTCGGGCAGCACAACGACGAGGTCTACCGTGGGCTGCTCGGCTATGATGACAGTCGCATGGAGGCGCTGCGCGCCCAGGGGATCATCTGATCATGGCCAAAGACCTGCATGCCGACTACGCCGCCGCCGGCTTCGGCGGCGACCTCCCGCTCGGCCGGCGCCCGGCGCTGGTCGTGATCGACTTCGTCCAGGCCTACCTGCTGCCAGACTCCCCGCTCTACGCCGGCGTCGAATCGGCACGCGAGCACTGCGTGACGCTGCTGACCGCCGCCCGTCGCGCGGGCATCCCCGTACTGCATACCAATGTCGTCTTCACACCCGGAGGCGTGGATGGTGGCGTGTTTTTCCGCAAGGTCAGGGCGCTGCGCGCCTTCGAGCAGGGCTCTCCGATGGGGGCCTTCGCCGAGGGACTGGCGCCTGCGCCTGGCGAACCGGTGATCACCAAGCAGTACGCCAGCGCCTTTTTCGGCACCAGCCTGGCCTCCACCCTGACATCGCTGGGGATCGACACCGTGCTGATCGCCGGTCTGTCGACCTCAGGCTGCGTGCGGGCCTCCACCGTCGATGCCGTGCAGCACGGATTCATCCCGGTCGTGGTACGCGAGGCCGTCGGCGACCGGGACCCTGGGCCGCACGAGGCCAATCT
>SKYU01000050.1 GCA_007127715.1 Gammaproteobacteria bacterium | reverse complement strand
GTTCCCGCGCAGGATCACCTCCGCCACGTCACCGCTCTCGACCAGCCCCTTGAATTCGCTGTAGGGAATATCCACCCGGCTGACGCCGGGCGGCTGCTGCAGGAACAGCAGCACCAGCAGGCCGACCAGCAGCACATAGAGCAGCCATAGCCCCCCGGGGAAGCCGCGCCCACCGCCCGCGCCGCCGTCGCCTTCGCCACGGCGATCACCACCGTTGCTTCGCCGGGGGCCGCGCTGCGGCGGCGGATCCGGCAACCTGTCCGGTCGATTGCCCATACTCGCGCTCCACCGGCCGCGCCGGCTCAGAACCCCGAGTATGCCGCAGTCGACGGCGGCTGTCCGGCGGGCTCGCCGAGGCCCTGACCGGCGCCGGGGAATACGGCCCCGGCGCCCAGCGCCGTCCAGACCCCGACCAGCACGAGCAGCGCGCCCACGGGCCGGCGCAGCCACGCCCGTTGGCCAAGACCAGCACCGCCGCTCCCGGCGGCATAGCCGGTGGTCGCCATGGCAAGACTCGTGCCCAGCCCGAAGCTCGCCATCAGCGCCGCCCCGTGCAACGGCGAGCCGCTGGCCGCCGCAGCAGCCAGCATGGTGTAGACCAGACCACAGGGCAGCCAGCCCCAGACCAGCCCCGCGGCATAGGCGCCCAGCGGCCCCCGCAGCAGGAAGCTGCGTCGGGCCAGCGGCGCCAGGTGCCGCCAAAGCCGCGCGCCGCCGCGCTCCAGCCAGAGCAGCCCCGGCAGCCGGAACAGCATGGACACTCCCATGATCACGAACAGCGCGGCGGTGAACCACATCAACCCGCGGCCCAGGGCCGGCACCCCCAGCAGCTCGAGCAGCCCCCAACCCAGCGCCCCCACGAGTGCCCCGCCCAGCACGTAGGTGGTGACCCGGCCGGCGCTGTTGAGGACCGGCCCCAGCACCCGGTGGCGCCCGGCGGTGCCCATGCTGAGGGCTGCGGAGATGCCGCCACACATGCCCAGGCAGTGGACGCTGCCGGCAAGACCGACCAGGAAGGCGGCCGCCAGGGTGAGGTTCACGGCTGACCCCGGTCTTCCGTGTCGGGTCGCGCCTTGGCCGACCGTTCGCGTGACGGCGCCTCGTCGTCCATCAGGATGCGCCAGGCCTCGACCTCGAGGTTCTCGAACTGTCGACTCCGCACCGCCCAGAAGAACGCCCACACGGCCAGGCCCAGCAGCATGAGGCTCAACGGGATCAGGACGAAGATGATGTTCATGCCGGAGGCCTCAGGCGCGCGCCGCGCCCACAGCGGGCGTCGCCGGCACGGGGTCACCCCCGACCGGGCGGTCGCGCCCCAGGCGAAGCGCATTCAGGACCACCACCAGCGAGGAGGCCGACATGCCGATGGCCGCCAGCCACGGCGGGATCACGCCCATGGCGGCCAGGGGCAGCGCCGAGAGGTTGTAGGCCAGGGACATCGCCATGTTCTGGCGGATGATCGTCAGCGTGCGCCGCGACAGCCGCACGCCCTCGGCCAGAGGTCCGAGCGATTCGCCCAGCAGAACAATGCTCGCGGAATTCTGCGCCAGGGGCGTGCCGCGGGCCAGCGCCACGGACACATCAGCCCCCGCCAGCACCGGCGCGTCGTTGACGCCGTCCCCGACCATCGCCACCCGCTGGCCCTCGTCCTGGAGCGCACGCACCCGGGCGAGCTTGTCCTCGGGCAGCAGACCCGCCTGCCAGTGATCGATGCCCAGGCGCGCAGCCACGGCCGCCACGGCCCCTGCATGATCGCCACTGACCAGCTCGGCGCGCAGCCCGGCGCCGGCCAGCCCCTCGACCACGGCGGCGGCCTCGGGGCGCAGCTCATCGGCCACACGGAACACCGCCAGCAGGCCCTTACGATCAGCCAGCAGCACCTGGCTGCCGGCATCCTCCCGGTCGGAAGGCGGGAGCGGCTGGCCGACCCAGCCGGCGAGGAAATCGCGCCGCCCGATACGGTAGTCCACGCCCTCGATGCGGCCCGCAAGGCCCAGCCCTGGGTGGCTGACCACCGCCTCGGCCACCGGCGTCGGACCATCGCCACCAGACGGTTCGCCGAAGGCCGCCGCCAGCGGGTGTTCGCTGTGCGCCTCAAGGGCACTGGCGAGGGCCAGCGCACGGCGCTCGTCACACCGGGGCGTCGGCTGGATCCCCGCCAGCCGGATGCGCCCGTGCGTCAGGGTGCCGGTCTTGTCGAACAGCACGGTGTCGGCCTTGGCCAGCCGCTCCAGGCTGCCCGGGCGTGTCACCAGCAGCCCTCGCCGGGCCATTGCGCCCGTGCCCACGGTCAGCGCCGTGGGCATGGCCAGCGACAGGGCGCAGGGACAGGTCACCACCAGCACCGCGAGGGTGATCTCGAAGGCGCGCGAGGGATCGACCTGCCACCAGATACCGAACACCACCGCCGCGACCACGATGATGCCGCCGACGAACCAGCGGGCCACGCGGTCGGCGGCCAGCACCATGGGTGGACGCTCGGCCTGGGCGCGGTGGAGCATGCGCGCAATGCCCGACAGAAGGGTATCGCCGCCGGTGCGACGGATTTCGACATCCACGGCAGAGCCCAGGTTGAGGCTGCCGCCCACGACGGGCTGGCCGGCCGCCCGCGCCAGCGGCCTGGACTCGCCGGTCAGCAGCGACTCGTCGACACGCGTGCGCCCGGACAGCAGCACGCCATCGGCCGGGAAGGCCTCGCCGGGCAGCACCCTGACCCGCTCGCCGACCGCCAGCTCGGCCACGCCCACCTGCTCGAGTCCGCCATCGGCGGCAAGCCGCTGCGCGGTCTGCGGGCTGAGCCGGGCAAGGGCATCGGCGGCGTCGCCCGTGCGGTGACGGGCGAGCATCTCGAGATAACGCCCCACCAGCAGGAAGAAGGTGAACATGGTGATCGAGTCGTAGTAGACCTCGCCCTCACCGATGAAGGTGAACCACAGGCTTGCCGCATAGCCGAGCCCGATGGCGATGGCCACTGGCACGTCCATGCTGATCGCCCCGCGCCGCAGGTCATGCCAGCTTCGCTTGAAAAACGGTGCGGCCGAATAGAACACCACCGGGGTAGCCACCAGCATGCTGATGTAGCGGAAGAACTGGTGATAGACCTCTTCCATGCCCCGCGGCAGTCCCAGATAGACCGCTGCGGCGAAGGTCATCACCTGCATCATGCCGATGGCGGCGACGAACACCCGCTTCAGATGGGTGCGCCGCTCCCGCGCCTGGGCCTCGAGCACGACATTGCCCTGGACGGGCAACGGGCGGTAGCCGAGTGCGGCGACCCGTGCCAGCAGTTCCGAGAGCCTGACCCGGGCCGGATCCCAGACCAGGCGCATGCGCCCGGTGGCCAAGGCCACCTGCGCCTCCTCCACCCCCTCCACCCGCGCAAGCGAGGACTCGATCAGCCAGGTGCAGGCGGCGCAGCGGATGCCCTCCAGCAGAATGTCGGACTCACGCAGCGGGCTGCCGCCGCAGGTCTGCGACACGCAGGCCAGCATCTGCGGCCGATCGTAGACCTCGAAGCGCCCGGCGTCCCCGGGTTCGGGCGGCGTTGGCGCACCTCCGGCCTCGCGGAAACGGTAGTAGTTCTCCAGACCCAGGTCACGGATCAGCTCTGCGGCAACCTTGCAGCCGGCACAGCACATCCGCCTCGGCGCACCTTCGATGTCGACGCGCAGGTCCACCCCGCGCGGGACCGGCTCGCCGCAGTGAAAACAGCTGCTCACACAGGGCCCTGCGCGGTACTTTGCGGCTGCAGGTCACGCATGTGGCCGTCACCGAAGGGCGGCTTCATCGAAACCCGCGAGCGCTCGGGGCCCAGCTCGCCGGTCAGCCGCCAGCTGCGGGTGTCCGGCTCGAGCTGCAGGTAGTAGCGACCCGGGCCCAGATCCTCGAGCGTCGCGCGGTAGGCGTCGCCGTCGTAGCGCAGCAGGACCTCGCGGTCGAGCTCCGCGCGGGTGGGGTGGCGCAGCGCGAGGTTCAGCGTCACCGGCAGACGCTCCACCGGTGAGACGATGACCATCTCCAGTCCCTTCGGGTCACTGCCCTTGACGATGCGCAGCTCGGCCGACAGACCGAGCGACGCTGCGGCACGGTCGCGCTCCATCCGCGCCTCGGTGTAGCGGGCGATACGGCTATAGTCATCCACCACCATGGGGTTGGGCGAGTTGAGGGCCGTGAACAGCAGCGTCAGTCCGGCGAACACCCCGCCGGCCGGCGGAATCATCACCAGCCAGGGCCAGCGCTGACGGTACCAGGGCTTGGTATCGGTCGCCTCGGTGGCGCGCAGGTACATTTCGTCTTGCATCGGGTCTTGCATGGCAGGCTTCCCGTAAGGGTCGATCAGGACTCAGGCATGAAAAAGCGGCTGCGATGGCGGGTACCGACATCGGGATCATCCAGCGAGCGCACCTCGATCACCACGTCGTAGCGGCCCTCGGCGGCGGCACCACGCGGCACGCGCAGACGCGCCGGCACGGTCAGGATCTCGCCCGGCTCGAGGGTCAGGCGCTCTGCGCCGTGATCGATGACCAGGTCGGGCAGCCCGCTGGCGCTGAGCGTGAAACTCTGGGCCTGCTGCTGCTTGTTCAGCAGCCGCAGCATGTAGACGTTCTCGATGTAGCCGCCCGGCACTTCGCGGTAGAGGGCGTTGCGATCGCGGATGACGTCAAGCTCGACGGGGCTGCGATTGGCGATGGAGTACACGAAGATACCGAACAGCACGGTCAGCAGCGCGGCATAGATCAGCGTTCGCGGCCGCAGCACGCGTGAGGGCCTGCCGTCCATCGCGTTCTGCGTGGAATAGCGGATGAGTCCGCGTGGATAGTTCATCCGGTCCATCACGTCATCGCAGGCATCGATACACGCCGCACATGCGATGCACTCGTACTGCAGGCCTTCGCGGATGTCGATCCCGGTGGGACAGACCTGCACGCAGAGCGTGCAGTCGATGCAGTCGCCCAGTCCACGCGCCCGCGGGTCCTCGTCACGCTTGCGCCCGCCCCGGGGCTCACCGCGGCCCTCGTCATAGCTGATGATCAGCGTATCGCGATCGAACATCGCGCTCTGGAAACGTGCATAGGGGCACATGTACTTGCACACCTGCTCGCGCAGGAAACCGGCATTGCCATAAGTGGCGAAGCCGTAAAACAGCACCCAGAAGGTCTCCCACGGGCCCGTACCGAAGGTGGCGACCTTGCCCGCCAGTTCGGTGATGGGCGTGAAATACCCCACGAAGGTAAACCCCGTGAACAGCGCGAAGCCGATCCACAGGCACTGCTTGGCCCCCTTGCGCAGCAGTTTCTCGCGGTTCCACGGTGCCTTGTCCAGCTTCATGCGTCTCGCGCGGGGACCCTCGGTAATCCGCTCCATCCAGAGAAACACTTCGGTCCAGACAGTCTGCGGGCAGGCATAGCCACACCACAGCCGACCCGCCAGCGCAGTGACGAAGAACAGGGTGAGCGCGGCGAGGATCAGCAGCAGCGCCATGAACAGGAAATCCTGGGGCCAGAACGTCAGACCGAAGATGTGGAACTGGCGCGCCGGCAGATCGAACAGCACCGCCTGGCGGCCGTCGAAGCGCACCCACGGCAGCCCGTAGAAAATACCGAGCAGCAGCCACACGGCCGCCACCCGCAGCCGCGCGAATACACCGCTGACCTCGCGCGGATAGATCTTGGGCGCGGACGCGTAGAGGCTCTCGGTGTCCGGTGTCGCGGTCTTGCTCATTCGTCCCTGCCTTGGCGCCCGGTGTGACGCCATATGGCCGTGCCGGTCAGGCAATCAGTCCCGACCCGCCCGGTTCCGGCGCACCGCCGTGCGGACCATGAAGCTGGTCACGGTGCTCGCCAGTGCGGCGATGCCCCAGAAGAAGAAAAACCCGATCGCGTAGCCGGCCATCCGGCTGATCTCGAGCATCGGGGTGCTGATGGCCGCAAGCTCCAGGGGATCGACCATAGCGAAAAACACCACGCTGGCCACACAGGCGGCCAGGAACGAGGCCCACAGCACGTTGGCCATATCCTGCTGACGCGTGGTCCACTCCGGCGCGGTGTCGAGCGATCCTGGTGGCGACGCCCCGGCCCCACCCCGCTCGTCGAATTCCGGCGCCGGGCGCATCAGTCCTCCAGGTTGAGGCTGTATACGTAGGCCGCCAGCACGTGGACGCGGTCGTCCCCGAGCAGGTGTCCCTGGGCCGGCATCTCGTTCATCACCCCCTCGCGAATGATCCGGGCGATGCGCGCGCGGCTGCCGCCGTGCAGCCAGATGTCGTTGGTGAGGTTGGGTGCGCCGAGCGCCGTGTTGCCGCGACCCTCGGGGCCATGGCAGGCCACGCAGAACATGGCGTAGCTCGACGCGCCGGCGGCGGCGAGTTCGGCATCATGGTCGCGGCCGGCGAGTTTCAGGGTGTACTCGGTTACCGCGGCCACGCCCTCCTCGCCCAGCGGATCACCCCAGCCCGGCATCACGCCATTGCGACCCAGGGCGATGGAATGGACCAGCGCCTCCGGCGTGCCGCCCCAGAGCCAGTCGTTATTGGCCAGGTTGGGGAAACTCAGCGCGCCACGGGCGTCGGAGCCATGACACATCGCGCAGTTGTTCATGTAGAGGTTGTGCCCGGCGCGCATGGCCTCGGCGTCGCGGGCGAGTTCCGGAATGGGCACGGCCGCGAACCGCTCGAAGATCTCGGCGTAGATCGCCTCGGCGCGGGCAACCTCGCGCTCGTACTGCCCCGAGGAACTCCAGCCGAGCAGCCCGGCGAAATTACCCAGTCCCGGGTACAGCAGCAGGTAGCCGATGGAGAACACGATCGAGATGTAGAACATGTTCAGCCACCAGCGCGGCAGCGGGTTGTTGTACTCCTCGAGATCCTCGTCCCACACGTGGTGGGTGGTCCCGCCCTCCTCCTTCGGGATCGGCTGAGAGGTCCAGCGGATCAGCCACCAGATCCCGGCGATGCTCAGAACAGTGAGTACGATGACGTACCAGCTCCAGAACGTGCTCATCTATTGCTTCTCCTGCCCGTCACGACGCTCGCCCGTGGCCTGCGCCTGTTCCTGCTCCCGGCTCCGCCGTTCGTGTTCCCGCCGGTCTTCTTCGTCCAGGGCCAGCCTGGAGGCCTCCTCGAAATCCTTTTTTGGCCGTCGGCTGTACGCCCAGATGACGATGGCCGTGAAGGCCCCGAACATCAGCAGCAGGCTGACGGTGCGAAACACGGTCATGTCCATATGCGCGTGTCCCCGGGCCTCAGCGCCGACCCTGGAGGTTCGTCCCCAGGCCCTGCAGATAGGCGATCAAGGCTTCCATCTCGGTCCGGCCCTCGACGTCGGCCGAGGCACGCTCGATCTGCTCGTCCGTGTACGGGTGGCCAAGCATGCGCAGCCGCCGCATCTTCACCGGTGTGCGCGTGTGATCGACATAGCGCCGTTCCAGCCAGGGATACCCTGGCATGTTCGACTCGGGCACGAGATCCCGCGGGGCGATCAGATGCAGGCGATGCCACTCGTCGGAATAGCGACCCCCGACCCGCGCCAGATCCGGACCCGTGCGCTTTGAGCCGAACTGGAAGGGGCGGTCGTAGACGCTCTCACCGGCCAGCGAGTAATGGCCATAGCGCTCGGTCTCGGCGCGGAAGGGCCGGATCATCTGCGAGTGGCAGTTGTAGCAGCCCTCGCGGATATAGATGTCCCGGCCCTCGAGTTCCAGCGCGGAGTACGGCTCGACACCTTCGGCCGGCTCGACGATCGGCGCCGAGAACATCAGCGGCACGATCTCCACCAGCCCGCCGACGCTGATCACCGCGATGATCAGCACACCCATCAGGCCCACGCGTTTCTCGACAACATCATGCTTCATCGATGTCTTCCTTCCTCGTGCGACGGCCGCTCAGGCCGCGACGGTCTTGATCACCGGCGGATTCACTGCCACGGCATCACGCTGCGCGATGGTCTTCCAGACGTTGTAGACCATGATCAGCATGCCGCCGAGATAGAGCACACCGCCGAGCAGGCGCACCGCGTAGTACGGATAGGTGGCCGCGATGCTCTCGATGAACGTGTAGGTCAGCGTGCCGTCCTCGTTGACCGCCCGCCACATCAGGCCCTGCATCACCCCGGCCATCCACATCGCGGCGATATAGAGCACGATGCCGATGGTTGCGATCCAGAAGTGCCAGTCCATGAGCTTCACGCTGTACATCTGCTTCAGGCCGTAGAGACGGGGAATCAGCGCATACAGCGAGCCGATGGTGATGAAGCCCACCCAGCCCAGCGCCCCGGAGTGCACGTGGCCCACGGTCCAGTCGGTATAATGGGACAGCGCGTTGACCGTCTTGATCGACATCATCGGCCCCTCGAAGGTCGACATGCCGTAGAACGACAGAGAGACGATCAGGAACTTCAGGATGGGGTCGGTGCGAAGCTTATGCCACGCGCCCGAGAGGGTCATGATGCCGTTGATCATGCCGCCCCAGCTCGGCGCGAGCAGCATCAGCGAGAACACCATGCCGAGCGACTGCACCCAGTCCGGCAGCGTGGTGTAGTGCAGGTGATGCGGGCCCGCCCACATGTACAGCGAGATCAGCGCCCAGAAGTGGATCACCGACAGGCGGTAGGAGTAGATCGGGCGCTGGGCCTGCTTGGGCACGAAGTAATACATCATGCCGAGGAAGCCGGCAGTCAGGAAGAAGCCGACCGCGTTGTGGCCATACCACCACTGCACCATGGCATCGACCACGCCCGAGTAGATCGGGTAGGACTTCCACAGCCCGACCGGGATCGCCAGGTTGTTGACGATGTGCAGCACGGCGATGGTCAGGATGTAGGCGGCGAAGAACCAGTTCGCCACGTAGATGTGCTTGACCCGGCGCTGGGCGATGGTGCCGAAGAACACGACCGCATAGGCCACCCAGACCACCGCGATGAGGATGGCGATCGGCCACTCGAGCTCCGCATATTCCTTGCCCTGGGTGATGCCCAGCGGCAGGGTGATGGCCGCCGCGACGATCACCGCCTGCCAGCCCCAGAAGGTGAACGCGGCGAGCTTGGGCGCGAACAGCTTGGCGTGGCAGGTACGCTGGACGATGTAGTAGGACGTCGCGAACAGGCCACTGCCGCCGAAGGCGAAGATCACCGCGTTGGTGTGCAGCGGACGCAGGCGCCCGTAACTCAGCCAGGGGATATCGAAGTTCAGGGCGGGCCACAGCAACTGCGCGGCGATGATCACGCCGACCAGCATGCCGACGACGCCCCAGACGACCGTCATGATGGCGAATTGCCGTACGACCTTGTCGTGGTAGGTCTCGGAGGTGCTCATTGATTCTGGTTCCTCGACGCCGGGTGGTGGCGGAGCCCGGCCCGGAGACGTACCCGGGGCCCGCACAGGCGGAGGACATTGTCTTAATTGACCGCTCGTCCGTTGATCCGTAATTGCGCCGGACGGGTAGGTAATTCCCCGTATCGCGACGGCAGGCGCGATCTGCCGCACGGCCACCCGTGACCGCCAAGCGGTCCGGCGGCCGGCGACGGCGGGAAACTCAGCCGGCGGCGCGCGAGGCGCGCTTGCGCTCGTGTTCCAAACGGTGGCGCTTGCGCAGGCGGATCTCCTGCGGCGTGATCTCCATGAGCTCGTCGTCCTCGATGAACTCCAGCCCCTGCTCCAGGGTGACGAGCTGCGGGGGGGAGAGCTGGACGTTCTCGTCCTTGCCCGCCGCGCGGATATTGGTGAGCTGCTTGGCCTTCATGGGGTTGACCGTGAGGTCGTTGTCACGGCTGTGCAGACCGATGATCTGCCCCTCGTAGACCTCCACGCCGGGCCCGACGAACAGTCGGCCGCGTTCCTGGAGGTTGAACAGCGCATAGCCGACGGTGGTGCCCGTACCATTGGCGATCAGCACCCCGCGGTCGCGGCTGCGCGCCTTGAGCTTCGCCTTGGGGCCCCAGCGCTCGAAGCTGTGGTAGAGCAGCCCGCTGCCGGCTGTGAGGGTGCGGAAGCGTGTCTGGAATCCGATCAGCCCGCGGGCGGGCATTTCGTAATCCAGCCGGATGCGCCCGGTCCCGTCGGCCAGCAGGTTGACGAGCTGGCCGCCGCGCTCGGCCAGCGCCTCCATGATGCCGCCCTGATGGGCCTCGTCGATGTCGACGGTGACCTGCTCGTAGGGTTCCTGAAGCTCGCCGTCGACCTCGCGCTCGATGACTTTCGGGCGGGAGACCGCGAGCTCGTAGCCCTCGCGACGCATGGTCTCCAGCAGCACCGAGAGGTGCAGCTCGCCGCGGCCCTCGACCAGGAATTTCTCGGGATCCTCGGTCTCACCGACCCGAAGCGCCACGTTGTGCACGGCCTCGCGCATCAACCGGTCGCGCAGTTGCCGCGAGGTCACGTACTTGCCGTCGCGCCCGGCGAAAGGCGAGTCGTTGGTCTCGAAGGTCATGCTGATGGTCGGCTCGTCCACCGAAAGGGCTGGCAGCGCGCGCACGTGCTCGGGGTCGCAGAGCGTGTCGGAGACCTGCGGGCGCTCGATCCCGGCGACCGCGACGATGTCCCCGGCGCTGGCCTCTTCCACTTCCACCCGCTCGAGACCATGAAAGCGGTAGACCTTGACGATGCGCTCGCGACGCACCGCGCCCTCGCGGTCGATCACCGCCACCGGCTGGTTCAACCGCACCCGCCCGGCCGTGATCCGGCCGATGGCCAGCGCGCCGACGTACTGCGAGTAGTCCAGCAGCGAGACCTGCAGCTGCAGGGGGGCGGCGGCATCCACCGCTGGCGGCGGACACTGCGCCACCAGCGTCTCGAACAGCGGGCGCATGTCGGTCCCCGCCACCCCGGCCTCCAGCGACGCCCAGCCGTTGACCGCCGAGCAGTACAGCGTGGCGAAATCGAGCTGCTCCTCGGTGGCGCCGAGGCGATCCATCAGATCGAAGGTCTGGTCCAGCACCCAGCTGGCGCGCGCACCGTCGCGGTCCATCTTGTTGATGATGACGATTGGCTTCAGCCCGGCGGCAAAAGCCTTGGAGAGCACGAAACGGGTCTGGGGCATGGGGCCGTCCACGGCATCGACCAGCAGCACCACGGCATCGACCATCGACATGACCCGCTCGACCTCGCCACCGAAATCCGCGTGGCCGGGCGTATCGACGATGTTGATCCGCCAGCCGTCCCACTGCACCGCCGTGGTCTTGGCGAGAATGGTGATGCCGCGTTCCTTCTCGAGGTCGTTGCGGTCCATGGCCCGCTCGGCGAGCTGAGCGCGTTCGGCCAGGGTGTCGGACTGGCGCAGCAGGGCATCGACCAGGGTGGTCTTGCCGTGGTCGACATGGGCCACGATGGCGACATTGCGCAGCTTCTCGGCCGGCGCGGCGGATGGGGTGGTCATGGTGTTTCGCCCGTGATCGGGCGCCTCGGCTGGAGTGGACGTCGGCCCCGGGGGCCGGCAGGCCGCGTAGTGTACGCCGGACCTCAGGCCGGCGTCAGCAGCGCTGCGAGCTGTTCCTTCAAGGAGAGCACGTGCTCCTCCCACCAGCGGGGCTCGCCGAACCAGGGAAAGGCCCGCGGGAAGGCCGGATCGTGCCAGCGCCGGGCCAGCCAGCCGGCGTAGTGGATCATGCGCAGGGCGCGCAGCGGCTCGACCAGCAGGCACTCGCTTCTGTCGAACGGCATAAAGGTCTCGTAGCCTTCGAGCAGGGCCTCCCACTGGGCAGCCTGCTCGTCGGGGCTGCCGTCGACGAACATCCACAGGTCCTGCACCGCAGGACCGGTCAGGCAGTCGTCGAAGTCGACCAGGTGCAGCAGGTCCTCCCGCGCCAGCAGGTTGCTGCGGTGCAGATCGCCGTGCAGCCGCAGCGTGGCCGGCATCACGGCCTCGAGCCGCGCCTCGGCGGCCTCGAGCAGCTGCAGGCTGACCGCATCGTAGGCCTCCACAAGCGCCGGCGGCAGCCACTCCCCCTCGAGCAGGGCTTCGCGCGGCGTATCGCCAAAGGTCTCGACGTCCAGGCGAAGTCGATGGCGGAAGCGCGCGGTACGGCCGACCGCATGCAGTCGGCCGACCAGCCGGCCGACCCGCACGCGGTCCTCACGGGTGTCGAGGTCCGGCCACTGCCCCCCGCGCAGCGGGAACACGGCATAGCGGTAGCCGTCGACCTCGTGCAGCGAACGGCCGGCCACCACCTCGGGGGCAACCACCGGGACCTCGGCGGCGGCCAGCTCCAGGGTGAAGGCGTGTTCCTCGAGAATGGCCTCGTCCGACCAGCGACCGGGACGGTAGAACTTCAGAACCCGCGGCGGCGCCGCCTCGAGACCCACCCGGTAGACCCGGTTCTCGTAGGAATTGAGCGCAAGCAGGGTGCCGTCGGCCTCCAGACCGAGCTGCTCCAGCGCGCCCAGCACGGTCTCGGGCAGCAGCCCGGCAAACGGGGGGGCGGCCCCTTCGGCAACATCGCGCGGGCGTGAGTTCATGGCGGGGGGCTCATGGCCGGGGGGCGCACGGCGGGGACGCATGGCCCCCGCCCGAGTGTCCAAACTGCGACGGACAGCCGTACGCGCACCCCCCGCGTTGCTAGAATCCCGCCGGCCGGCCCGCGTACGCGGGTCGCAGTGCAGGACAGCGAGGAACACCCATGGCCAAAGCGAACATCCTGGTCACCGGCGGGGCCGGCTACATCGGCAGCCACGTGGTCCGCCAGCTCGGCGAGGCCGGGGAGCGGGTCGTGACGCTCGACAACCTCTGCACGGGCTTCCGATCGGCCGTGCTGCACGGTGAACTGGTGGTGGGCGATACCGGCGATGCCGCGCTGCTCGACCAGCTGTTCGCCGCCCATGACATCGACACCGTGATGCATTTCGCCGCCCATACGATCGTGCCCGAATCGGTCGAAAACCCGCTCAAGTATTACCTGAACAACACCGCCAGCACGCGCACGCTGCTCGAGCGTGCGGTCGCCGGCGGCGTCCGGCATGTGGTGTTCTCGTCCACGGCGGCAGTGTACGGCATTCCCGAGGGCGGCCGGGCGCGCGAGGACACGCCGACGCAGCCGATCAACCCCTATGGCACCTCCAAACTGATGACCGAGTGGATGCTGCGCGATCTCGCGGCCAGCCGGCCATTCAGCTACGTGGCGCTGCGCTACTTCAACGTGGCCGGCTGTGACCCCGGAGGACGGATCGGCCAGTCCACACCGAAGGCGACCCTGCTCACCAAGGTCGCCTGCGAGGCCGCAGTGGGCAAGCGGCCTCACGTGGCCGTATTCGGCACCGACTACGACACGCCCGATGGCACCGGCGTACGCGACTACATCCATGTCGAGGACCTCGCCGATGCCCACCTCCGCGCGCTGGCCCACCTGCGCGCCGGCGGCGCCTCGGAGGTGCTGAACTGCGGCTATGGCCACGGCTACAGCGTGCGCGAGGTCCTGGCCGCGGTCGAACGGGCAGCAGGCGCACCGCTGGTGGTGCGCGAAGAGCCCCGCCGGGCCGGCGATCCGCCCACGCTGGTGGCGGTGGCTGCGCGCATCCGCGAGGTGCTGGGCTGGCAGCCGCAGTACGACGATCTCGACGCCATCGTCACCTCGGCGCTCGCCTGGGAGCGACGACTGCGGCAGACACCCGCCTAGCGCGGCATACTTGGGCGCATGACGCCCCGACGCCCCCTCGCCAGGCTGTTCCCCGCCAGCGCCCGGAGCCTGTTCCGGCTGCGGACCCTGCGTGGCATGGCCATGGCGGCGCTGGCGCTGTTGACGCTGCCGCTGGTGGGCGCGGTGGGCTATGCCAGCGTCACCCTCGACCAGCTCGCGCGCGGCGGCCAGGTGATCGTCGAACATGGGGTGCGGGCCACGCAGATCAGTCAGCAGGTCTTCAATCTGCTCGGTCAGCTGGAACGCCACGCCCGCGAGTACAACGCCAGCGGCGACGGTGCGCTGTTCGATGCCTACGAGCGCACGCGCATCGAGCTGGTGCTCACGCTGGCGGAGCTGACAGCGCTGCCCCAGGACAGCGACACACGCACCGCCCGGGCCGCACTCGCCCGGCAGTCGGCGGCGCTCGGGTCGGCGCTGCTCGATGGCGCGCAGCGGGGCGAGCCGCTGGACGAGTTCACGCTGGCCCGCCGGCTCGGCGGGCTGATTGCCCAGGCCGAGGCGCTGTCGCGGCATCTCCGGGGGCTGCTGGACGGCGAACTGTCCGCGCTCCAGGCGAACGTCCGCACCACCCGGACCGCCCTGATGTGGCAGACGCTGCTGCTCGCGCCGCTGCTGAGCGTGATGATGGGGTTTCTGTACCTGCGGGTCCTGCGGCCGCTGCGCCAGCTCGATGCGGCCATTGCACGGCTCGGCGAGGAACGCCTGGACGAGCCGGTGCGTATCGAGGGCCCGCAGGACATCCGGGCGCTGGGCAGACAGCTCGAGTGGCTGCGCGAGCGCCTGAGCGAGCTGGCCCAGGAAAAAAGCCGCTTCCTGCGCCACATGTCCCACGAGCTGAAAACCCCCCTGGCCAACATCCGCG
Source organism: Gammaproteobacteria bacterium (assembly GCA_007127715.1). Classification (GTDB taxonomy): domain Bacteria; phylum Pseudomonadota; class Gammaproteobacteria; order Steroidobacterales; family PWYM01; genus PWYM01. Next base: position 6,371 of record SKYU01000050.1, on the reverse strand, counting down.
AGGGCACGGAGCTGCTGCTCGATGGCGCCGTGGGTCCGCTGCAACCGGGGCAGGAGGAAGTCACGCGCATCCTGCGTGACAACGGCATCCGCCTGCAGCAGCTGATCGAGAACCTGCTGGCCTTCTCCGCCTGGCAGAGCCGCAATGCGACCCTCGAGCTTTCGGACTTCGCACTGCCCGAACTCTTCGAGGAGGTTCTGCGGCGTCACCGGCTGGTGATCGCCAGCCAGCAGCTCAAGGTGAAATCGCGGATCGAGCCGCTGAGCGTGCGCGCCGACCACGACAAGCTGCGGCTGGTGCTGGAGAACCTGGTCTCGAACGCCATCAAGTACTCGCCCAGGCATGGCACGGTGCACCTGCGCGCCGTTGCGCTGAGCGACACCCGGAGCGACGCGGAAGACGCCGCCCGGGGGGACTGGCTGCAGCTCGACATCGCCGACGACGGCCCGGGCATCCCGCAGGCCGAGCGCAGCCGGGTGTTCGAAGCCTTCTACCAGGGCAGCCAGCGCGCCAACGCCCATGTCGGCGGGACCGGCATCGGCCTGTCGGTGGTGCTGGAGTGCATCACCGCCCACGGCGGGACGGTGGAGATCGTCGACGGCGAGTTCCGCGGGGCGCATTTCCGCGTGCGCCTGCCCCTGCGCCCGGTCACCGCCGAAGCCGCGCCGGTCGCGCTAAACTATCGCGCATCATGACCCCTCCTGCCACGCGATCCGCCGGCCGCATCCTGCTGGTCGATGACGAGCCCGGCCTGCTGCGCCTGCTGGCCATCCGGCTCGAGACCGAGGGCTACGAGGTGGAGCCGGTGGACAGCGGCGAGGCCGCGCTCGCGGCGCTGACGCGCTTCAGCCCCGATCTGGTGATCACCGACCTGCGCATGGAGCACATGGACGGGCTGGCCCTGCTGCGCGAACTGCGCCGCCGCCGCCCCGGGCTGCGGGTGGTGCTGCTCACCGCGCATGGCACCATCCCCGACGCCGTCGAGGCCACCCAGAGCGGCGCCTTCGGCTTCCTCACCAAGCCGGTTGAAAAAGAGGCGCTGCTGGAGCAGGTCGAGCGGGCGATGCGGCTGTCCGACCGTAGCTCCGCGACCACGCTCGAAGCCGACGGGCTGGTCACCCGCAATGCCACGATGCAGGCGCTGCTCGACCGCATCCGCCAGCTCGCGGAAGACGCAAGCCCCGTGATGCTCACCGGGCCGACGGGCAGCGGCAAGACCCGGCTGGCACGGCTGATCCACGAGACCAGCCTGCGCCGGGCTGCGCCGTTCGCGACCCTGGGCTGCGATGCCCTGCCCGAGAACGAACTCGAGGCGACGCTGTTCGGCGAGCCGGCGGGCCCGGATCACCCGGGCCGCCCGGGGCTGTTGCGTGACTGTGAAGGCGGGACGCTGCTGCTCGAGGAAGTCGGCGACCTGCCCGCCCGCACCCAGGGCCGGCTGCTGCGCGTGCTGCAGGAGGGGCACCTGCCCCCGATGGCCTCGACGGGTGGCGCAGCCGACGCGGGCCTTGACGTGCGTCTGGTCTCGGCAAGCCGCCACGACCTGCGCGAGGCGGTCAGGACCGGCGCCTTCCGCGAAGAGCTGTTCTACCGGCTGGGCGCCGTGCAGCTGCGGGTCCCCGGACTCGATCAGCGACGCGAGGACATTCCGCTGCTGGCCGAGCGCTTTCTGGCCGAGTGCGATGCCGAGCGCGGCACCGGCACTGACGGCGGCCGGGCGTTTTCACCGGAGGCGCTGGAGCTGCTGGTGGCGGCGGCCTGGCCCGGTCACCTGCTCGAACTGCGCAACGTCGTTCGCCAGTGCGCCGCGACCACCAGCAGCCCGATCATCGATGCCGAGGTCCTGCAGGGCATTCTGGGCGACACCGCGACCACCGGCCTGCCCTCGTTCAGTGAGGCCCGCGACGAATTCACGCGCAACTACCTGGCCCAGCTGCTGACCATGACCGCCGGAAACGTCTCGGCCGCCGCCCGCCTGGCCCAGCGCAACCGCACCGATTTCTACAAGCTGCTGGCCCGGCACAACCTCAATCCGGACCAGTTCAAGGACGCCTGAGCGGCGGGTCGCCGTTGCTGCCGGCCGGGCGGCCATTGGCGTTGCCGTTGCCGTTGCTCAGCGACTCGGTGGCGATGCCGTACTTGCTGACCATGTCGTAGAGCGTCGGCCGGGTGATGCCGAGCAGCTCGGCCGCACGGGACACGTTGCCGCCCGTGCGCGCCAGGGCCTCGCGGATGGCACGCGTCTCGGCGGCCTGGCGCACGGCCCGCAGGTTCAGCGGCGCCTCGCCCTCGGCATGATCGGCCAGCCCCAGGTCGGCGGCGCTGACCTGTTTTCCCTCGGCCATGATCACCGCGCCCTTGATGCGGTTCTCCATCTCACGGACGTTACCGGGCCAGGCATAGCTGTTGACGGCGGCCAGGGCATCGTCGCTGAAGCCCCGCACATCACTGCCGAGCTGGCTGACGAAACGCCCCAGCAGATGGCGCGCCAGCACGACCCGGCCCTCGCCCCGCTCACGCAGCGGCGGCAGCGTGATGGTGATCTCGGCGATGCGGTAGTAGAGGTCCTCGCGGAAACCGCCCTCGGCAATCGCACGCTTGAGGTCCTGGTTGGTGGCGCAGACCACCCGCACGTCGACCGGGATCTCGCTCCGCCCGCCGATCCGCTCGACCACCCGCTCCTGCAGGAAGCGCAGCAGCTTCGACTGCAGCGGGGCCGGCATGTCGCCGATCTCGTCAAGAAACAGCGTACCGCCACTGGCGGTCTCGACTTTTCCCGGGGTGGTCTTGTGGGCACCGGTGAAAGCGCCTTTCTCGAAGCCGAACAGCTCGGATTCGAGCAGGTTCTCCGGGATGGCGGCGCAGTTGATCGCGACGAACGGCCCGTTGGCCCGCCGGCTCAGCCGATGCAGCGCCCTGGCCATCACCTCCTTGCCGGTGCCGCTCTCACCGAGCAGCAGCGTGCTGACCTCGGTGGGGGCGACCTTCTCGATCATGCGGCAGAGCGCCTGCATGTTATCGCTGGCCGCGATGATGCCGTCCAGGGGTGCGTCGGCGCCGGCCTGGAGCAGGCGGCGGTTCTCGGCCTCCAGTGCATGCAGGTGAAAGGCGCGGCCGACCAGCAGCTGAAGCATGTCGACATCGACGGGCTTCTGGGTGAAGTCGCTGGCGCCCAGGCCGATCGCCCGCACGGCGTTCTGCATGTCGCCATGGCCGGTGATCACGATCACCTTGGTATGGGGCGCCAGCGCGAGCGTTTCCTGCAGGGTCGCCAGACCTTCGCGGACGCCATCAGCCTCGGGCGGCAGGCCGAGATCCTGCAGCACCACGGCCGGCTCGTGGCGACGGAGTTCAGCGATCGCGCTGGCGCGGTCACCCGCCAGCAGCACCTCGTAATCCTCGAAGCACCATTTCAGCTGGCTCTGCAGCCCTTCGTCATCTTCGACAATCAGCAGTTTACAGGGCGTATCGGTCACCGGGCGGGGTTCCTGCGGGCATGGCACGACTGCGCAAACCGCGATCATGCCATGCCCGTCCGCGACACCCCACGGCCTGGTTCACACCCCGGCCGTGGACCCCGCCCTGCGGCGCCGGTTACAGACGGTAGCGCAGGCCGATTTCGAAGCTCCGCTCCGGACCGACATAGATGCCCTGGCGCAGACCCGTGATGTAGCGCTTGTCGGTGAGGTTCTTCACCGCACCGAACAGCGTGATGGCGTCGCTCAGGCGGTACTGCGCCGTCGCGTCGAACACGGTGTAGGACGGCATCAGGCCACCCCAGATACCCCCGGCAGCATCGCCCGGGAGGTCACGGCGATTGGTCTCGTCGCCAAACTGCTCGCCACGGTAATGCGCCAGCAGCGCGCCGCGGAACGCCCCGTTGGTGTAATCCAGCGCCAGGTTGCCGAGCAGCTTCGGCGAGTAGGGAATGCGGTTGCCACGATTCTCACCGGTCTCGAACCGCGAGGTCGGTACCCAGGTCAGGTTGCCCGAGACACTGAAGCCCCCGGTAAGCTGGTAGTCCAGCGCAAGCTCCGCCCCCTGGTGCAGGGTCTCGCCGGCATTGGACTGCGAGAGGTTCGGGTCGGTGTTGCCGGTGACCACCTGGTTGGAGAAGTCCATGCGGAACACGGCAAGCTCGTAGCCGAACTGTCCCCGCTGCCCACGAAGCCCCATCTCCAGGTTGGTCGAGCGCTCGGCGTCGAGCTGCTGGTCGGTCAGCCCGTCGAGGGCCACCCCGTTGCTGGCCGGTGCGAACGCGCGGTAGGCGCCGCCGTAGAGCTGGGCCGAAGGCGTCACCCACCAGGTCGCGCCGATGCCCGGCAGGAACTCGGTGTTGGAGGTGCGCGCGGTGGCGTTGTTGTCGGTCAGGACCAGGCGTTTCTGCTCGTAGGTCTCGATGCGCAGCCCGGGCGTGATGGCCAGGCGGTCATCGATCGCGATCCGGTTCTGTGCGTACAGCGCAAGGCTGTTGGCGGAGTCGGCGCGGTGGCGATCGTTCAGCCCGGTGCGGTCCTGCGCGCGCGTGGCGCGGATGCGCCGATCGTCGGATTCTTCCCGGAAGGCGCGGACGCCGAACTCAGCCTGGTTGTCACGCCCGAACAGCCCGTGATCCAGCCGCAGCCGCGTGTCGATGCCATAGCGCTCGAAACTGCGGTTGTTGCCTGTGAGCGTGTCGGTGTAGACCCAGCGCCCGGCGGCATTGGAGGCGGCGGTGTCGACGTTGTAGCGCCAGTAGTCACGCGAGGTCTCGCTCCAGTAGACAACGGTCGAGAGACTCAAGGCGTCACTGAAATCGATGCGGTGGTTGAGGTCGATGGCCTTGCGGTCGGTCAGGTAGAAATCATCCGGCGCCGGGTTGCGGGTGGAGCCGGCCAGGTACTCGCCCAGCAGCAGGCCACGGTAGGAGATGTTGGCGTCGTTCTCGTAATACGAGGCCTTGAAGCCCACGCTCTGACGCTCGCCGATCGCCGTGCCCGCCTTGGCCATGACGTCGACCATCTCGTAGCCGCGATCCATGAAACCGTCGCCGCGTGCATGGGTCGCGACCACGCCCGCGAAGGCATCGCCCGAGGGGTTGCTGCCGCCGGCCTCGACGGTGAGCTCGCGGGTGCTGAACGACCCGACGCGCCCGGACACCAGCACGCCATCATCTGGCGTCTTGGTCAGGAAGTTCACCACGCCGCCAATGGTGGAGGGTCCGTAACGCAGGGAGGCCGAGCCCTTCAGCACCTCGATCCGCTCCACGCGCTGGATGCGCGGGTTGAAGTAGCGGTCGTTGCCGATGAACAGACCCGGTGCCACCGGCACGCCGTCCTCCAGGATCAGCGACTTCGCCTCGCCTGCGCTCAGGCCACGGATGCCGATGTTGGAGACGATGGCGGTCTCCTCCTCGGTCTTGGTGTTGATGCCGGGGACACGGCGCAGGGCATCCTCGGTGGACAGCGGCAGCAGCACCTCGATGTCCTCGCGATCGAGGATGACGACGGTACCGGTCTGCCGGGCGACCGAGTCCTCGGCGCGGCCGATGACCTCGATCACCGGAATCCAGGTGCTGCCACGGGCCTCGGCAGCAGCGCTGTCGGCGGCCCGGGCGGAGAGTGGCGTGAGCGCCACGGCGACGGCAAGCGCGAGGGCGGGATGGGCGGAAACAGGGCTGCGCAACATGCGGGTCTCCGGAAAACGATGGATCACGATTGACGGAACGAATCGTAAAGATAACATTTCTCATTTGCAATACAGGACAGAACGAAGCTTGCCCGCTGCGCTGGCCCCGAACTTCCCCAGTTCGAAAAGTATTGACAATCATTCGCATTTGTTTTTAGCTGTTGCCGAGTTTCTGGAGGGTCTGCATCGTGTATGTCTGCATCTGCCAATCCGTGACCGATCGGGAGATCCGCCGGGCCGCCGCCCGCGGCGCCGCCTCGCTCGAGGCGTTGCGAGACGAGCTGGGTGTGGCCAGCTGCTGCGGCTGCTGCGCCCCCACCGCCGAGGCGCTGCTGGCGGAGAGCGCGAGTGACGCCCCAGCACCGGTCAATGCCGGCTGGTTTGCGCAACCCGCCGGCTCCACCGCCTGAGCCACCCCACCCTCGCGCGTCCCCGCCCCTGCAGGTCCGCTGTACCCTGCGCCGCCGCTGCCACGGCATTGCGCGCCCCGGGCGCATCACCGATCATGGTCACTCATTCCTGACGACACGGACGGCGCAGCATGAAAGGCGATCCCAAGGTCATCGAGCACCTCAATCGGGTGCTCAAGAACGAACTCACCGCCATCAACCAGTACTTCCTGCATTCGCGCATGCTCAAGGACTGGGGTCTCGTCCGGCTGGCCGAGTACGAGCACGGCGAATCCATCGACGAGATGAAGCACG
>SKYU01000120.1 GCA_007127715.1 Gammaproteobacteria bacterium | reverse complement strand
GGCGGCAGCGCCGCGAGCAGCAGACCGTCGACCGGCAGGGCAAGCCCGCTGCCCGCCGCGGCCGGGCCGAACAGCAGGTCCATGCCGGCGAACAGCGTGCCGCGGCCGACCAGCTCCCGTGCCGCACCGAGCAGCAGCAGCACCGCGGCGAAGCCGGCGCCCGTGGCGAGGCCATCGAGCAGCGCGGGGCCCGGCGGCTGGCGAGAGGCGAAGGCCTCGGCGCGGGCGAGGATGGTGCAGTTGGTGACGATCAGCGGCACGAACAGCCCCAGGCGCTGATCGAGCGCCGGCAGCCATCCGGCCAGCACCAGTTCCACCATGGTGACCAGCGCGGCGATCACCAGCACGAACACCGGAATCCGCAGGCTGCCGACCAGCACGGGCCGCAGCAGCGAGACCACCACGTTGGTGCACGTGAGCACGAACAGCGTGGCCAGCCCGAGGCCCAGTCCCGTCACCGCGGAGGTGCTGACGGCCAGCAGCGGGCAGAGCCCGAGCAGCTGTACGACGCCGGCGTTACGCCGCCAGAGGCCGTCGCGAAGAATATCGGCGGGGCTGGGGGTGCTCATGGGCCGGGCATTAGGGGGTCAGGGTTGGGCCGCTTGCGGGTCGGCGGGCTGCAGCAGCGCCTCGCCTTCGGTGTCAAAGTATACCAGCGCGCGACGCAGTGCCCCGGTGACCGCTCGTGCCGTGACGGTTGCCCCGGTGACCGCATCGAAGGCCCCGCCGTCGCGTTGGACGCGCCAGGCCTCCGCCGGCGGGGCACCCAGTCGCCGGCCGCGGAACTGGCCCAGCCAGTCAGAGCGCGTGGTTTCGATGAAGTCGCCCAGCCCCGGGGTTTCCCGATGCGCCAGCGTCTCGACGCCCAGCACTTCTCCTGCGGGAGTCAGTCCGACCAGCAGCACGATCCGGCCACTGTAGCCGTCTGCCGTAGAGATCTGGAGCACCAGCGCGACCGGCGTCGTGCCCTGTCGCGCCACCCATGTCTGCTCCACGCCCGCCTGGCGGGCGGCGGGCGAGTCCGGCGCCTGCGCCGTCGCGCTCAGCCGGTTGTCGAACGCTACGCTGCCGAGCACCGCCGCGATCGCGGCCTCCGCGCGTGCAGCCACGTTGGCGTCGATGCGCGGGGCGGCCGCCTGCCAGGTCAGTGCCACGAGTGCGGCGGCCCCGGCGGCCACCGCGCCCAGCACGAGCAGCCCGCGCCGCAGCTCCGGTGTCGCCGGGGCGCTCATGTGCCGAAGGGCCTCGGCCGGGTATGGCGGTCGAGCAGCGGCACCGCCAGGTTCATCAGCAGCACGGCGAAGGCCACGCCGTCGGGGTAGCCTCCCCAGCTGCGGATCGCGAACGTCAGTGCGCCGATGCCGCAGCCGTAGATCAGGCGGCCCAGCCGCGTCGTCGCGGCCGAGACCGGATCGGTGGCGATGAAGAACGCGCCTATCAGCGCCGCGCCGCTGAACAACTGCACGAACGGCCCGGGAAAACGGTCACCGTCCATGCCTGCAGCGATGGCCGACAGCAGGGCCAGCGTCCCCAGCATGGCGACCGGGATGTGCCAGCGGATGGATCGGGTCCACAACAGCCACAGCCCCCCGGCGGCCACCAGCCCGTTGATCCACAGCCAGGCCTGCTCGCCCGGCCCCCCGAAGGGTGCCTCGGCCCGGATCTCGGACAGCGTCTGCAGCTGACCCAGGCCGCTGCGCATGGCGTCCAGTGGCGTCGCCTGGGTGATGGCGTCGAAGCCGACCTGCGCAGGCAGCCGACCCGTCAGTGTGAACGCCAGCGTCTGGCCAAGGTCGAGCGGGGGTGGTGCCAGCCCGCCCGGGGCGGCCACGCTCCACAGGGCCAGCGATCCCGGGAACGAGACCAGGACCACCGCATAGCCCGCCATCGCAGGGTTGAACACGTTGTAGCCGAGGCCACCGTAGAGGTGCTTGGCCACGACCATCGCGAAAGCGCTGCCGGTGGCCGTGATCCACCAGGGCGTGAGCGGCGGCAGCGCGAAAGCCAGCAGCACGGCAGCCAGCACCGCGCTGCCATCGGCCAGCCCGGCGCGGACCGGGCGGCCGCGCAGGTGGAGCATCAGGGCCTCTGCCGCCAGCGCGGTGCCCACCGCGACGGCCAGGTTGAATGCGAGTCCCGGCCCGAAGAACCACAGGTGGGCGACGCCTGCCGGAACCAGCGCCCAGAGCACCCTGCGCATCAGCCGGGACACGCCGGCGCGCACCGGTAGATGGGGCGCGGGCGCGGTCTCGAACTTCATGCGCCGCCCCCGACGTCGTCATTCCCCCCACGGGCACGGCGCAGGATCTCGGCGATGGCCGCCGACGAGACGGCCGGATCCCGCGCCGCCTGGCGCCGGCGTTCCAGGGCAGCCTCGCGCTCTGCCAGGCGGCGGACGAGCCGGCGCTCGCGGGCGGCATGACGGGCCTCGGCCAGCCTGGCACGTTCACGTTCCATCTCGGCAAGCCAGACCTCGCGCTTGGCAACGCGGAACTGCTCGGTAAGCGGCAGGTGACTGGGGCAGACCAGATCGCAACAGCCGCACTCGATGCAGGCGAACAGCCCCAGCCCCTCGAACCCGCCTGGATCCTGGCGCAGTGTCTGCGCATGCAGCAGCTGTGGTGCCAGCCCTGCCGGACAGGCCTCGGCACACTCGCCACAGCGGATGCAGGGGGCGGGCGTGCCGCGATCCCCCAGCTCGGCGGCGGTCGCGGCGATCACGCCGTGGGTGCCGCGGGTGACCGGGATCTCGTCGGTGGCGACCGCACGGCCGGTCATCGCGCCACCCACGATCAGCCGGGCGACGCCGTCGCGGTACCCGCCGCAGGCAGCCACGAGGTCGGCCAGGGGGGTGCCGAGCCGGACTTCGAGGTTCCGCGGCCGGGTGATACCGCCCCCGGTGACGGTGACAATCCGCCGGGTCAGCGGGCGACCGGTCTCCAGGAACGCAGCCAGCGCCGCCGTCGTGCCCACGTTGTGGCAGAGATAACCGATGTCCGGCGGGTAGCCTGTCGCGGGTACCTGCTCGCCCGTGACCAGCGTGATCAGCTGCCGCTCACCTCCGGAAGGATAGACGGTCGGTACGGTGACGATACTGAGCGCGGTGGCCTGCGCACACTGCGCGATAGCGGCTTCCAGCGCGGCCAGCGCCTCGGACTTGTCGGCCTCGAGGACGAACACCCCCGCAGGGCAGTCGGTCAGCGCCAGCATGGCGAGCGTGCCGGCGACGACTGCCGGCGCGCGCTCCCTGAGCAGCCGGTCGTCACAGCTGAGATAGGGCTCGCATTCGGCCGCGTTGATCAGCAGCGCGCGCAGTCCGCGCCGCCTGGCCTCGGCCAGCTTGGTACCGGTCGCGAACCCCGCGCCGCCAAGGCCCGCCAGGCCGGCGGCGGCCAGAGTGTCGGTCAGTGCCCCGTGATCACGCAGCCGCTCGATGTCCGGTGGCGTGCACGCCAGGCGCTCGTCACGTCCGTCGACCTCGATGACGATGCACAGGGCCTCCCCCCCGGCGACCGGGCGCGGCTCGATGGCCGTCACCGTGCCTGAACTTGCGGCATGCGCCAGCAGCGGGCGACCTTCGCGCGCGCGCATCAGAGGCTGGTCACCGAGCACTTCATCGCCAACGGCAACCGCGGGTTCGACATCGCCGCCCGCGTCGGCGGCCAGCGGATAGATCAGTCGCGACGGCAGCGGCGCGATGCCGATCGGCTGCGCCGCACTCTCCGCCTTGCGGGTCGGCAGCACCAGTCCGCCCGCCAGTCGGCCGTCGCCTTCGAGCGTTACGCTCATGATTGCGTCGGCGCAGGGAGGCGCCCGGTGGCTGGCACGGATGCGGCTCGCGGAACGAGGTCGATACAGTCTACCGGGCACGGTGCCAGGCAGAGCTCGCAGCCGGTACACTCCGCCTCGATCACCGTATGCATGTACTGCGCCGCGCCGACGATGGCATCGACCGGGCAGGCCTTCAGGCACAGCGTACAGCCGATGCAGCGGCGCTCGTCGATCACCGCCACCTGGGGGGGCGGTGCTCCCTGGAGCTCAGGCGCCAGTGCGACGGGCTCCCGGCCCAGCAGCCGCGCGAGGTCAGCGATGGTGGCCTCACCGCCGGGTGGGCAGCGGTTGATGTCCACCTCGCCCGCCAGCATGGCGGCCGCGTAGGGCCGGCAGCCAGGATAGCCGCACTGCGCGCACTGGGTCTGCGGCAGCACCGCATTCAGCCGCTCGACCGCATCGGCCTCGCGGTTGCCGAGTCTCCGGGAGATCGCAGCGATCAGCCCGCCCAGCAGCAGGGCCAGTCCCGCGAGCACGGCGATGGCCGCCGCTGTGGTGCTCACGGGCGCACCATGCCGGCGAAGCCGAGGAAGGCCAGCGACATGAGGCCGGCGGTGACCAGCGCGATGCCTGGGCCGCGGAAGGCGACGGGCACCGGGGCCGCCTCGATACGCTCGCGCAGGCCGGAGAACAGCACCAGCACCAGCGCGAAACCGCCGGCCGCGCCGAGTCCGTAGACCACCGCCTGCACGAAACCCTCGGCCTCGGTCAGATTGATCAGTGCGACGCCCAGTACCAGGCAGTTGCTCGTGATCAGGGGAAGATAGATGCCGAGCACCTGGTGCAGCAGCGGGCTGGTGGCGCGGACGATGAGCTCGGTGAGCTGGACCAGTCCGGCAATGACCAGGATGAAGGCGAGCGTTCTCAGCCAGGTCAGCTCCAGTGGCACCAGGATCCAGGCATGCACCAGGTGCCCGGCTGCCGCAGCGAGCGTCAGCACGAACGCCGTGGCCAGCGCCATGCCTGCCGTGCCGGTGGGGCTCGCCGTGACGCCCATGAACGGGCACAGGCCGAGGAAATTCACCAGCACCAGGTTGTTGACCAGCACCGTGGCGATGATGATCAGCGCCAGCTCGGTCATGGTGGCCGGCCTAGCCCGATGTGGCATCCGGGTTGGCCGCGGCGGCGGCGGCGGTTTTCGCGGCCTCCACCAGGGCCTCGACCCGTGCAGGCTCGATGCGCGAGAGCAGCGGCGAGAAGGGTTGGATTTCGCGGTCGAGCAGCGGGGTGGAGAGGTCCGTCCAGCCCAGTGGCGGCACCTGCAGCAGGGTCTCGGAGGCCTGCGCCACGCCAGGCAGGACCGGCTTCAGGAAGATCATCAGCAGCCGGAACAGGTTCAGGCCCTGGGTGGACACGGCCACCGCCTCTGTCGTCTGTCCCTCGCGCGCGAGCACCCAGGGCTTGTGCTGGTCGATGTACTGGTTGGCCCGGTCGGCCAGCTGCATGATCTCGCGCATGGCGCGCGAGAATTCCCGCCGCTCGTAGGCGCTGGCGATGGACTCGGCGGCCGCCTGGAAGTCCTCCTGCAGTTCGGGCGCATGCAGGGCCGCCGCCAGCCGCCCCTCGGCCAACCGATGGATGAAGCCCGCGCAGCGGCTGGCAATGTTCACCACCTTGCCGACCAGGTCGGCGTTCACCCGCGCGACGAAGTCGTCGAGGTTGAGATCGATGTCGTCCACGCCGGGGCCCAGCTTGGCCGCGTAGTAGTAGCGCAGGTATTCGGGGTCGAGGTGGTCGAGATAGCTGCGTGCGGTGATGAAGGTACCGCGCGATTTCGACATCTTCTGGCCGTTCACGGTCAGGAATCCGTGGGCGAAGATGCCATCGGGCGTACGGAAGCCGCTGCCCGCCAGCACTGCCGGCCAGAACAGCGCATGGAAGTACACGATGTCCTTGCCGATGAAGTGGTAGAGCTCCACCGGGCTGTCGGGGGCCCAGTAGGTGTCGAAGTCCAGGTCGCCGCGGCGGCGGGCGAGGTCGAGAAAACTGGCGATGTAGCCCACCGGCGCATCCAGCCAGACGTAGAAGAACTTGTCCGGTTCACCGGGGATGCTGAAGCCGAAGTAGGGGGCATCCCGCGAGATGTCCCAATCCTGCAGGCCGGCGTCGAACCACTCGCCGAGCTTGGCGGTCACCGCCGGGTGCAGATGCCCCTGGTCGATCCAGCCGCGCAGCATGTCCCCGAAATCCGCCAGCTTGAAGAACAGGTGCTCGGACTCGCGCACGCTGGGTGTGGTGCCGGAGAGTACCGAGCGCGGGTCGATCAGGTCGGTCGGTGCGTAGGTGGCCCCGCAGACCTCGCAGCTGTCGCCGTACTGGTCCGCGGCGCCGCACTTCGGGCAGGTGCCCCGGACGAAGCGGTCCGGCAGAAACATCCCACGCGTCTCGTCATAGGCCTGCCGGATGCGCCGTCGGGCGATGTGCCCGCCGGCGTCCAGCGCAGCATAGATGCGTTCGACGATCTCCCGGTTCTCTGGCGAGTGGGTGCTGTGGAAGTTGTCGAACTCGACCAGGAACTCGGCAAAGTCCTGGCGGTGGCGGGCGCCGACCTGCTCGATCAGCGCCTCGGGCGTGAGCCCGGCCTGTTCGGCGCGCAGCATGATGGGCGTGCCGTGTGCATCGGAGGCGCAGAGATACAGGCAGTCATGTCCGCGCAGCTTCTGGAAGCGCACCCAGATATCGGTCTGCAGGTATTCCACCAGGTGACCCAGATGGATATCGCCATTGGCGTAGGGCAGTGCGCTGGTGACCAGGATCTGGCGGGTGGACATGGCGTGCTCGAGGGCTCGTGGGATGCTGCGGCAAACCCCTGATTATGCCAGAGAACGCCAGCCCCGGCCCGCGTCAGCGAGTGACTTCGCGAATGTCCTCGAAGGCCGCCTTGTTGTTGGCGGCCAGGTAGGCGTCGCGACCGGAGATGAAGCGCCGGTCGAACAGATCGCGCAGGGCCGTGTCCATGGTGCGCATGCCCATGTTGCCGCCGGACTGCATGGTGCTTTCGAGCTGGTCGAGCTTGCCCTGGCGGATGAGGTTGCCCACCGCCGCCGTGTTGATCAGGATCTCCAGCGCCGGCACGCGGCCCTTGCCGTCCTTTCTCGTCACCAGCTGCTGGGAGACCACGCCACGCAGCGAGGTCGAAAGCATGGTGCGGATATGCGACTGCTTGTCGGAGGGGAAGGCGTTGACGATGCGGTCGACCGTGGCGGCTGCCCCGTTGGTATGCAGCGTGCCCATCACCAGGATACCCATCTCCGCGGCCGTGACGGCGATGCTGATGGTCTCGAGATCGCGCATCTCGCCGACCAGGATCACGTCCGGATCTTCACGCAGGGCCGAGTGCAGGGCCGCGGCGAAGCTGGCGCTGTGGGTGCCCACCTCGCGCTGACTGATCAGGCAGTTCTTGCGCCGGTGAACGAATTCGATGGGGTCCTCGATGGTGAGGACATGCCCGCGCAGGCGGCTGTTGATGGCGTCGACCATCGCCGCGAGGGTCGTCGACTTCCCCGAGCCGGTCTTGCCCGTGACCAGAATCAGGCCGTTGGTGCTGCGGGCCAGGTTGTGCACGGCCTGCGGCATGTCGAGCTCCTCGAGGCTCCTGGCGCGCGAGGGGATGGCACGGAAGATCGCACCCATGCCGTTCAGGTGCCGGAAGACGTTGACGCGGAAGCGGGCGAGCTCCGGGACCATGTAGGCGAAATCCGCCGAGTCCTGCCGTTCGAAGGTGTGCTGTGTCGCTCTCGGCATGATGGCGTAGAGCGCGTCGCGCAGCTCGTCGGCACGCAGGGCACCGGGCTCGAGCTGACGGAGATCGCCATAGCGGCGGATCCTCGGCGGGTCACCGGCGAGCAGATGGAGATCGGAGCCGTCCTGCGTGAGTACCTCCCCGAGGTAGCGGTCGACAAGGCTCATGACCCGGCTCCGCCAGCGTTCATGCGCCACCCCGCATCGCCGGCATGTCGATGCGCGTCAGCACCGTGGTGTCGGTCACGAACCGTTCGAAGGCTTTCTTGTCGTTTGCGTAGCGGTAGGCGTCGTCAGGATCGAGGGTCTTGTCGCGTACGCCCTCGAGCAGCGCCTGGTCCATGGTCTGCATGCCGAGTTCGCGTCCGGTCTGCAGCTGCGCGGGAATCTGGTGGGTCTGCTCGGTCATGATCAGTTTGCCGATGGCGCGGGTCATGACCATGATCTCCAGCACCGCCCGTCGCCCGCGACCGTCTGCGGTCTTCACCAGGTTCTGGGTGATGACCGCGTTCAGGCTCTGCGACAGGAAGCTCTTGGTCTGCTCGCGTTCCTCTGCCGGCAAGGCATCGATGACCCGGTCGATGGTCTTGACTGCACCGGTGGTGTGCAGCGTCCCGAGCACCAGGTGGCCGGTTTCTGCGGCCGTCATGGCCCAGCGGACGGTATCGGCATCGCGCAGCTCGCCGACCAGGATGACGTCGGGGTCCTGGCGCATGGCTGCGCGCACTCCCTGGGCGAAACTGCGGATGTGGGTGCCGAGTTCGCGCTGGATGACCTGCGATTTCTTGCTTGGGTGAACGAACTCGATCGGGTCTTCCAGGCTGATGATGTTCAGCGCGCGCGTGCTGTTGAGGTGGTCGATCATCGACGCGAGCGTGGTCGACTTCCCCGTGCCGGTGGAGCCGGTCACCAGTACCATGCCCTGGTGATGGTCGCAGAGCTTCTGGATGACCGGGGGCATGCCGAGGCTGTCCATGGTCGGAATGTCGGCGGGAATGTGCCGGAAGGTGGCGCCGAGGCCGGTGTCCTTGCGGAAGAGGTTGACCCGGAAGCGTCCGCCTTCCTCGCTGACATAGGAGAAATCAAGGTCGTTGCCGGATTCGAAGTGCTCGCGCTGGTGTTCGGTGAGCACCTCGTAGAGATAGCCCTCGAGTTCGGTGTCACCGAGATCCCTGAACTTGATCGGCATGAGATCGCCATGCATGCGCAACATGGGGGGGACACCCACTGCCAGATGCACGTCGGAGCAGCCCTGTGCCAGGCCGAGCTTGAGAAAGGCGTCTAGGCGCGGCATGCCCGGCGGTGCTCCTGTAGGTATCCGGCGAGCGCGGCCTGCAGCTCGTCCATGGTCTGGTGGCGTGCGTTCTTGTCGACCGACATGGCCTTCTGCACGATGGCCGAGAGCGCTTCGGGCAGCGCGGGGTTGCGCTCGTGCGGTGCCTCCGCCTTGCCCTGGACGTGCTGGTACATCACCGACATGTGATCGCCCTTGGTGTAGGGCGGAACACCGGTCAGCATCTCGTAGAGGATCACGCCCAGGCTGTAGATGTCCGCGCGCTCATCCACCTTCTTGCCGAGAATCTGTTCGGGTGCCATGTACTTCGGCGACCCGATCACATAACCCGTCTTGGTCAGCTCGGTGCCTCCGCTGGCCGCTGCCGCCGCGACCCCGAAGTCGACGATCTTCACCAGGCCCTCGTCATTGATGAGGATGTTGGCCGGTTTGAGGTCCCGGTGGATGATGCCCTGCTGGTGAGCGACCGCCATGCCGGTGGCGATGTCGCATCCATATCTGAGCGCCGTCTCGATGTCGAGCGGACGTTGCTCGACCACCTCGGAACCGAGCGTATGGGAGGGGAAAAACTCCATGGAGATGGCGTAGTTGCCCGAGATGAACACGAAATCGTAGATGCGGATGACATTCTTGTGCGTGATCTTGCGTGAGTAGCGCAGCTCGTGCACGAAGCGCTTCATCATTTCCTCGTCCGAAGCGAAGTTCGGATTGAGGAACTTGAGGATCAGGCGCTCCTCGACCACGGTGTCCTCGACGAGCACGACCGTACCGAAGGCCCCCTTGCCGATCTTTTCGATGAACCGATACCGGCCCTCGATGATGTCGCCGGGGGAGAGTGCCGAAATGTCCAGTGAGGCCACCTCGGCGCTCTGGGGCACGGGCGGCAACGCGCTGGTGCCGCTGTCCACTGCGCCCGGCGTGCCCAGCAGCGTATGACTGCCGCTCGCGGCCAGTGCAGGGTGGCTGCCGCTCAGGCTCTCCGCCGCCCGAGCGACGCTGCCGCTCGCGGTGGTGGTGGCGCCGAGCAGTCGGTTTTCCATGTCCTGGACCAGTCTGCCGGCCAGCCGGTTGACGGTGACGTCGGAGGTGGCCTGTCCGGCGTGCAGCAACAGGGTGCGTACCGATTCGGCCTCGCGTTCGCTGGCGAGCCTGGACAGCGCCGTCATGGCTTCGACCTTGGTGGCCTTGTCGCCGCGTCTGAGCAGGGGGGTGAGCTTCTGGACGACGGAGGCGTCGCCGAGCTTGCCCAGGGCCCGGACCGCTGCGGGGATGCTCTTGGGTTCGCCCTCCAGCATGGCCAGCAGCGCCGGCACCGCCTGGCTGCTCCCGATGTCACCCAGCGCGTCGGCCGCCCGCTCCCGCACCCACCAGTCCGGATCGCGTGTGGCCTGCATGAGGGACTTCACCGCCCGTTCGTCGCGGGTCGAGTTCAGGATTTCGATGGCGGCCCGCCGGATGGCTTCATCGTCGTCGTTGACCAGCTCCAGGACCGCATCGATCACCTTGGGCCCGCCGATCTTCGCCAGCGCGTCGGAGGCACGGGAGCGCACCCACCAGTCCTCGTCCTTGACCGCCTCGAACAGGATTTTCACGCTGTTCACGTCGCACAGCTCGTTCAGCACCTCAACGGCGGCCCGCCGCGCGTATTCCGATTCGTCCTTGAGTGGAGCGATCAGGTATCGGATCGTGTCCGGGTGGGCCAGCCGGATCACCAGGTCCACGGCCCGGTTGACCACGTCGAGATCGGGGTCGTGCAGGAGCCGGCACAGCTGGGCCACGTCGAGCCCGCTGTCCTGCTCGGCCAGGGCCTCGAGTGCCGCCCGGCGCACCTGCTTGTGACTGTCGGACAGCTGGCGTTGCAGCGCTATGGCCACTTCGGGCGCCTTGAACTGGGCGAGGATCCGCATCAGGTGGACCCGGACGGCCGGGTCCTTGCCGTCCAGCCTGGCGATCAGCTCCGGTACGGCTTCGACCGTCGCGGCCTGGCCGATGAGCTTGAACAGCGCCGTGCGGTCCGCGCCATCCAGCTCATAGGCCATCCGCAGCAGCTCGCGGAGGTTCAGGCGCTGACGATGCACGGCCATGATCTCCAGCACCGCGGGTCGCGAGATGTCCTCCTCATCGAGCAGCTCGAGCAGCCGGTTGGGGTTGAAGTCCTGGCTGGAGGACAGCGCCCAGGCCGTGCCCGAGACGGCGCGGGGGCTGGGGTCGGCCAGGCCGCGGGCGACCTGCGGGAACGTGCGCTCGCTGATCAGGCCGGTCAGAACCTCGACGAACTCTACGGTCTGGCGCCGGTCGGCATGGCCAAGCGCCTCGATGATGCGGGGGATGGCGCTGGGGCCGACACGCCGCAGCTTCTCCAGGGCCTTGCGCGCTTCCGGGGAGGCAGGATCGCCCGCGCCCTGGATCTGGGCGATGAGGCGGTCTGCCTTGAGCGCGCTGATGAAGTTCATGCGAGAGGGCTCGTCTCCAGGGGATGACCCGTTGTCCGGTCGGGCACCGCCACGGCCCGCGCGAACGCGCGGCGCTCGCCGCCTGTGCCCGGCGGACCACCGACGGATTATGCCATAGGGTCAAATATGCCATGTGCGCCAGGTCGCAGCCCGTCCGGGCCGCGGCCTGGGCTACAATCCGCCCGGATCCGGACAGGGAGGAACGGTGTGTCGAAACAGGATGAGCTGGCGCTGCAGGCGCATATCGGAACCCTCGAGCTGCCATGGTTCGGCCGGCCCCTGGCCGAGGTGGCCAGCCGCCTGGAGGTGACCTGCCCTGCGCCCGGCCGGGTGCGGGTGGAGCTGTCGCTCGGCCTGCCGCTCGCCCGGCGGCAGGCGGAACTGGCCGCGGCGATTACAGGGCACCTCGCCGGCACCGGTGTCGAGGCCGAGGTCGAGCTGGCGCTTGCATGCGAGGTGACGCGGCATGCCGTGCAGGGCAATCTCAAGCCCCTCGAGACGGTCCGCAACATCATTGCCGTGGCCTCCGGCAAGGGCGGCGTGGGCAAATCCACCACGGCGGTCAACCTCGCGCTCGCGCTGGCCCTGGAGGGCGCCCGCGTGGGCCTGCTCGATGCCGACATCTATGGCCCGAGCATGCCCCGGATGCTGGGCCTGATCGGCGAGCGCCCGGTGACGCCCGACGGCAAGCACTTCGAACCGCTGGCGGCCCACGGGCTGGCGGCCATGTCGATCGGCTTTCTGATCGACGAGTCCCAACCCATGGTCTGGCGTGGTCCCATGGTGACCTCCGCGCTCAACCAGATGCTTGGTCAGACCCTGTGGGGCGAGCTCGATTACCTGCTCGTCGACATGCCGCCCGGTACTGGTGACATCCAGCTCACCCTGGCCCAGCGGGTGCCGGTCAGCGGCGCGGTGATCGTCACCACCCCGCAGGACATCGCCCTGTCGGACGCGCGCAAGGGCCTGGAGATGTTCCGCAAGGTCAACGTGAACGTGCTCGGCATCGTCGAGAACATGAGCCTGCATGTCTGCTCGAACTGCGGGCACCAGGAGCCGATCTTCGGCCACGGCGGCGGCGAGCGTATGGCGGCGGAGTATGGCGTGCCGCTGCTCGGCAGCCTGCCGCTGGACATCCGCATCCGCGAGGAAACAGACAGCGGTCGCCCCAGCGTCGTGGCCGAACCCGAGAGCGCCGTGGCGCGGGCCTATCGCGAGGCGGCATTGACCATGGCCGCCCGGTTGGCCGTCTCCGGGCGCGATTACGCCCACCGCTTCCCCAAGATCGTCATCGAGGATTCCTGATGAGCATCAAGTCCGATCGCTGGATCCGCCGCATGGCCGGGCAGACCGGCATGATCGAGCCCTTCGAGCCCCGGCAGGTGCGCGAGGTGGCCGGCCAGCGCGTGGTGTCGTTCGGGACCTCGAGCTACGGCTACGACGTGCGCTGCGCCGACGAATTCAAGATCTTCACCAACATCAATTCCGCGGTGGTCGACCCGAAGGCCTTCGACAGCAACAGTTTCGTCGACCTCAAGGCCGACGTGTGCATCATTCCGCCGAATTCCTTCGCCCTGGCGCGCACGGTGGAGTATTTCCGGATTCCCCGCAGCGTGCTGACCATCTGCCTGGGCAAGTCGACCTATGCCCGCTGCGGCATCATCGTCAATGTGACGCCGCTGGAGCCGGAATGGGAGGGGCATGTCACCCTCGAGTTCTCCAACACCACCCCGCTGCCGGCGAAGATCTATGCCAACGAGGGCGTGGCACAGATGCTGTTCCTGGAATCGGACGAAGAGTGTGAGACCAGCTACGCCGACCGGGGCGGGAAGTACCAGGGCCAGCGCGGCGTGACCCTGCCGCAGACCTGACCCCTAGGCGCAGACGGCCACCGGTGCCATGTCCCGCGTGACCACCAGGGGCGCTGCCAGCGGCTGCCCATCCAGCCGCGCCTGTCCGTCCCGGCAGTCCAGCCGCCCCTGCAGCCACCAGCGCACGGCCAGGGGATAGATGAAGTGCTCGCCCTCGCGGACCCGCCGGGACAGGCTCGCAGGGTTGTCCCAGGGCTGGATCGCGATGCGGTACTGCAGGATCGAGGGTCCCGCATCGAGTTCGGGGACCACGAAATGCACGGTCGCGCCATGCACGCGGTCGCCTGCCGCGAGCGCCTTGCGGTGCGGGTGCAGCCCGCGATGACGCGGCAGCAGCGAGGGGTGGATGTTCAGCATCCGCCCGGCGAAGCCGCCTACCACCTCGGCATCGAGGATGCGCATGAACCCGGCCAGTACGACCAGGCCGATGCCGTGCTCAGCGAGCAGGGCTGCCAGCGCCCGGTCGTAGGCGGCGCGGTCGGGCCAGTCCCCCGGGGGCAGGTGGACGGCGTGGATGCCCGCGGCCCGGGCACGCACCAGCGCACCCGCGTCGGCACGGTCGCTCAGCACCAGTTCGATCCGACCGTGGAGTGCGTCGCGCGCGGCAGCGTCGATCAGGGCCTGCAGATTCGTGCCCTCGCCGGACGCCAGCACGGCGATACCGCGATTCGCGGCGGGGCCGCTCACGCCGCGAGCACCACCCCGGCGGTGCCCGGTTCGACCTGGCCGATCCGGTAGACCGTCTCGCCCTCGGCAGCCAGCCGTTCGACCGCCCGGTCCGCCAGCGCCGGCGACACCACGACCACCATGCCGATACCGCAGTTGAAGGTGCGAAGCATCTCCTCTTCGGACACGCCGCCCTCACGCTGCAGCCAGGTGAAGAGCTCCGGTCTCGGCCACGCCGAGGGATCGATCCGGGCCCGCAGGCCCTCCGGGAGCACCCGCGGCACATTGTCCAGCAGGCCTCCACCAGTGATGTGCGCAAGCCCCTGCAGGGGCACGTCGGCCAGCGTCGCCAGCAGGCTGCGCACGTAGATTCGGGTCGGCGTGAGCGCGGCCTCGGCCACGCTTCGCCCGTCTGTAAGTACCCGCGCCTCAGGCGCGCTGCGATCGAGGATCCGGCGCAGCAGCGAGAAGCCGTTGGAATGTGGACCGGAGGAGGCCAGCCCCAGCAGCACGCTGCCCGCCTCGATCCGGCTGCCATCGAGCAGCGCTTCGCGTTCAACTATCCCGACGCAGAATCCCGCCAGGTCGAAATCGTCCCCCTGGTACATGCCCGGGAGCTCCGCAGTCTCGCCGCCGATCAGCGCACAGCCCGCCTGCTCGCAGCCGGCGGCGATCCCGCCGATCACCGCACTGGCCGCCTCGACGTCCAGCCTGCCCGTGGCGTAGTAGTCGAGGAAGAACAGCGGCTCGGCGCCACACACCAGCACGTCGTTCACGCACATGGCCACCAGGTCGATGCCGACGGTGTCGAGCCGGCCGAGGTCGAGCGCCAGCCGGAGCTTCGTGCCGACGCCATCGGTACCGGAGACCAGTACCGGTCGGCGGTAGCGTTCCAGCGGCAGCTCGAACAGCCCGCCGAACCCTCCGAGTCCGGTAAGCACGCCTGGGCGCAGGGTGCGGGCCACGGCAGGCTTGATACGCTCGACAAGTTCGGCACCGGCATCGATGTCGACGCCGGCATCGCGGTAGGACAGCGGGGACTTGGCGGTCATGGGGAGGCCCGTAGAACGGCGCCGACGAGGGCGGCATGAGGATGCGCGGGTATAATAGAGACTCGTGCCGCGGCGGGGAACCCGCGGCGAGGCGGAGCGCTCCGCCGAGGTCTGCGTTTCCGGGGGTTTTCCATGCGCCTCACGGCCCTGCTGCTGGTCCTGCTGTGCTGTCTGCTGCCGCGCGCGTCGGCGCTCGCGGATACCGTCGCGCTGTACGCCGCGGAGGTGCCGCTGGCGGTGCGCGAGCGTGCCGCCGAGGATGAAGCCTTCACCGCGGCCCTCGCCCAGGTGCTCGTGCGCGTCACCGGCCAGCGCGATGTCGGCGCCGACGAGGCCCTCGCGGGCCTGCTGGCCCGGCCGCGCGCGCTGGTCCGCCAGTGGAGCTACACCCGTGAGGGCCTGTGGGTGGAGTTCGACAGCGGACTCGTCGCCCGCGAGCTGCGTGCCCTGGAGCGCCCTGTGTGGGGGGCGGAGCGGCCGCGGGTGCTGATCTGGCTTGCGATCGACGACGGCGAGCGCCCGGCCTTCGTGCTCGGTGAGCAGCACAGTGCCTGGCCGCCGCAGCTCGAGTCCATCGAAGAGGGCGACCAGGAAGCCTTACCGGCCTGGCCGGGCCCGGTGGCGCCGGCGCGCCTGCCCGTCGATGGTTTCCCCGGTACGGAGCGGTCCGGCGGCGAGGGGTCGGGCCCGGCGCTGGCGGGCGAGGTTTCCGGGGTGTCCGCGATGGCGACACCCGGTGCGATGCGCGAGCTGCTGGACGAGATCGCCGCCGTGCGCGGTCTGCCGCTGGCGGTGCCGGTGATGGACCTGGCAGACCGGGTGCGGGTCACGCCCGAGCGGCTGTGCGGCGCGGGGTTCGAGTCCTGGCCCGAGTCGCGGCTTGCGGTCGAGGCGTTTGCCGCCGAGCCCGAGGTCGACCTGCCCTGGCGGGTGGCCTTGGAGCGCTATCGTGCGGACGCGATCCTCATCGGCTGCGCGCTCGCGCTCGGCGATCGGCTGGTGATCGACTGGACGCTGCAGCTGGGTGAGGGCGAGGGTGGCGAGCGGCGCCGCTGGCGAGGTGACCTTGCCGAGGGGCCGAACGGCGCTGCGGATGTGCTGGCGCGGGCGCTGGCACCGGTCGGACGCGAAACCGGGCTGCACCGCCTGCAGGTGTCGGGAATTGACGGGCTTGCCGCGTACGGTCGCCTCATGCGCCACCTCGAGGGACTGTCGCTGATCGATGGCGTTGATGTGGAACGCGTGAGCGGGGAGACCGTGCACCTGAGCGTCCGGACCCGCGCGGACGCCACGCAGCTCGCCCGTGCCCTGCAGATCGGCCGCACGCTCGCGGCCCTGCCCGGCGAGGGCCGTTACGCCCTGCTGCCATGACGATGTCGCCGATGGTCGCCGTGAACTCACCGCTGCGCCACCTGCCGAACCTCATCTGTGTGCTGCGCATGCTGCTGGTGGCACCGATCGTGGTGCTGCTGGTCCACGGCGAGTGGATGGCGACCCTGGTACTGATCGCCGTGGCCGGCTTTTCGGACGGGCTCGACGGCTTTCTGGCGAAACGCTTCGGCTGGCAGTCGCGCCTGGGCAGCATGCTCGATCCCGCCGCCGACAAGCTGCTGCTGGTCGCGCTGTTCGTGACCCTGACCTGGCTGGGACTGGTGCCGCTGTGGCTGACCGCCCTGGTGGTCCTGCGTGATGTGCTGATCAGCGGCTGCAGCCTGGCGTACAACGCGCTGGTTGCCCCGTTGACGGCGCAGCCCAGCCGGGTCAGCAAGCTCAATACCGTGCTGCAGCTGGCGTATGTGCTTGGCGTGATTACCCTGCAGGCCTTCGGCTGGCCGCCGGCGCTGCTGGTCGAGGTGCTGGGTGCGGGCGTGTTCGTGACGCTGATGGTCAGCGGGTTCGACTACATCATCACCTGGACCCGCCGGACCCGCGCGGTGCGCCGCGGCGCGTGAACGCTCGCGCGCAGCTGGCCCTGCCCGTGAGGCTGCGGGATCACGCCACCTTCGACACCTTCGATGCGCTGGCGCAGCCGCTGCTGGTCGCCGAACTGCGGGCGGCCGCGGCCGGGCCCGAGGGGCGTCAGCCGACCTGGTTGTGGGGCCCCGGCGGCAGTGGGCGCAGTCACCTGCTCCAGGCGGTCTGCGCGGCGGCAGTCGCGGCCGGTCATGCGGCCGCCTATCTGCCGCTGAAGGACCTCCTGGCCCTGGGCCCGGGCATGCTCGAGGGCCAGGAACGTGCCGCGGTGGTGGGTCTGGACGATCTCGACGAGGCGGTCGGTGCGGGCGCGCCGTGGCGCGAGGCCCTGTTCGCACTGCACAACGCGGTACGCGAGGCCGGCGGCTGGCTGGTCTTCACCACGACCACTGCGCCCTCGGCCTTCGCCAGTGGACTGGCCGATCTCGATTCGCGCCTCGCGGCGGCGGCGGTCCACCGCTTGAATCCGCTCGACGACACCGGGCTGATGCGGGCGCTGGCGGCGCGGGCGACGCGCCTCGGTCTGGAGCTGCCCGAGGAGACGGCCAGGTGGCTGCTGGTGCGGGCCCCGCGTGATGCCGCGCATCTGTTCGCGCTGCTCGACCGGCTGGATGCGGCGGCGCTCCAGGCGCAACGCCGGCTGACGGTGCCCTTCGTGCGCGAAGTGCTGGCGACGGAGACGTCCCCGGGCGAGCCGGGCGGCTCAGCCGCGTCCCGGTCGTGAGGTGCGCAGCCAGCCGACCAGCGCGATGAGCGTCAGCAGGATCATCGCCAGCACCATCGCCCCCGGCAGGCGGGCCGCCGGGTTCACGGTGATCTCCATCACGGCGACCACCAGGTAGGGGGTCAGCAGGAACGTTGCCCAGATACCCGTGTAGCGATGGCGGCGCCACAGCCCGGGCAACGGGATGGCCAGCGGCAGCGCCAGGATGATCGCCGCCGTCAGCGGGCCCGCGCCACTGCCCGGCAGCACCACCCACAGCAGCCAGGCGCACAGCGCGAGCAGCATGAGCATCGCCGCCAGCGCGAGCCGATGCATGCGCTGCTCCGCGCGGCTCATGACGCCAGCCGCCGGGCGATGTCGGCCACTCTTCCGCCCAGCGCACGCGCCAGGCGCTGCTCCTCGTCAGCCAGTCGGGTCGCTCCCTCGAGGGCGGCGTGGCTCGCGCCGTAGGGCGTGCCGCCGGTGCGGGTGCTGGTGAGATCGGGTTCGGAGTAGGGGAGGCCGCAGTAGAGCATCCCATGGTGCAGCAGCGGGATCGCCATGGTCAGCAGGGTGATCTCCTGGCCGCCGTGGAGGCTGGCCGTGGAGGTGAACACGCCGAAAGGCTTGCCCGCGAGGCCGCCCTGCATCCACAGGCCGCTGGTGCCATCGAGGAAGTACTTCAGCGGGGCGGCCATGTTGCCGAAACGCGTCGGGCTTCCGAGCAGCAGCCCGTCGCAGCTGGCGAGATCGTCGAGGGTGGCGTAGGGCGGCCCATCGGCCGGGACTTCAGGCGCGCTGGCCTCGCAGACCGTCGATACCGCCGGCACCGTGCGCAGCAGCGCCTCACAGCCCGCCTGGGACTCGACTCCGCGGACGGCCTGGCGGGCGAGTTCCGCGGTACTGCCGTGGCGGGAGTAGTACAACACCAGGATGCGGCTCATGCGGTCACCCTCTTCCTTGATAGGTCCATGATAAATAGCGGGAAATCGAACGTGCGGGACGGGTCGCGCGGCTTGACGCCGCAAATCGCCCGCTGCTACCTTCAAGCGGATTGTAGCGGTTTGGAGCGCGTCGTTGGCCCAGATAAGCGGTGTCAGGACGATGATGGCGGCCTGCGCGCTCGCGCTTGGCCTGCTGGTCGGCTGCAGCGCGGCGCCGGTCCAGGAGATGAGCGACGCGCGCCAGGCGATCCATGCGGCCGAGCAGTATGGTGCCGCCGAGCATGCGCCCGAGCAGCTCAGCCAGGCGCACAACCGTCTGGCGCTGGCGCAGCAGCATCTCAAGCTGCGTCGCTTCGAAGAGGCGCGTGAGCAGGCGCTGGAGGCTCGGGCCCGCGCGACCGAGGCGCGCTATCTGGCCGAGGCCGCGAGGCGTGCGCGCCGCGACTGAATCGATGCCGTCGATCCGCTGTCTGGTGAGCGGCCGTGTCCAGGGGGTTGGCTTCCGCGCCGCGACCGCCCGGGAAGCCCGCCGCCTCGGGCTCTCGGGTGTGGCCCGCAATCTCCCCGACGGTCGCGTCGAGGTGCTGGCCCGGGGGGAGGCCGGGGCGCTGGCCGAACTGGCCAGGTGGCTGTGGCAGGGCCCGGCCCTGGCACGCGTCGGCGAAGTGGCGCTGGAAGAGGCACCTGCGGATGCCGAGGACTGTGCCGAGGAGGGCTTCAGCACGGCCTGATCAGCCCTGGTACCAGCGGGTCCTCAGTCGATCGAGCACGCGGTCGGCATACCAGCGCTGGCCGCGGCTGCCGTTGTAGCGCGCCAGGGCTTTCACGAGGTCACCGTTTTCCCGGTCCAGGTAGTACCGCAGGATCGTGCAGCCCATGCGCAGGTTCGTGCGGATGTGGAAGAGGTTGTCCTCGGGGCGGCCGATCTCGTTCAGCCAGAAAGGCATCACCTGCATCAGCCCAAGGGCGCCTGCCACCGAAATGGCGAAGCGGTCGAAATTGCTTTCGACATCGATGACGGCAAGCACCAGTTCCGGCGGCAGATCGACCCGTGCCGCCTCGTAGTGCACGTGGCGCAGGATGTAGAGCCTCTCTTCGGGATCGGGCACCTGACGGGCCAGGCGGCGGGACATGTCGGTCAGCCAGACCTCGGCCTCGAAGCGGTCGCTGAAGCTGCCGCTTTCGTTTGCCGCCGCGATCAGCAGCGCCCGCAGCTGGGGGTCCGGCGTCTCCTGTGCCGCCGCGACCCCGGCGGCCAGCAGCAGCCCGCTGAGCAGCAGGCCGACGCAGAAGCCCCGTCGCTCAGCCGCCGGACGCGCCATCTCCGGTCTCCGCCAGCAACTGTTCGATGTCCTCGAGCGCGATGCGCCGGGGCTCGCGTTCTTCGCGGCGCTGGTATTCCACCGCGCCTTCGGCCAGGGAGCGCTCCCCGATGACGATACGCTGGGGGATGCCGATGAGTTCGGCGTCGGCGAACTTGACGCCAGGTCGCGCCGGACGATCGTCGAGCAGCACGGCGAGGCCGCGGGCCTGCAGGCTGGTGTAGAGCTGCTCGGCGGTCTCGCGGACCAGCTCCGACTTGTCGTAGTTCAGCGGGACCAGCACGACGTCGAAGGGCGCCATTGGCGTCGGCCAGCGGATGCCGTGCTCGTCGTGGTTCTGCTCGATCGCGGCGGCCACGATCCGGGAGACGCCGATCCCGTAGCAGCCCATGGCCATGGGGATTTCCTGCCCCGCCTCATCGAGGACCACCGCGCCCAGCGCCGTGCTGTACTTGCAGCCCAGCTGGAAGATGTGCCCGACCTCGATCCCGCGGTCGATGGCCAGCGCGCCACCGCCGCGTGGGCTCGGATCCCCGGCGACGACATTGCGCAGGTCGGCCACGGCGGGTTCCGGCAGGTCACGGCCCCAGTTGACGCCGGCCAGGTGTGCGTCCACCCGGTTGGCGCCGCAGACTGCGTCGGCCAGGGCGGCCGCGGCGTGGTCGGCGATCACCGGCACGGACAACCCGACCGGGCCGATGAAGCCCGGCTCGCAGCCGGTGTGGCGGCGTACGGTCTCGGCGTCGCACAGGGCCAGGGGGTCGGCGACCTGCGGCAGACGGGCCGCCTTGATGGCATTGAGTTCATGATCGCCGCGCAGCACCAGAGCCACCGCGCCTCCGTCACTGCCCTGGACCAGCAGGGTCTTCAGGCAGGCCGAGGCCGGCACCTCGAGCAGTGAGGACACCCCTTCGATGGTGCGCGCGCCCGGTGTCTCGACCTCGCGCAGCGTCTCCTCCGGGGTGGCACGCGCCCGTCCGGGGGGCAGCGCCTCGGCGGTCTCGAGGTTCGCCGCATAGCCGTCCGC
>SKYU01000213.1 GCA_007127715.1 Gammaproteobacteria bacterium | reverse complement strand
CCGCATCGCCGCCGGGGGCGGCCTGATCGGCGCGGGCGGCGGCGGCCCCCCGGGCGAACAGCCGCCGTCGCTGCATGTCGAGATTGCACGGCTGGCCGCAGGTCCGCTGGGCCCCGCCGGCGCCCTGCGCGCCGCGACCCTGGACGCCGCCTGGGCACTGGGACTGGCCGGTCACCTGGGCTCGGTCAGCGAAGGAAAGCTCGCCGACCTGGTGCTGATCGACGGCGATCCCCTGACCGATCCGACCGCACTTTCACGCGTCCGGGCGGTGATCAGCGGAGGCCGCTATCTTCCGGTGGACCTGCTGTAAGCCCTCCGGCCAGGGCTTCCCGAAGCTGCGGGTACAGCGGCCGATTGCTCGCCAGGACGCTGGTGGTCGCAAGCCCGACCGGCTGGCCCTCGAGATCCGTGAATCGTCCCCCCGCCTCGGTCACGATCACGGCAAGCGCGGCAATATCCAGGATATTGACGTCCGACTCGATCACCGCGTCGATCCCCCCGCGCGCCAGCAGGTGGTAGTGATAGAAATCACCATAGCCGCGGATACGGTTGACCCGCGACACCAGCCCGCCATAGGCGCCCCAGCCAGGACCCGAGGCGAGTGACTTGAGGTTGCCGGCCGAGAGGGCACATTCCTCGATCCGGTCCACGGCAGACACCTGCAGGCGCGTCGAGCCTTCCCAGGCCCCCGCGCCGCGCTGGGCCCAGACCAGTTCACCGAACTCCGGCGCACTGGATACGCCCAGTACCAGCTCGCCCCGGTGCATCAGGGCGATCTGCGTGGAGAAAAAGGGATAGCCGCGTACGAAGGCCTTGGTCCCGTCGATCGGATCGACCAGCCACAGGTAGTCCGCATCCAGTGCCGCCTGCCCGGTCTCCTCGCCGAAGAAGCCGTGGTCTGGAAACGCCTGCTCGATGATCCCGCGAATCGCCTGCTCCGACTC
The DNA here is from genome assembly GCA_007127715.1 of Gammaproteobacteria bacterium. Taxonomy (GTDB): domain Bacteria; phylum Pseudomonadota; class Gammaproteobacteria; order Steroidobacterales; family PWYM01; genus PWYM01. Next base: position 5,690 of record SKYU01000213.1, on the reverse strand, counting down.
GACATCGGCACGGGTGACCGGCGTGGCGTCGGCCTTTTCGTGCACGGTCACTCCGGCGCGGTAGTAGTGACGGATGATCTCGGCGGCTGCGGCGGCCGCCGACTTCGCGACTTCAAGGCATCGCTGTTCGGACATGCTGTTCCCCTTGTGCCTGTCGCGTCCAGGCACTAGCCTCGACGCTGACCGGCCGCAATGATCGGCGCAACGGACGGCGATTGCCAGCGCGACGCCGGCCCGGCAATCGACGACAGGGAGCGTTCATGGGTAACCGACTGACAAAAATCTACACGCGCACGGGCGATGACGGCACCACCGGCCTCGGCGATGGCAACCGGATCGCGAAAGACCACCCGCGGGTTGAAGCGTACGGGACGGTGGACGAGGCCAACAGCGCCATCGGCATGGTGCTGGCGGTGCCCGGCCTGCCCGAGGCGATCCGCGCGTGCCTCACCGAGGTCCAGCATGACCTGTTCGATCTCGGCGGTGAGCTGTGCATTCCCGGCCATGTGGCCATACAGCCGGCGTTCGTCACCCGCCTGGAGGAGACACTCGACACCTTCAACGCGGAACTGCCCGCGCTAAAGGATTTCATCCTGCCAGGGGGCGGGCCGGCAGCGGCCGCCTGCCACCTCGCGCGGACGATCTGCCGGCGTGCGGAGCGGCGGGTGTGGTCACTTGCCCACCAGGAAGAGATCAACCCCGAGGGGCTGCGTTATCTCAACCGTCTCTCCGACCTGCTGTTCGTGATCGCCCGCGTGCTGGCGCGCCACGAGAACGGGACCGAAGTCATCTGGAAGCGCGGCAAGCAGGTCGCGCCGGACGCCGGCGCCGCCCAGAACTGACGCTGTTCGGGTGGGTCGCCTAGATCGCCCACCCGAACAGCGTCATCAGCGCGATCACGGTGACCCAGATGAACACCGTGCGCTGCACCAGGCGCAGTGCGGCACCCACGCAGATGACCAGTGACTCTGTCGGTGCCTTGGCCAGGGCGGCACGCCCGACGGTCGCCACGAGTTCGTCGTTGACGTCATGGAAGCGGCGGGCGGGCTGTTCCCGGTAACCGCGCCACGCACCGACGGCCTCCTCGAAGCTGCCGGCCAGCGCATAGCCAAGGCAGGTCAGCCGCGCCGGCACCCAGGCCAGCAGGCCGTGCAGCCGTTCGATGATGGCGTACGGAGGCGTCCCTTCCGCCGCCTCCTGTCGACCGGCTTCAAAAACCGCGCGCCGCCGGAACAGGTCGCCCACGCGAAACAGCCAGGCACCGATCGGCCCGAAGGCGATGAAAAACAGCAGCACACCGAAGACCCGGTTGTTCGCCTGCACCAGCACGGCCTCCTCCACAGCGAGGTCACGCCGGCCGTATTCCGTCGGCGCTTCGGTCTCCAGCAGCTGCTTGGCGATCCGGGCGGCTTCGGCCTCGTCACCGGCCGCCAGCCGGTCGCAGTAATCCTGGACCTCGGTGCCCAGGTCGCGAGGGCCGAGGCTGAACAGCAGCACCAGAACGGCGAACAGGAAATAGGGCACGTCCCAGAAGATGTCCGCCTGGAGCAGGCCGATCGAAACCAGCGCCACCGGCAGGACCGGCAGCAGCAGCAGTACGGCGGCCAATGCGCCACCGCGCCAGCCCCCGCGCGTGCCGATACGGCCAAGCGCCCAGTCGAAGTAGCGGTCGAACCATCTGAGTTCGCGCAGGTGCAGCAGCCGGGTCAGGGTGCGCTCCAGCACCAGGGCGAGGACCAGGGCGATGAGTTTCATGCGAGCCTCCCCGGGGACGGCGCCACCGGCGTCTCGAGCAGCGCCGCGAGCGCCTGCCAGTCGAACGCCGGCCCGGGATCGGTTTTCCGCCCGGGAGCGATGTCCGCGTGACCGACGGGCATCCGCCGGGCCAAGCCGGGGTACTCATGGCGCAAGGCCTGTACCACGGCACCCAGCTGCCGATATTGTACGGGCTCGTAGGGTGAGGTGTCGGTGCCCTCGAGTTCGATCCCGATGGAGAAGTCGTTGCAGCGCTCACGGCCCTGCCAGCAGGACACGCCAGCGTGCCACGCACGCCGGTGAAACGGCACGTACTGCACCAGTTCGCCATCGCGACGGATGAGCACATGGCTGGAAACCCGCAGCGCGGCGATCTCGGCGAACGAGGGGTGGGCCTCCGGGGGAAGCCGATTGGTGAACAGGCGGTCGATCCACGGGCCCCCGAATTCCCCGGCTGGCAGGCTGATGCCGTGCACCACGATCAATTCCGGCATGCAGTTCACAGGCCGCTCGTCGTGATTGGGCGAGGCCACCCAGCGCGCCTGGCGCAGCAGGCCATCGACAATCTCCAGACGGGGCAGTGGAGCCTTCATACGGAGTATTCTTGAGGCTGGCCGTGGCAAGCACAAGCGGAGCCTGCATGCGACGTTCCCGCATCTTCAGCAGCGAATCTCTCGGGGACCGGGCCCGCGTTACGCTTGGCGGTGACCGGGCACGCTATCTCACCCGCGTACTGCGACTGCCCGTCGGCGCCGAGGTGACGCTGTTCGACGGCAGCGGCCCGGAATGGCCGGCGGTCATCACACGCATGGGACGGGACCGGGTGGAGCTGGCCCTTGGGGAGGCGCAGACGCCGCATCGGGACAGTCCCCTGTCGCTGCGTCTGCTCCAGGGTGTCTCCCGCGGGGAGCGTATGGACTACGCGGTGCAGAAAGCCACGGAACTGGGCGTCCACAGCATCCTGCCGGTACTGACCCGCCATGGCGTGGTGAGACTCGACGGTCCCCAGGCGGAGAAAAAACGCCGCCACTGGCAGGACGTGGCCGTCAGTGCCTGCGAGCAGAGCGGCCGGTGCAGGGTGCCCGATGTCCAGCGGCCTGCTGCGCTCACCTCCGTGCTCGCCGGGCTCCCGCAGGATGGCCCTCGCTGGCGACTCGATCCCGCCGGAAAGCAGCCGCTCGGCGGCGATCCCGCGCCTCCGGGACAGGCCATCATCACCGTGCTGATCGGCCCGGAGGGCGGATTCGACGAGGCCGAGGCCGATGCTGCGACGAGCGCCGGTTTCGCCGTGCGCTCGCTGGGACCGCGGGTGCTGCGCACCGAGACGGCCGCGGCGGCAGTGATGGCGGTGCTGCAGGCCCGCTGGGGCGATCTCTCGTCCGGGGGTGACTAGGGCTCGGGCGTCGCCGAAGTCACCGAGAGAATCATCCGCTCGAGGCACTCGAGGTCCGGGATCATCGGTGTCTCGTTGAGCATCCGGATGCGGCAGATCACCGGGCCGTCCTCAGGGAAGGGCTCGGGGTCGGCGGTCAGGACACCGGCGTTCACCCGCACCAGCTGCGGAAATCCCTGGGTCAGGATCCCGAAATACGGCGGTTGCAGCTGTCCGCCAGGCGCATGGAACACCACCACCCGGGTGCGCCCCCCCGACTCCGGCGGCGACTGCCCGGCCGCCACCTCGAACGAAATCACCGGCAGTTGCCGGCCATTCCAGGCGAGTGTTCCCATGAACCACGCCGGCGCATCCGCCAGCTGCTGGGGGGCGGTGTAGCCCACCACCTCGGCGACACAGGCGCGCGGCACGATCAGACGCGCCTCGCGCAGCGGCACCAGCAGGCTGTAGAGCTCCTCGGGGGCAGCGTCAGTCATGGTCGGCGGGCCTCACCAGCGGCGCAATGGCCGCCAGCAGCTGGCTCTCCTGATAGGGCTTGGAGAGGTAGTCGTTCACGCCGACCTCGATCGCGCGCGCACGGTGCTTCTCGCTCGAGCGGGAGGTGATCATGATGATGGGCACGTCTGCGACCCGTGGATCATTACGGACATGGGTGGCGAACTGGTAGCCGTCCATGCGCGGCATCTCGATATCCAGCAGGATGACGTCCGGCCGCGCGTCGGCCAGCGCATTGATTGCATCCATCCCGTCCTTGGCCGTGATCACCCGCATGCCGTTGCGCTCCAGCAGCCGCTGGGTCACCCGCCGCACGGTGATCGAATCGTCCACCACCAGCGCGAGCAGCCGGTCGTCGGTGGGCGGGACCACAGGGGCTGGCAGAGTCTCCTGGCGCTGGGCGCGCACGAGCGTACCGACGTCCAGGATCACCACGATGCTGCCGTCACCGAGAATCGTCGCCCCCGAGACGCCCGGAATACCGCTGATCTGCGGGCCCAGGGTCTTCACGACGATCTCCCGGCTCCCCACCAGTTCATCGGTGATCAGGGCCGTGGAATGCTCGGCGGCGCGCACCAGGATCACCGGCACGGCGGTGTCCTCCTCGGGCAACCGCGACGGACTGCCGCCGACGAACAGGCCGAGGTGCTGTAGCCGGAAACTGTGTCCGGCATATTCAAAACGCGGATCGTCGTCGGTCAGGCGCTCCAGCAACTCATCGCGGGGAATCCGGGCAATGCCCTCAACAGTAGGCAGAGGCAACGCGAAAGTCTCCTCGCCTACGCGCACGATCAGCGCCTGGGTAATGGCCAGGGTGTAGGGCAGACGGAGGATGAACCGGGTCCCGTGGCCGCGCCGCGAGTCGATGCGCAGACTGCCGCCAAGCTTCTGCACCTGCGAGGCCACCACATCCATCCCGACGCCGCGACCTGCGGACTGGGTCAACCGGGCAGCGGTCGAGAACCCGGGCCGGAGAATCATCTCCATCGCGGCCTCGTCACTCAGCCGTTCGCCCGGCTTGAGCAGCCCGAGTTCCATCGCCTTGGCCCGGACGGCCTGGGTGTTGATACCGGCACCGTCATCCGATACCTCGATCACCACTTCGGAGCCGTCGCGCCGCATGTGGATGCTGACCTCGCCGGCCTCCGGCTTGTGGGCGGCGCGCCGGTCGGCCGGCGCCTCGATGCCATGGATCACCGCATTGCGCAGCAGGTGCTCGAGCGGGGGGAGCATGCGCTCCAGGATCTGCCGGTCCAGTTCGCCCGCCGCACCACGCACCACGAGCTCGGCGCGCTTGCCGGTCTCGGCGGCCGCCTGCCGTACCAGTCTCGCCAGGCGGGCGACATGCCGCTGGAACGGCACCATGCGGGTGCGCATCAGGCTGTCCTGCAGCTGCAGGGTCACCCGCCCCTGCTGGACCAGCAAGGTATCGGCTTCGCTGGTCAAGCCGCGCAGCAGCTCGTTGAGACTCGCCACGTCGCCGACCGATTCGGCCAGCGCCCGCGAGAGCTGCTGCAGTGTCGAGTACCGATCCAGCTCCAGTGGATCGAAGTCGGTCGCGGCATCCTGATCGGTCGTCTGGTGCCTGTGGATGATCTGGCGCTCGGTCTCGGCTTCCAGGGCGCGCAACTGGTCGCGCATGCGCGTGGCGGTCTGCGACAGCTCGCCAAGATGGAAATCGATGGAGCTGACCTGCCGGTTGAGCCGCGAGTGGAAGATGCTGATCTCACCGGCGCTGTTGAGCATGTCATCCAGAAGATCCGCGTCCACCCGCGCGAACTCCTGGCGTTCAGCCACCTGTCGGGGACGCGGCGGGACCGCGGCCTCAGGCGCGGGTTCGGCCTGCGAAGCTGCCACCAACCCGGGCTGGGCTTCAGGCTCCAGCCGGACGAGATCATCCGGCGGTGTCGTGGCGTCAGCCTCCGGCAACCAGTCTTCGACAGCCGCCAGCGGCGCGTCAGCAGTTTCAGGCTCTGGCTCTGGCTCTGGCTCTGGCTCTGGCTCTGGCTCTGGCTCTAGCTCTGGCTCTGGCTCTGGCTCTGGCTCT
>SKYU01000159.1 GCA_007127715.1 Gammaproteobacteria bacterium | reverse complement strand
GCGCCTGGCCGCCTACGGCGCCTGGCGCGGCTGAGCCGCCGGGCGGCCGCGCCCGCCTGCATCGGGCCGCCCGATGAGCCGCGTGTTCTCGCCGGCCGGGCTTGCCGACACACTGCCTGAGCTGCCGTCCGGGGCGCGCTGGTGGGTGGGCTACAGCGGTGGCCTGGACTCCACCGTCCTGCTGCACGCCATGGTCCATCTCGGCCATTCTGGGGAGAGGCTCGCCGCCCTGCATGTCCACCATGGACTGCAGCCCGACGCCGACCGCTGGGCGGCGCACTGCGAGGCCACCTGTCGTCGGCTGGGCGTGATCTGCCGGAGTGTGCGCGTCGATGCCCGTCCGGGGCGGCGTGAGAGTCCGGAGGCCGCCGCCCGCCGTGCACGCTATGCCGCCTTCGAGGCGGCGCTGGGTCCGGATGACATCCTGCTGCTGGCCCATCATGCCGACGATCAGCTGGAGACCCTGCTGCTGCGTCTGCTGCGCGGCGCGGGCACGCGGGGGCTGGCAGGCATGCCGGTGTCGCGGGCGCTGGGTGCCGGCCGGCTCCACCGGCCGCTGCTCGGCTGGTCGCGCGCGGCGCTGCACGGCTATGCATCTGCCACCGGGCTGGCGTGGATCGAGGACCCCTCCAACGCGGCGCTTGCGGCCGACCGCAATCATCTGCGCCATGCGGTGGTGCCGATGCTTCGCGCGCGCTGGCCGGATGTGAGCACGCGCGCGGCGCGCACGGCCGCCCAGCTGGCCGAGGACGCCGGGCTGCTGGGCGAACTGGCGCAGATCGATCTTGGTGGCAGCCGCGTCACGGACGAGGAGGGCGTGCTGGCGCTCGCCGCGCTGCCGCTTGCAACGCTTCGGGCGCTGTCGCCCGCGCGCTGCTGCAATGCGCTGCGCGAGGCGCTGCGGCTGCGGGCGCTCGAGCCGCCGCCCTCCGCGGCACGGCTTCAGGAGTTCGCGCGGCAGCTTGGCGAGGCGGGCGATGACCGGCGGGTGGGCCTGCACTGGCCCGGTGGCGAACTGCGCTGCGAGGGCGCCCGGCTGTGGCTGTTGTCGAGGCTGCCTGTGCCGCCGCAGACCACGGTGACGCTGCGCCCGGGCCGCTGTCACGAGGACACCTGCGGCCACCTCTGGCTGGCGCCGGCGACGCCCGGGGGGCAGGCGGGCGAGTGTCTGCTGCTGCCCGGGGAACTCGAGGCCGGGGTGGAGGTGGTCTACCGTGTCGGTGGCGAGCGCTTCGGCCGTGGCCGCGGCCGACGTCTCTCGGCGCTGCTGCAGTCGCGCGGAGTGCCGGCCTGGCTGCGTCCCCGTCTGCCGCTGGTGCGCACCGGCGGGCGGGTGATCGGCGTGGCCGGGCGGCATCCGAGGCTCAATCCGCAGCCGTCCGGCACGGGCGCGACCTGGCAGGTGTGCTGGGCCCCGGCACCGGCGCTGCTGCCCGGTCTTGAAGCCCCCCAGAGCAGGGTGGATTTGTGATAGCCTTTCCTCCCGACTTGCTCACGCGGGACACGTCCGTCCGTCCCGAAGGTCGGCCCTAAGGTCCGCCTCAAGGTCGGAGATCAACCGCGTAGAACGAGCGCATCGCCAGGGCGGTGCTTGGTTCCGCGCAGTGGCTCTCCGGCCTTTCGAGTTTCTGCTGCCGGTCACTCCCGAATGACTCATGGGGACGCCTGAGATCATGACGCGTTTCGTCTTCATCACCGGCGGCGTGGTTTCCTCGCTCGGCAAGGGGATTACCGCTGCCAGTCTTGGCGCGCTGCTGGAGGCCCGCGGGCTCTCGGTCAGCATGATGAAGCTCGACCCCTACATCAATGTCGACCCGGGCACCATGAGTCCCTTCCAGCACGGCGAGGTCTACGTCACCCAGGATGGCGCCGAGACCGACCTCGACCTCGGTCACTACGAGCGTTTCGTGCGCACCACGACCAGCCGCAACAGCAACTGGACGACCGGGCGCATCTACAGCACGGTGATCGCCAAGGAGCGTCGCGGCGACTACCTCGGCGGGACGGTGCAGGTCATCCCGCACATCACCGACGAGATCAAGCGCTGCATCCGCCTGGGTGCAGGCGATGCCGATGTCTGCATGGTCGAGATCGGCGGCACGGTGGGCGACATCGAGTCACTGCCGTTCATGGAGGCGATCCGGCAGATGGGCAGCGAGGCCGGGCGTGACCGCGTGGTCTACGTGCACCTCACGCTGGTGCCCTACATCGCCGCCTCGCAGGAAATCAAGACCAAGCCCACCCAGCACTCGGTGAAGGAACTGCGCTCGATCGGCATCCAGCCTGACATCCTGGTGTGCCGTTCCGAGCATGCCCTGCCCGAGGAGCAGCGTCGGAAGATCGCGCTGTTCACCAACGTCGAGGAGGGCGCAGTGATCTCCGCCCAGGACGTCGACGATCTCTACAAGATCCCGTTCGTGCTGCACGACCAGGGCCTCGACGAGATCGTGGTGCGCAAGCTCCACCTCGACGTTCCGGCGGCCGACCTGGCCGAGTGGCGCGCGGTGGTGGAGGCCAAGCAGCATCCGCAGGCCGAGGTGCACGTGGCCATGGTCGGCAAGTACGTCCACTTCCGCGATTCCTACATCTCGCTGTGCGAGGCCCTGGTGCACGCCGGCATCCGCACGCGTACCCGGGTCCATATCCACTACATCGAGTCACAGGATATCGAGGACAACGGCGTCGGCGTGCTGGAGGGCATGGACGCGGTGCTGGTGCCGGGCGGCTTCGGCGAGCGCGGCATCGAGGGCAAGATCGCCGCGGTGCGCCACGCGCGTGAGCAGGGGATACCCTACCTCGGCATCTGCCTGGGCATGCAGGTCGCGGTGATTGAGTTCGCCCGCCACGTCGCGGGGCTGGCCGGTGCGCAGAGCACCGAGTTCGATCCGCAGGCGCCGCATCCCGTGGTCGCGTTGATCACCGAGTGGGAAGACCCCGGCGGTGTGCGCCACGAGCGCAGCCGTGAGTCCGACCTCGGCGGCACCATGCGGCTGGGCGCCCAGGCCTGTGAGCTGCAGGACGGCACCCTGGCTCGAGAGCTCTACGGGCGTGCGGTCATCGAGGAGCGCCACCGCCATCGCTACGAGTTCAACAACAACTACCTCGAGCCGCTGCGCGCGCGGGGGCTGGTGTTCTCGGGCTTCTCCCGCGACGGCCTGGTGGAGATGGTCGAGCTGCCGGAGCATCCGTGGTTCGTGGCCTGCCAGTTCCATCCCGAGTTCACCTCCAACCCACGCGACGGCCATCCGCTGTTCAGCGGCTTCATCACGGCGGCCCGTGACCGGCAGGCCGGCCGGCGGCCGCAGCAGGCACACGCATGAAACTCTGCGGCTTCGAGGTCGGCAACGACCAGCCCCTGTTCCTCATTTCCGGGCCCTGCGTGGTGGAGAGCCTGGCGCTGGCGCTGGACACGGCCGGGCGCCTGCAGGAAATCACCACCGAGCTTGGTATCCCGTTCATCTTCAAGTCTTCCTACGACAAGGCCAACCGGTCCTCTCGGGAGAGCTACCGCGGGCCGGGCATCGAGGAGGGGCTGCGGGTGCTTGGCGAGGTCCGTCGCCAGCTCGGCGTCCCGGTGCTGACGGACGTACACGAGGACTCGCCGCTTGACGAGGTCGCAGAGGTGGTCGACGTGCTGCAGACGCCGGCATTTCTCTGCCGTCAGACCAACTTCATCGTGAACGTCGCGGCGCAGGGCCTGCCGGTGAACATCAAGAAGGGTCAGTTCCTCTCCCCGTGGGAGATGGGTAACGTGGTGGACAAGGCCCGCTCCACCGGCAATACGCAGATCATGGCCTGCGAGCGCGGCTTCACCTTCGGCTACAACAACCTGGTCTCCGACATGCGCAGTCTCGCGGTGATGCGCGGCACGGGCTGCCCGGTGGTGTTCGACGCCACCCATTCGGTGCAGCTGCCCGGCGGCAAGGGCAGCGCCTCCGGCGGGCAGCGCGAATTCGTGCCGGTGCTGGCGCGTGCGGCGGTGGCGGCCGGTGTGGCCGGGGTGTTCATGGAAAGCCACCCGCGCCCCGAGGAAGCGCTCTCCGACGGCCCCAACGCCTGGCCGCTGGACCACATGCGCGGGCTGCTGGAGACGCTCAAGGCACTCGACGAGACGGTGAAATCGCGGCCTTACCAGGAGGCGGCGTTCGGACTGTGACTTGCCGGAAAGGATGGAACCACGGATGAGCAGCATCACGAGAATTCACGGGCGGGAAATCATCGATTCCCGCGGTAACCCCACGGTCGAGGCGGAAGTCGTGCTATCCGGGGGCATCATGGGCCGTGCGGCGGTGCCCAGCGGCGCATCGACCGGCACCCGTGAAGCGGTGGAGCTGCGCGACGGCGATGCCGCGCGCTACCTGGGCCGGGGGGTACGCCGCGCCGTCGGCCACGTGAACAACGAGATCGCCGGCGCGCTGGCCGGGATGGCGGCGGACGACCTCGCGGCGCTGGACCGACGCATGCTCGAGCTCGACGGCACGCCCAACAAGTCGCGCCTCGGCGCCAATGCCATTCTGGCCGTCTCGCTGGCCGCGGCGCATGCGCTTGCCGCCCAGCGGCGCATCGGCCTGTATGAACTGCTCTCGGACGGTCACCCCGGCGAGATGCCGGTGCCGATGATGAACATCGTCAATGGTGGCGCGCATGCCGACAACAGCGTGGACATCCAGGAGTTCATGATCCTGCCGGTGGGCGCGCCGAGCTTCTCCGAGGCGCTTCGTTGCGGCACGGAGATCTTCCATCATCTGAAGAAAGTCCTGCATGGCCGCGGCCTGTCGACTGCCGTGGGTGACGAAGGCGGCTTCGCGCCCGATCTGCCCTCCAACGAGGCGGCACTGGAGACCATTCTCGAGGCCATCGACAAGGCCGGGTACCGCGCGGGTCACGAGGTGTGGCTGGGACTGGACGTCGCGAGCTCGGAGTTCCACGCCGACGGGCGCTACCGTCTCGCCTCCGAGGGCCGCGAATTCGATGCCCCGGGCTTTGTCGACTACCTGGCCGGGCTCTGCGATCGTTACCCGATCATCACCATCGAGGATGGCATGGCCGAGGGCGACTGGGCTGGCTGGAAGCTGCTCAGCGAGCGGCTGGCCTCGCGGGTGCAGCTGGTCGGCGACGATCTGTTCGTCACCAACACCGAAATCCTGCGTCGGGGTATCGATGAGGGTATCGGCAACTCCATCCTGATCAAGCCGAACCAGATCGGCACGCTGTCGGAGACCCTGGCGGCGATCGACATGGCGGCGGATGCGGGGTACTCGGCGGTGGTGTCGCACCGCTCCGGGGAAACCTCCGATGCCAGCATCGCCGACATCGCGGTCGCGACCCGGGCCACGCAGATCAAGACCGGCTCGCTGTGCCGCTCCGATCGCATGGCCAAGTACAACCAGCTGCTGCGTATCGAGGAGGCACTCGGCGCCTCCGCGCGCTACGCGGGCGCGTCGGCCTTCCCGGTGCCGCTCTCGCCGCCAGGCGGCTAGGTCGCGGAGTCCTCACGCATGCGCCTGCTCATGCTGATCCTGGTGCTGGCCCTGCTGGCCATCCAGGGTCGACTGTGGTTCTCCGATCAGGGCCTTCGCGAGACCCAGCGCCTGCGTGATGCGGTGGAGCTGCAACGCCAGGAGAATACGGCGCTCGCGCTGCGTAACGACGCGCTGGAGGCCGAAGTGCGGAATCTGCGCGACGGCCTCGAAGCCGCCGAGGAGCGCGCCCGCGCCGACCTCGGGCTGGTCCGCGAGAACGAGACCTTCTTCCAGCTGGTCCCCGTCGAGCGTGACGGGCGTGAACCCCGCTGAGCCGGCGCGATGAGCGCAGAGACGTCCCCGACGCGCGTCTGGGCGGTGGTCCCGGCGGCCGGCAGCGGCTCGCGGATGGCGGCGGCGCAGCCCAAGCAGTATCTGCCGCTGGCGGGCAAGCCCATGCTCTGGCACACCCTGCATGCCCTGGCGGCCACGCCCGGCCTGGCCGGCATGGTGGTCGTCACGGCACCGGAGGATCGCCGCTGGCGCCGCTGCCTGCCCGCCCGCGTCGATGTGCACAACGCACCCGGCGGCGAACAGCGCATGCATTCCGTGCTGAACGGGCTGCGGGTGCTCGGTGGGCTGGCCGGGCCGGAGGACTGGGTGATGGTGCACGATGCGGCGAGGCCCTGTGTGCCGCGTGCCGATCTCGCCCGGCTGGTCGATGCGGTGGCCGGGCACGCCTGCGGTGGTCTGCTGGCAAGACCCGTGGCGGATACGCTCAAGCGCCAGGGCACGGACCGCCCTCCTGCGGTCGACAGCACGGTCAGCCGGGCTGGCCTGTGGCAGGCGCTCACCCCGCAGATCTTCCGCCTCGGTCTGCTGACCGATGCGCTGGAGCGGGCCGACGCCCAGGGCGCGCTGGTCACCGACGAGTCGCAGGCCATCGAGCGTCTCGGCCATCATCCGCTGCTGGTCGAGGGCTCGGCCATGAACCTGAAGGTCACCCTGCCGGGTGATCTGGCGCTGGCCGAGCGTCTGCTGGCACACGGCGCGGCGCTGCCATGATCCCGCGCATCGGTCATGGTTACGACGTGCACGCCTTCGGCGAGGGGGATCATGTCGTGCTGGGGGGCGTGCGCATTGCCCATGAGCGGGGGCTGGTTGCGCACTCGGACGGCGACGT
>SKYU01000181.1 GCA_007127715.1 Gammaproteobacteria bacterium | reverse complement strand
CTCGAGGAAGGCGACACCGTCGTCCATCGGCTGACGCTGGCCCTGAACCCGGCGATGCTGGGTACCGAGCAGCGCCGCCACGCCCGCCTCGACGACGACATGCTCGAGCTCTCGGCGTCCGAGCCGCTGGGCCCCGGGCGCACGCGGACCCATCGACTGCGCTGGCGCAGAGCCCCGCGCTGAGGCCGGCCCCGCAGCCCGCCTCGACACCATCCACCTGTATCCAGGGATACGGAACCATGAGCACCGATCATTTCGACACCCATCGCCCGATGCTGGAAGGCGCCCTGGCTGCGCTGGCCGAGCGCAGCGCACACACGGCCTTCCGCGAATCACCCAGCACCCGCGTCCATGGCGAAGACGCTCCGCGGGCCGGGAAGGCGGCCTTCGAGGCCAGGCTCGGCCAGCGCCTCACCCTCGACCAGCCGGGCACCACCGACTGGGTGGGCGAGGAGGTCTCGCCCTACACCGGCCAGGCGCTCGGCATCCTCTACCCGCGGTGCGACATCGACACCCAGTTCGGCGCTGCCCGGGCGGCCATGCCGGGCTGGCGTGAGATCGGTCCACGGGCCCGCGTCGGGCTCTGCCTGGAAATGCTCGCGCGGCTGGCCGATCGCGCCTTCGAGAACGCCCATGCGGTCATGCACACCGCCGGCCAGAGCTACGCCATGGCTTACGCCGGCTCCGGCCCAAACGCGCTGGACCGGGGCCTCGAGGCCCTGGCGCTGGCCTGGCAGGCCCAGCAGCAGGTGCCGGCCCAGGCGCACTGGCAGAAGCGGTTCGGCAAGGATGAGGTCATGCTCGAGAAGCGCTACCGCATCATGCCGCTGGGGCCCGCGGTGGTGTTCTGCTGTGCCACCTTCCCGACCTGGAACGCCCACCCGGCGATCTTCGCCAATCTGGCCACGGGCAACCCGGTCCTGGTGAAGCCGCACCCGGGTTGCGTGCTGCCGATGGCGATCACGGTCGAGACCCTGCGGAGGGTGCTGGCCGAAAACGGCCAGGATCCCAACCTCGTACAGCTGTGCGTCGATACCACGACCGCGCCGCTGGGCAAGGTGCTGGTAGAGCATCCACAGGCGGCCATCCTCGACTTCACGGGCAGCGCGCGCTTCGGCAGCTGGGTCGAGGCCCACGCCGGCGGCCGGCCCTGCTACACCGAGACCTCCGGCGTGAATGCCGTGGTCATCGAATCCTGCGATTCGCTGCCGGCCATGGCCGCCGCGATTGCCGGCTCCGTGTGCCTGTTCTCCTCGCAGATGTGCACCAGCCCGCAGAATATCTACGTGCCTGCCGGCGGTATCGACAGCGCCGAGGGCCACCATTCCGCCGACGAGGTGCGCAGCGCCATCGTCGCCGCCATCGACGCTATCGCCGAAACCCCGGCGCGCGCGGCCAGCGTCATGGGCACCATCCAGTCGCGTACGACCTTCGCGCTGATCGAGGACTGGCAGCAGCGCGGCATGCAGGCCGGAGAGGTGCTGCGCGCCTCCAGCGCCTATCCCCACCCGGACTATCCGCAGGCCTGGACGGCAACCCCGCTGATCATCGGTCTGTCCATCGACCGCCATGACCTGTACGCCGACGAGGTGTTCGGGCCGATCGCCTTCATCATCGAGGCGCAGGATGCCGACCAGGCGCTGGCCCAGGCCACGCGCGACGCGCGTGAGCACGGGGCCATCACAGCCTTCGCCTACTCGGCCAACGAGGGTTGGCTGGAACGCGCCGAGGCGGCGTTCGCGGAGGCCGGGGCGGCACTCACCGAAAACCTGACCGGTGCCATGCCACTGAACTTCGCAGCCGCCTACAGTGACCTGCACGTCAGCGGACTCAACCCCGCAGGCAACGCCAGTCTCGCCGACTGGTCGTTTGTCGCGGGCCGGTTCCGTATCGCCCAGGCACGTCGCCCGGCGGCTGCCCGCGCCGAGGCGGCGAACTGACGCGAGGCCCTCTTGCTTTATACATTGCCCGGCGTATGATCCGCGCACGCGCGCTGTTGCCGTATTGCCGGTGGCACCCTCATGACCCGCCCTCCGCTGGACGTCGAGCTGCAGGTCCCCCTGCAGGCCCAGCCGGACGACGCCAACCTGCTGGTGATCCGACCGCCCGCTGGCCCACAGCACTGACAGGCCACCCTGATGAACATCCTGTTCGTCGTCGCGCGTCCCGAAGACTGGCCGCTCGACATTCCCGGTGTCGAGGTCGTGCCCGCACGGGCGTACCTCACCGACCCGGCGTTCAGTCGTGATCGCACGGCCCGGGTGTTCAACCTCTGCCGCTCCTACCGCTACCAGAGCGTCGGCTATTACGTCTCCCTGCTGGCGGCAGCCAGGGGCCATCGACCCCGCCCCAGCGTCACCGCGATGCAGGACATGCGCTCCCAGCGGGTGGTCAGGCTGCTCTCGGCGGAGATCGACGAGCAGGTCCGCCGGGCCCTCGGCCACCTGCAGTCGGAGCGCTTCACGCTCAGCATCTACTTCGGCCGCAACATCACGGCCCGCTACAACGCGCTGGCCGGGAGCCTGTTCGGGCTGTTCGAGGCACCGCTGCTGCGGGCCGAGTTCGAGCGCCGCGCCGGTGAATGGCAGTTGCGTGGAGTGAGGCCCATCGCCGCCGCCGACATCCCCGAGCACCACCGCGAGTTTGTCGTCGATGCCGCCACCCGCTACTTCGCCGGGCGCCAGCGCCGCTACCGCCGACGCAGCACGACGCGCTATGACCTTGCCATCCTGCACGACCCGCAGGATCCGGAACCCCCCTCCGATGCCCGGGCACTGGCGCAGTTCGTGCGCGCGGCCGAGAGCGTGGGCATGAGTGCCACACTGATCACCCGCGAGGAGGCTGGCCGGCTGGCGGAATTCGACGGGCTGTTCATCCGCGAGACCACCGCCGTCAATCACCACACCTACCGCATCGCCCGTCGCGCCGAAGCCGAGGGGATCGTGGTGATCGACGACCCGGACTCCATCCTCAAGTGCACCAACAAGGTCTACCTGGCCGAACTGCTCGAGCAGCATGACATCCCCGCACCGCGGACCCTGATCGTGCACCGCGACAACGCCGGCGACATCGCCGGCACGCTGGGCCTGCCGGTGGTGCTCAAGCAGCCTGACAGCGCGTTCTCCCGCGGGGTGATCAAGGTCGAGGACGAAGCAACGCTCACCGAGGCCGTACGAGGCATGCTCGAGCAGTCGGACCTGGTGGTGGCGCAGGAATTCCTGCCGACCGCCTTCGACTGGCGTGTCGGCATCCTCGACCGCCGGGCGCTGTATGTCTGCAAATACTTCATGGCGCGTCGTCACTGGCAGATCATCCGCCGCGACAGCAGCGGACGGGCACATGCCGGCAACGCCGTGACCATGGCCGTGGGCGAGGCGCCGCCGGAAGTGGTCCGCACCGCGCTGCGGGCAGCCAACCTGATCGGCGACGGACTCTACGGCGTCGACATCAAGCAGGTCGGTCGACGCTGCCATGTCATCGAGGTCAACGACAATCCAAGCATCGACGCCGGCGTCGAGGACGCCGTGCTCAAGGGAGCCCTGTATCGCGAGATCATGGGCGTCTTTCTCAACCGCATCGAGGCGCGCAAGCGCCCACCGGAACACCCGTGAACACCACACCCTCCCCGCTCCACGCCTTCGAAGGCTACGGCATCGAGATCGAGTACATGCTCGTCGAGCGCCGCAGTCTCGACGTGGCCCCGCTGAGCGACCGCCTGATTCACGAGGTGGCCGGCGGCTTCGTGAGCGAAGTCGAACGCGGCGCGCTGGCCTGGTCCAACGAGCTGGTGCTGCACGTACTCGAGCTCAAGACCAACGGCCCGGCGCCACGGCTCGACGCCCTGCCGGCGCTATTCCAGGGCGAGGTCTCGCGCATCAACCGGAGGTTGGCCGCGCATGGCGCGCGGCTGATGCCCGGGGCGGCGCACCCATGGATGGACCCGCTCACCCAGACCCGCCTGTGGCCGCACGAGTATGACGTCGTCTACGAGGCCTACGACCGCATCTTCGGCTGCCGGGGCCACGGCTGGTCGAACCTCCAGAGCGTGCACATCAATCTGCCCTTCGCCGACGACTCCGAGTTCGCACGCCTGCACTCGGCCGTCCGGCTGGTGCTGCCACTGCTGCCCGGGCTTGCCGCCAGTTCCCCCTTTCTGGAGGGCCGTTTCACTGGTCTCGTGGATGCCCGCCTCGAGGCCTACCGGCACAATGCCTCGCGGATCCCCAGCATCACGGGCGCGGTGATCCCCGACGTGGTCCATTCGCGCGCTGCCTACGAGGCGCGGATCCTTGCGCCCATGTATCGTGACATCGCGGCCTTCGATCCCGACGGCGTGCTGCAGCACGAGTGGCTGAACTCCCGCGGGGCAATCGCGCGCTTCGACCGAAACGCCATCGAGATCCGACTGCTCGACGTCCAGGAGACACCCCAGGCCGATCTCGCCATCGTGGCGGCGGTCGTCGGTCTGGTCCGTGCCCTCTATGACGGGCCGCTTGCAGAGCCCGCCGCGCAGGATGCGGTGTCCACCGAGGCGCTGGCCCGTGTGCTGCTGGCGGCCATCCGAGAAGGTGAAGGTGCGATTGTCGATGACCCCGCCCTGCTCGGCTGCCTTGGCCTGCCGGAACGACCGCTGACCCTGCAGGCGCTGTGGCGGGCACTGCTGGCCCGACACGTGACGCTGCCGCCCGGGGACTGGGAGGCGCCTCTGGCACTGATCCTGGAGCAGGGGCCGTTGGCTCGGCGGCTGCTGGCCGCGGCCGGCGAGACCCCCAGCCGCACGCGCCTTCGCGCCGTCTACCGGGAACTCTGCGAGTGTCTCGCGCAGGGCGAGCTGTTCAACCCTGAAGGCTGAAACGTCATGCCTGAGCACGGCCCCGGCCTGCTGATCACCTGCGAGCATGGCGGCAACCGTGTACCCGCGGCCTATGCACCGCTGTTCCTGGGTCAGGACGCATTGCTCGATTCGCATCGCGGCCTGGATATCGGCAGTCTCGTACTGGCGCGGCAGCTTGCCAGCCACCTGCGCGCGCCGCTGATCGAATCTACGGTCACCCGCCTGCTGGTCGATCTCAACCGCTCGCCGGGGCGTGGCCGCCGCTTCTCGGCATTCACCCGGACGTTGTCCCCCGCCGCACGCGAGGCCCTGCTCGAGGCCCACTGGTGGCCCTACCGCCGCGAGGTCGATGCCCGGCTGGAGGCGCTGCTCGCACGGCATGCCTGCGTCGTACATGTCTCCGTCCACACTTTCGCACCGGTACTCGACGGCGTACGCCGCGAAACCGATGTCGGGCTGCTCTACGACCCCCGGCGACGCCCGGAACAGGCCTTCTGTGCCCACTGGCAGCAGACCCTGCAGGCGGCGGATCGCCCCCCCAGGGTACGTCGCAACTACCCCTACCTCGGTCGCGCCGACGGGCTGACCACGGCGCTCAGAAAACGTCACGGTCCGGCCCGGTATCTCGGCGTGGAACTGGAAGTGAACCAGGCGATTTCCGGACAGCCCGAGCCCTGCTGGGCGGGCCTTCGGGCACAACTGGCGGAGAGTCTGGCTACGGCCCTGGTGGCCGCGTCCGCCTAGGTTTGGCAGACTCCGGAGCTGGTATCGCACTCTCGGAGAGATCCCCATGCTTGCAAGGTCACTGGCACTGCTGGCGCTACTGCTGTATCTGCCGGCGCTGGCCGACACCGGCCCACGCCCCATCACCCATGAAGACCTGTGGCTGATGCCGCGGGTCGGTCAGCCGGAAATCAGCCCGGACGGCCGCATGGCCATCGTCGAGGTCACGCGCCCGGCCTATGACAGCGACGAGCAGGCCTCGCACCTGTGGCTGGTGACCACCGACGCCAGTGCCCCGCCCCGCCAGCTGACCTTCGCGCGTGGCCGCGAGACGGGCGTGGCCTGGAGCCCGGACAGCCGGCGCATCGCGTTCACGGCGCGGCGCGACGGCGATGACGCCAGCCAGGTGTACCTGCTCGACCTGGTGGCCGGTGGCGAGGCCGAGCGCGTCACCTCCATCAGCACCGGCGCGCGCGCGCCGCGCTTCTCGCCGGACGGCACCCGCATCGCCTTCACCAGCGACGTGCACCCAGACGCGCTGAACGACGAGGACAGCCAGCGGATCGCCAAGGAAGAATCCGAGCGCAGGCACGAGGTCTACACCTATACGGGCTTCCCGATCCGCAACTGGGACCGCTGGCTGCCCGAGCGTCAGCCGCGGCTGCTGGTGCAGACCCTGGGCGAGGACGGCGCGGTCGACCTGCTGGCGGGCAGCGCGCTGGTCGCCATGCCCGGCTACGGCGGGCGCAGCACCGCGGGCGGGAGTGAACTCGATGCCGTCTGGGCACCGGACGGGGAATCGCTGGTATTCGTCGCCACCCGTAATCGCGACCGCTCCGCCTTCGACTTCAGCAACACCGAACTCTGGCAGGTGCCGGCCACCGGCGGTGAGCCGCAGCGCCTCACCGGCCACGATGGTCTGGAAGGCGGCGACAGCTGGGGGGCGCCCGCATTCAGCCCGGACGGTGCCAGTCTGTACGCGCTGCGTGCACCCCGCACCGACCGCGTCTACAACGCGGCACGCCTGATGCGGCTCGACTGGCCGAGTGCCGAACCGCGGGTCGAGATCGAACTGCCCGAGGCCCGGGCCGTGCTCGAATACAGCATCTCCCCGGACAGCCGGGAGATCTTCATGCTGGCCGATGATGCCGCCCACGTGAAGCTGTTCCGTGCCGACAACCGTGGCCGCGACATCCGGCT
>SKYU01000066.1 GCA_007127715.1 Gammaproteobacteria bacterium | reverse complement strand
CAGCCGCGCAATCTCCTCATCGAGGGCGCCGCGCTCGCGCCGGGCCGCGCTGCGGCGCTCGTACAGCGGCGCGGCCGTGCCCTCGAGGCGCTCGAGCCACGCCTGCCAGCGCTCAGGTGGGAGGCGGGCCTCGCCGCCCGGCTCGCGCGCCAGGCCTTCGAGCGTCAGCAACTGCAGCGCGAGACTCGAGAGCCGGTCATCGATGCCCTGGCGTTCCTGCTCGCGCCCATCGATGGCTTCCAGCAGGCGTCGCTCCTCCTCGCGAACGGCCTCGGTGCCGCGCAGCGGCTCGACGTCGACTGCGCCGAGGCGCAGTCCCTCCGGTCCCCGCGCGCGGATCCGCAGGCTGGCCGGGTCCATGGCAAGCGACACCCCGTCGAGGATCACGCTGCCTTCGCCCGCCGCAAGTTCTGCGCGCGCGATGCGCCTCACCTGCGCGCGGTCCTCGAACAGGGTGACCTCGGTGATCCGGCTGTCGAGGCGCAGTGTCACAGGTTCGGCCAGTGCGCTCGCCACGGCCGAAAACGGCACAGCCAGCGGGAACAGCGTCAGTACCAGCAGCGCGGCTGGCAGGACGAGCAGGCGAGACGGTGCGGACATGGCAACTCCTCAGTCGCTGTTTCTCGGCGGGGTACGCAGACGTTTGACCGCGCCGCGCGCGGTTTTGCGCTCGAGACGGCGACGATCGGCCGAACGCGGTGGCCGCGTGGGCCGGCGTGGTGTCCTCGGCCGTGCCGCCCGCTCGATCAGGGCCACCAGCCGTGCGCGGGCCTCTGCGCGGTTGGCCGCCTGGCTGCGGGCGGCATCCGCGCGGATGCTGATCACCCCGTCGGCGCCGATCCGCCGATCGGGCAGGGCGAGCAGCCGGGTCTTCAGTTCCTCCGGCAGCGAGGAGTCCGGCACCGAGAACCGCAGCCGCACCGCGCTCGAGACCTTGTTGACGTTCTGCCCGCCGGGACCGCGGGCCCGGATGGCGGTGAATTCGAGTTCGGTATCGTCCAGGGTCCAGCAGGGAGGTCTCATGACTCGTGTCCATGCGGCCGCGTATCACTTCATTGCAGCACAACCGGCGAAGGCGTTGCGAGTCTGATCGTCCAGACGACCTGTGCGGTACCGGCTGCGGTCAATAGTGCTGGGGTATCCGAGGTGCCCGATCCCGTCGAGCGCAGCACGCAGCTTCCGGGCACGAAGCCTGCAACGTTCGAGGCCGACCGGCAGGCGATCCTGGCGACGCTCGGTGAGTACCGCGTGAGCTTCCGCGTCGAGGACAGCGACACGTTCATCTCGATGCAGCATATTCTAGTAAGCCCCCGTGGCTTCGTTACCAAGCACTGGCGACAGGACTGGACCTGGCAGGCCGATGCCCGATTCGAGTACAGCAACGCGCGCACCTGGACAACGGTCCCTCTTGATACTGACAGGACCGCTGGGGCGTGGACCCAGTGCGTCTTCGAGGCGAACGACGCGCCGCGCTACTGTGGCACGGCGCCGTGGATCCATGCCCGCGGGGCGTCCAGCTGGACAAGCGCTGCCACCCTGCGGCCGCTGCCACGCCGCGAGCTGACCACCCGCGACGACTACGACGTACTGCTGGTCCACAACCGCCACATCATCACACCCGCGGGCTGGGTACACGAGCAGGACAACACCAAGCTCACCCGCCACGATGACGGGCGACTGGACCGCGCGCTGGTACGCGAATTCGGCTTCAATGAATATCGCCGGATCGACGAATTCGATTTCCAGCCCGCGTACGACTACTGGTCGGCGACCAAAGCCTACTGGGCGCGGGTGCGTGAAGTATGGGACGGGTATCTTGATGACCGCGGTGGCGTGTTTCTGGACATGCCGGCCGATGGGATGCCGCTGATCGTGGCCTTGTTCGAACTGGCCCGTGAGGTCGAGCAGGGCGAGCTGGTCGAACAGTCCAGAATCCTGGAGGCCTTCGACACCCATGTGCAGGCCGCGCGAACCGGCGAGAATCAGCGGCTCGCCGTCAGCATGTCTCGGTAATTCAAGGACGCCAGCATTTGATCCGCGAGGATGCCCAGTCCCTTTGTGCAGACCCCGCAGGCCGTGACGTCAAGCCGGGAGAAGTCCATTCACCGCGACCAGCGGCAGCAGCGTCCTGATTGATTGCCGGGCACCTCTTCGTGTCTTTCGGCCGGATGGCACGGCGCACAAGCAATACAAGGCAGCATTTGGCTGGCCGGAGCGTCGGTTGTCCCGGGCATCGGTGACCAGCTGCTCGGTAACCGAGTTCAGAGTATTACGGCGGGAAGTCCCACCCGCGTGGGAATCACGTCATCGAATAGTCATGCAGATCGTCACATCCGGTTCATACAGGCGCCTTAATTTCACTACCGCTCAATAACTCTACAGCGCTAAGGAGACCGGCATGACAGGCGTGATCAGGCGGAACAGGAATCGGACGATCGCGGTTGCGGTTGGTACGGCCTTGCTCGGAATATCCGTTAGTGCAAGTGCACAGACCGGCGCAGCTGCACCGTCGGCGCCCGAGAGGTCAAGCGCCCGGCTCGAAGAAATCGTAGTCATCGGATCCAATATCCGCCGCTCCGAG
This sequence comes from Gammaproteobacteria bacterium, assembly GCA_007127715.1. Classification (GTDB taxonomy): domain Bacteria; phylum Pseudomonadota; class Gammaproteobacteria; order Steroidobacterales; family PWYM01; genus PWYM01. The sequence goes on along the minus strand of SKYU01000066.1, from coordinate 4,195 downwards.
ATGGAACAGACCGTCCCTGTGACTGTGCTCGGAGAGGAGGCAATAGAAGTCCGGGGCGCAGTGCTTCCGGTTGAACTGCTCACGTCTCTCCCTTCGGTGGTCAACCTGCCCGAGAACGAGACCCGACTGGGATCTTCCGGTGCACGCGGCGATAACGCAAATCTCAACCTGCGTGACATGGGGGCAACAGCGACTCTGGTATTGCTCAATGGCCGTCGGCTGGCGATCAATCCGATGACGGCTGGGTTGTCGCAGGCGGTCAACGTGAATCATTTGCCGACCCACGCAATCGAGCGGGTCGAAGTCCTGCGCGACGGTGCATCGTCGATTTATGGATCGGACGCCGTTGGAGGCGTGATCAACTACGTGATGCGCCGCGAGTTCGAGGGTGTCGAGACGACGCTCCGCTATGGCTATCCGGAGGCGGGCGGTGGAAAAAGCACGCTCGGGGCACTGACTTTCGGATCAGCGTTCGCCGGCGACCGTGGTCGCTATATTGGTTCTGTCGAGGCTCTGTACCGTGACTCGATCAAGCTGTCAGACCGGGAGTTCAGCCGCACGTCATTCACTGCGGACCGGGCACCACCTCCGTTTGACCAGCCGGGCGGGGCATTCGATGGGCGGACGCCTCGAGGGTTCTGGCCGACCTTCCGGATCGGAGACGGGACGGGTAACAACTTCTTCCGACCCGTTGATGGGGTGCCAACCTTGACTGGAGTCGCGCCGAACCGGGTCGATAACCCGGAATTCTTTCTGGATCTCAACCAGTTCGGTCTGGCCTCTCCTCGAGTGCGCCGCGGTAACGTCTACTTCGCGGGCGAATTCGATCTGACGGATACCGTCACCGCCTTCACGGAGCTCGGCTACTACACGGCGGTATCCACCATGCGCCGTCAGCCTCTTGCCCTGAATGCGCCGACTACGGACCCATTGATGGTCATGCCCGTAGACAGTCCCTATAACCCCTATGGCTCGCGGTTTTTCCATCCGGAGGGGGCCCCCAATCCCGATGGTTCTCCGCGCCTGGTGGGAACTCCGACCACGATCAGCTTTACCCAGATGACGCTGGCTGATCTTGCACCGGAACAGATCGAGACCGACAACGATGCTGTTCGCGCCGCTGTCGGCCTGAAGGGGGAGTTCGGTTCGACCTGGGGATGGGAAAGCTCTCTGTTCTTCAATCAGGTGAAGGGACGGGACGATGCCTTCCCGGACGTCCGGACAAGCCTGTTGCAAGCAGCCATTGGCCGTACCGACGACAGTGCCTATAACCCGTTTGGTTACACTTTCCGCATCGAGGACGGCGCTGTAGTGGCGGATCAGCCGTTCACCAACCCGGCGGCCGTGGTCGATTCGTTCACAGATGTATTCGCGCGCAATGCGCGCAGTCAGATATTCAGTGCCGATCTGCGCGCCGATGGTGTCCTGTTCTCTCTGTGGGGCAGTGAAGTGCTGGCTGCGGTGGGCGCTGAGTACCGCCGGGAGGATCTGAAGGATGTCCGTCCGCCCTTCAGTGGCGAGAACCCCCCGGAGTCGGGCCTCGATCCAAACGGCAACGATTTTCTGCTTCACCCGCCGCGACCGGATGTGTTCGGTGACCGGAACGTAACCAGTCTTTATGCCGAGGTACTGATCCCGCTGGTAGATGATCACCGCTCGATCCCGCTGGTGGAGAGTCTGGACATCACGGCTTCGGCGCGCTACGAGGACTACAGTGACTTCGGCACGGCGCTGAAGCCGAAGATTGGTGCCAACTGGCGTCCGGCACCCTGGCTGATGGTGCGCGGCTCGTACAACGAAGGGTTTCAGGCACCGAGCCTCGCAGCATTGAACACCAGCTTCCGCTGGACGATCACCGCGGGGGCGGGCACGATTGACACGTACCGCAACCCGTTTCTGAACGAAGGCCCTTACGTGAAGCGGACGTATTTCGGGGGTAACCCCGGACTCAAGGCGCAGGAGTCGAAGGGGACGACGTTTGGATTCGTGCTGGACGTACCCTTCGTCTCGGGTCTCAGTTTGAGCGCGGATTACTGGCGTATTCGCAGGACGAACCTGCTTGGTCAGCGCAGTGTTGCCCAGATCAACGCGAGCGATACCGCGCTATTGCTCGCCTACACTCAATCGCAGCTAGCAGCTGGTGTCCCGATCGACCAGATCGATCTCGGCAGCGGAACCCCGAACTATCGTGGTGACCCGGATGTGGAGCGATTCCCGCTGACCCCGGAGGACATTGCCGCGTTTGCCGACTACAACGCGGCCAACCCGGATAACCCTGCCGCACCTGCAGGGAGAATCTTCCGACGCGATCGCCCCTTTCTGAACCTCGCGAGCAGCGAACACCGGGGAGTTGATTTTGGCTTTCGGTACGATTTACCCGGGCTTCCCTGGGGCGACTTTGCGATCCAGTCGGACTGGGCATATCTCGCGCGTTCCAGGCGCGTACTCGCACCAGCAAACGTGGAGCCAACTCTGTTCAACGATATGTACACCGGCGGTGCGGCACGCATACGCAGCACTACGAACGTGTTCTGGCAGCGGGGTGGCTGGAATGCTGGGCTGGGTGTCTATCATGTCGGGAAGACGCATGATGGCGCCACTACCAGCGAGGCGGTCTGGGAAAGTCTGGGACGTCCGTCCTACATAGAACCCCACGTCACTGGCGGTAGGACCATCTATCGGCTGGTCATCGGATCGGTCGTGACCTACAACGCCTCGCTGGGCTATCGGTTCGGGTCTGATGCGGGTGGCTGGTTGCGTGACACTCGGGTCAGGCTGGGTATTGCCAATCTGACGGATCGTGCACCACCGCTGTCCTCAGCGAATTTCGGCTACGATCCGAGTGTCAGCCAGAACCTGCTGGCTGGCAGAACCTGGAGCATGGAACTGCGGCGGCGATTCTGATGAGTACAGGTTGTTCAAGGCGCCAGGTTCTGGGCGGTATCGCCGGGGTCATGGGTATGGCTGCTGCCGGCGTTGCGCCGGCAGCGCCGGAGCAGCAGCGCTTGCGGGCCGAATACCGACAGTGGCTGGAGTCGCTGCCGGCAGCGCCGGCACGGGAGCTCGCAAGACACGGCTTGGTCGCCAGCGAGCTCGGCCGCTGGCGGGTGCTGGAGGCGAACCAGGCGGCCGCCGTGGATGGCGCTCACTTCTACGGCATTGGCAATCACGCGCTGGTCAAGCACCGCAAGGATACGGGTGAGCGGGTCGCGGAGTGGATCGGCCCTCGCGGCGGCGCCATAGTGCATTTCAATGCCGGCTTCGTCGATGGTGAGCGGCTGGTGTTGGCGCACTCGAACTTTCCGCAGCTGCCCATGGCCAGCTCACTGGAAATCCACGACACCGCCACGCTACAGCCGGTATCCAGCCACAGTTTCGGCATCCGCCTCGGATCGCTCACGTGGGCGGTGCGCCACGGTGGCTACTGGTGGGCTTGCTTTTCGAACTACAACGATAGCGGTACGACGCCTGGCTTCGATCAGCGCTGGACGTACTTTGCTCAGTACGATGACCGCTGGACGATGCTGCAGTCATGGCTGTTCCCGCCGCAGGTGATCGCGACGTGGGGCAGGAGCGCATGCTCGGGCGGCGACTGGGGTGACGACGGGCTACTCTACGTTACCGGTCATGATGCCCCCGAGCTGTATGTCCTCCGGCTGCCCCGCCAAGGCGTGACATTGGAATACGTGACCACAATCGATGTGCCCTTCGAAGGCCAGGCGTGGGCTTGGGACCGCAGCCTGCGCGGACAGCGGGTGATTTACGGCATCAGCCGCGCCCGCCAGGAGATCATTTCAGCGCGGATACCGGCGGTGCCTGCGGGACTGGTCTGAGCACAGTTGCTGCACTACGTTCCGGAGGCGTTACACCTGATCGCGCAGTGATCGTGGTGTTGAACCTTCGGCGCGCCGCATGGGCTGTGCATGTCCGTAGGTCAGAGTGCGCCACAGCCACTCGGCAGGCCCGAATCGGAAACGTGCCAGCCACCAGTGGCTGAAGCCGATCTGCAGTGCGAAAAATGCTAGCACCAGCAGGGGATGCGACCATCGCGGCAGCTCGCCCCACAGCCCCGCGCCATGGCCATAGAACACCCAGGTCCACACCAGCGACTGACAGAGATAGTTGGTCAGCGCCATGCGTCCGACCGGTGCGAGCAGGCGCAGCCGATCAGCGGCCAGCACGACGGTCGCCAGAT
>SKYU01000187.1 GCA_007127715.1 Gammaproteobacteria bacterium | reverse complement strand
TCGAACAGCAGGCCGATCAGCTCAGCCAGTCTGTCAGCGTGTTCAGGCTGCGCACGGCGGCGGCGACATCTCCGGCGCCGGCCACTGAAACCGCTGGATTCGAATCTGAAAAGGCGATGCTGGAGCCGGTGGCCATTTGAGAGCCAGGACGGCTACAGAAACACATCACCGCCGTTGGGACTGATGCACTGACCCTGGTAGTGGCGGGCGTCCTCGCTGGCAAGGAACACGTAACTCGGCACGATGTCGTCGACCTCGGCGAGCCGCCCGAGCGGAATACCGGCGCGGATGGCGTCCAGCACCTCCTCGGGTACGTCTTCGAGCATCGGCGTGCGGGTCGCGCCGGGCGCGACACAGTTGGCGGTGATGCCGGAACGGCCGAGCTCCAGCGCCAGCGTTCTGGTGAACGACAGGATCGCACCCTTGGCGGCCGTGTAATGGGCAAAGCCCGGCGCACCCTTGTAAGCCAGCTGCGAGGCGGTATTGATGATCCGACCACTGCCGCGGGCCAGCATCTGCGGAAGCAACGCACGCGTCACCAGAAACGTGCCGCGCAAATGGACCGCGAGCACCCGGTCCCAGTCGGCGACCGCAATGTCCTGCACCGGCGCGCTCGCCGCCACCCCGGCGTTGTTGACCAGGATGTCCACCCGGCCAAAGCCCTCCAGTGCTGTCTGCGCCATCGCCGCCACGGCGGCCTCGTCGCTGACATCCGCCTGGCAGGCCATCGCCCGGCGACCGAGCTGCCCGATCGCGGCCACCAGATCGGCGGCCGCATGGGCCTCAGCCGCAGAGGGGTGATTGACGATGACATCGGCGCCCTCGCGCGCGAACGCCAGCGCCACGCCACGGCCGATGCCTGAGCTGCTGCCCGTCACCAACGCCACACGATCGACGAGCTTCATCGTACCTGCCCTCCCGGCTCGACTGCAGCGGTCAGCACCGGCTGCAGACCGGTGAGCTCACGCGCGACGCGACGGCGAAAAGGGGCCAACCGGGAAGCCACGTCAAGCGCCATCCGCCGGGCCAGCCGCGCTGGCGCCCGCGTATCGGTATACAGGCCCACGACTGCGGTCGTTGCCAGGTACAGCGGCAGACTCGCCCGACGGTGCTCACGGGCGTAGGCTTCGAGTACGGCATCCGCGGCCACGTCACCGCCGTGCGTCCCGGCAATGCGCATACGCGCGGCCAGCGAGCCCACGCTGGCCAGGCCCAGGTTGAAGCCGTGCGCGGTCACCGGGTGCATGCCCACGGCAGCATCGCCGATGGCAGCAAATCCAGGCGCGGTGAGCCGGTCGGGCCAGACGCCGACCAGCGGGTAGACACAGCGTTCGCCCGTCAACCGCATGGCCCCCAGACGCCCCTGGTAGCGGACGGTCACCTCCTCGTCGAAGGCGGCTGTGGAGAGGTGCTGAAGACGCTCGATCTCGGTATGCGGCAGGGTGATCACGACGCCCGCGCGCTGTCCGTTCAGGGGCAGCAGCGCGAGCGTCTGCGTGCGCCCGAACCATTCCCAGGCGACATGATCGTGCTCGCGCTCGAGCGACATCCGGCACACAAGCATCGAACGCCCGAAATCCCGCATGCGCGCGGCAATTCCGAAAGCCCGGCGGGTCTGGGAGAAGCGCCCGTCGGCGGCGATCACCAGACGCGCGGCGACCTGACGCCCATCAGCCAGCTGCAGCCGATGCCACGGTCGCCCACGCGCGACGCCGTCGACGAGGACACTATCCAGCAGGGTGGCCCGGCCACTGGCCTGGAACGCCGCGAACGCCGCCCGCCGGATCAGATGATTGGGGACCAGGAAGCCCAGCTGGGAGGCTGCGCCATCCTCGTGGGTAATCCGCAGGGGCTCCTCGGCATCCTCGTTGAAAACACAGGCATCTCGCAACGCGCTGACCTCTGAGACGGGCAGCCGTGACCAGACGCCGAGCTGCTCCAGGCGCCGGCGCGAGGCATGTGTCAGCGCGATTTCACGGCCGTCGAAGGGCGCCTCGGCAAGTTGTGTCCCGGGGGCTGGATCGATGACCGCCACAGCGAGGTCCATCGACTGCAAGGCAAGCGCCATGCACAGGCCGGCAGGGCCCGCACCCACGATGACGACATCGAACTCCAGATCGGCGGGGGTGGACATCGGTGCTGTCTCCGGTGAGGCTTGATTCGGTGGATGCTAGCAACGCTGCCAGGGGGCGGGCGTCCGTAGTCTCCGCAAGCCCGCCTGCGGCCTCCCCCGTGCCATCGCTGAGCATGTACCAATGACCGAAGTCACGAAAGCACTGATGATCGCCCGCAAGGCCTGTCTGAGCGCGGGTGTGCTGGCCGCGCTGGCGCTCTCCACGCCGACGTGGGGCGACGAGACGGTGTCAGGCCGGGTGCTGGAGGGTGACGATACCCGGCTCGCGACGCTGGTCGCGACCGCCCCGGAACTGTCGGCGGACGCGCGTCTCGAACTTGCCGTGATGATCATCGATGCGGTCCTGCTCGCCTACGAACAGGAGCTCGAGACGGTGCGCGAAGAGCTTCTGCGCGAGGGGGGCGACCCGGACAGACTGACCCGCTGGTATCGGGCCACAGCGCCGATCACAGGCCGTCTGCGTGCCGCCCAGGCGGACATCCCGGTGGCCAGCCGCCTCCAGCTGCATGCCGATCGACAGGGCCAGGTGCTGCTGCTGATCGACGGGGAGGCGCTGTGGGTGAGCTGGCCGCGGCCATCGGCACAGCGTCGGCTCGAACGCGCGGTGGTGGAGATGTTCTGCGGGCGCCACCCATGCCCGTGGCGTGAAGACCCGAACATCGCCGCGGCGCCCCTGGTGGCGGGCGGCCGGCCAGTGGCCGGCCAATGGCGCCTGGACCAGCACCGCCCGCCGACCTGGACGAGCACGGCCGGGGTGCGCTGCGAGTTTGCCGATCTGTCCGGGCGGCTCGACAAGGAGGCGTTATGCCAGGCGCTGATCGGCGAACTGGAGCTACTGGCCACCGCGCTGCGCCGTGCCCTGCGCCGGGGCGAGTCGGTGGACTGGTCCCGCGTGGCCGTCACACAGGCACTGCCGGGCGGGGAGTACGCCCTGGTGGTCAATGCCCGGGGCGACTACCTGCCGGTGGTGGCACCGCTGCTCGCCAGCGAGCCGGTGGACTGGCCGGAGGCGCGGCAGTGGCTCGAGGCACAGGTCGCCGGCCGTCCTGCACTGGCGACGATTCGGCGCGCCACGACCCGGCGCTGAACCCCGGAGCCCGGCCAGGCCCTCGCCCGGCGGCGTGGATTGCTATGCTTGCCCGGGTCGCGAGAGCGTTTCCGGAGTCACTGCCATGCCCCTGCCTGACGTCCCCGTCCGCCACGTGCTCGTTCTCGGGTTCGCCCTGGCGGCCACAGCCTGCGTCACGCCCGCGGTCCAGACCCCGACGCCCGCGGCGCCCATCGAGGATCATGCTGCACTCGCCGAAGAACTGTCGATCGCCGAGATCCAGGCACTCAAGCGGCGTGGCGAACTCAGCGCACAGGCTCTGGTCGAGGGATTTCTGCAGCGGATCGAACAGATCGATCGGACCGGCCCGAGTCTGAACTCGGTCATCGAACTCAATCCTGCCGCGTCTGAAGAGGCGGCCCGGCTGGATGCAGAACGCCAGGCCGGCCGGGTCCGTGGCCCCATGCACGGCGTACCTGTCCTGCTGAAAGACAACATCGATGCCGCGGGCATGGCCAACTCGGCGGGCTCGCTCGCGCTCGCCGGGCACATACCCGCCGAGGACGCGTTCCTGGTCACTCGGCTGCGCGAGGCCGGCGCCATCGTGCTGGGCAAGGCCAACCTCAGCGAGTGGGCGAATTTCCGCTCCACGCGCTCGACCAGCGGCTGGAGCAGTCGTGGCGGCCAGACCCGCAATCCCTATGTGCTCGACCGCAATCCCTGCGGCTCGAGTTCCGGCAGCGCCACCGCCGTGGCGGCCCACCTGGCGACCGTCTCCGTGGGCACCGAAACCGACGGCAGCATCATGTGCCCGGCAGCTGTGACCGGGCTGGTCGGCATCAAACCCACGCTCGGCCTCGTCAGTCGCCAGGGCATCATCCCGATCGCGATCAGTCAGGACACGGCCGGACCGATGGCGCGGTCGGTGGCCGATGCCGCCGCCCTGCTCGGCGCGATGGCAGGCGCCGATCCGCGCGACCCGGAGGGCGAAGTGGCGGCCCCGCACATCGAGGCCGACTATACCGTGCATCTGCGGGCGGACGGTCTGGCCGGCTTGCGGATCGGAATCGTACGGGAAACGTTCGGATTCCATCCCGACGTCGACGCGGTGCTGGAGTCTGCCCTGGAGACCCTTCAGGCCGCGGGTGCGGTGCTGGTCGACCCGGTGGAAATCGCCACCCACGAACAGTATCGTGATGCCGAGTACGCAGTGCTGCTCTACGAGTTCCGCGAAGGGCTGAACGCCTATCTTGCCGCGAGCGACGCGCCGGTAAGCACGCTGGCTGAACTGATCGCCTTCAACGAGGCGCATGCCGACGCGGTGATGCCCTGGTTCGGACAGGAGATCTTCGAGCTGGCGGAAACGCTGGCGGAACAGCCGGAGCATCGGGAAAACTACCTCCAGGCCCGCGAGACGGCGCGACGGCTGGCGCGGGTCGAAGGACTGGACGCTGCCCTTGCGACACATGAGCTCGACGCCCTGGTGACGGCGGCGGTGGGGCCGGCGTGGCCTACCGATCCGGTCAACGGCGATCACTTTCTCGGCGCCGGCTACTCGCTTGCCGCCGTGGCCGGGACCCCGAGTCTCACGGTGCCGGCCGGCCACGTCCACGGGCTGCCGGTGGGGCTGGTCTTCATGGGGCCGGCCTGGAGCGAAGGCCGGCTGATCGCGATGGCGTATGCCTTCGAGCAGCGGCGCCAGGCCAGGCAGCCACCCCCACTGTCGCCCACGCTGCCCGTGCCGTGAGAGTGCCCGGAGTCATCCGCCAGGGTTATCGGCGACAGCTCCCGGGCAGGCGCCCTGTGCAGATGGGAACCACTTCACGGCACAGCCGCATCTTAGCAATTATAATTGACCAGATGGTCCGATACTACGGGCCACGATCAGTGCTGTACGCAAGGACCCTTCCAACATGATCAAGACACTGCTCCCGGCCGCCACCACGCTGGCCATACTCTCTGGCTGTACCAGCCTCGATGTGCTGGTCAATGAACTGTCCGGCAATACCTGCACACGCGTCGACCAACCACAGGTAACGGCATTCAACGAGGATGATGAGCTCTGGTACACCTTCCAGGGTACGACACCTGAGGAGCGCGAGTGGGTCGCGACATGGCGGCACCGCTACTACGTCGAGGGCCAACCTGACACCCATTACCGGCGCTCGCCCTATACTGACGTACGCGTGCGCTTCGACGTTCCCTGCCGACGCTGGGAATAACCCGGGGGGCCTTCAGAACGACATGATCGCGCAGGCCAAACCTGGATAGATCTGCGCGCCGCTCCGGCGCGATGCCACCGATGCCACCGATGCCACCGATGCCACCGATGCCACCGATCTGGATGGCGATCGAGGCGAAGTTGGCGAACCCGCACAACTCATAGGTCGCGATCAGCACACTTTCAGTCCGATCTCCCGCAGGCGCTCCTCGAGGTAGTCATGCGCCGAGACCTCAGGCGAAAGCATCACCTCGGGACGCGGATGCAGGAACATCGGCATGGAGTAGCGGGAACGATTGTCGCTGTCCTTGGGGTTGACCACCCGGTGTTCAGTAGACGGAAACCAGCCGCCAGAGGCCAGCTGCAGCATGTCGCCGACATTCACCGTGATCATGCCGGCATCGCAGGGCACGGCATGCCAGCGCCCCTGGCGGTCGCGGGCCTCGAGGCCGGGCTCGCTGCCGGAGAGAAGCAGGGTGATGAGGTTGATGTCGGCATGCGCGGCCGCACGCTCGGCCCCGGGCTCGATCGCCTCGCCCAGCGGCGGATAGTGCAGGATACGCAGCAGATTCTGCCGGCTCCCCTCGAGCATCGACACGAGCGGTTCACTGTAGCTGGCGCGCACCGCCGCGGGGCTGCCCTCATCGACCCAGCCGAGCAGCACCCGGCCGAAGTCAATCAGCGCCTCGTAGACCCGCCAGGTCACCGCCTCAACCGCCGGCGGCAGCTCGGCCTGCGGATAGACGTGATAGAACTCTTTGAGGTCCTTCACCGTACGGCCACGGGCATTCTCCGACCCGAGCGGGAAGTAACCCGTCTGGGTCGCGGCGTCCCGGGTCCAGGCGTGCTTGCCTTCGCCGGCGAAGAAGCCCGCCCACCCGGCATACAGCTCGTCGATCAGTTCGGGCGACAGCGGGTGACCGGTCAACACGGCGAAACCGGTCTCGCGCAGCGAGCTCACGAAACGCTGCGGGGCCTCGGCAGCGCGACAATCCAGGATATCGATAGCAGACATGGCGCAAGCTTCAGGGGCTGGGGGCACCGCGATCGGCGGCGGCCAACGTTAGCATTAACGCGGCCTTCACGGCGCGCGCGTCCACCTGATCGAGCACCTGAACTGCCGGGCGCCCGGCCGGAGGCTCCGCGACATGGCCCCCGGGCGCGGGTCCCCGGTCGAGTGGCACCGTGCATCCGCGGGCCTCACCCTCCTGCAGGACGGTCAGCGGCATCGAGGTACCGGAAAAATACGCCGGGTGGCTCAGCGCGATCATGGCACTGGGGTCGTGCAGGTGGCAGCCGGGAATGCCGGCAGCACGACGATAGAACGCCACATAAAACCGGGCAGCCCGGGCCAGGAAACCGCCGACCCGCGGCGCGGCCTGCGCGATACCGGCGAAGTCATCGTCCGTGCAGACCACCTGGGTGGTCACGTCCAGACCGACCAGCGTGACCGACCAGGGCGCCGCCAGCACGGCATCGG
>SKYU01000094.1 GCA_007127715.1 Gammaproteobacteria bacterium | reverse complement strand
GGGGCTATGGTTACCAGGCCGCCTTCGGCATCGGCGGAGTCTCGGGCTGCCCCTATGTGCAGTTCATCGTCGAGGTCGTGCGCGTGGCCGACGGCCGCAGGCTCGGTTGGGACTGGGTGCGTGACTGCGACGACGCGGCCGATCCAGGCTGGCGCGCGGCGGCCGAAGAGTACACAGCCGCCGAGTGGGCGATGGTACGCGAGAGCCTGGACGGCCAGATCCGCCGCGGCGTGACCGGCGCTTTGCGCTGGCTGGAGATGACCGGCGGGCCAGCGGCTGGCCCCGGCACCGACGACACACCGCCGCCGGGGCTGTTCCGGCGCGATTGATCAGGCGCCGGCTAGCTGCCGGGCACCCGCTGCGGCGTTGGCATCGTCTCCCCCTCCTCACGCCGGGTACCGGCAATCGCCAGGTTTGGCAGTACGCTGTTGTCCCACTCGAGGTCCTGGGGTGGGGCACCGCCGGTCCGAAGAATGACCAGCCGTTCCGAGGGCACGATGTAGACCACCTGGTTGCTGTTGCCGTCGAACAGGAACAGGTCGTCGGCCAGATAGGGCTCCGAGTGCAGCACCCCCAGGATGCCGAACTGGGCCTGGCGCTCCGGATTCGCGAAGCCCCGACGCTCGATGAACTCCCCGGCGACATAGACGCCAAGTCCGTAACGTTCGTTCTGCGGCGTGCCCCGGGTCATCTCGTCGACAAACCCTTCCGGCAGGAGTCGGACGTCGTCCCAGCTGCCATCCTCGAGCAGCAGCAGCGCGAGTCGCAGCCAGGTCTGGCCAGGCAGCAGGATGCAGCACCCTGAATGCGCCATCCCGCCCGGGCGGTTGATCCAGACGTCACCCCCGGCCGCGCCCAGCGGTTTCAGCAGCTCCTGCGACAGAAACTCCGCATAGCGCATGCCGGTGGCGCGTTCGATGACGACCGCGACCATCTCGGAGGTGGCATTGCTGTATTCATAGCGCGTTCCGGGCGGGTCGACGAGAGGGTAGTCGTGAATGATCACCTCGTCATGGCGCGGATGCAGGTAGGCCCGGTTGAGGATGTGCTCCGGCTCGAAGGCCAGGCCCTGCGGCAGGAAGCCCGTGCGCATGTCCAGCAGGTGGCGGATCAGCATCTGCTCGCGCAGCGCGTCGCCCTGCCACTCGGTGACGAAGTCCGCCACGGGCTGATCGAGGCTCTCGATATAGCCGAGCTTCAATGCGCGTCCGACGGCGATACCGGTCAGCGGCTTGGCCAGTGATCGCGAGACGATGGGCGTATCGCGGTCGTACTCGCCGAAATAGCGTTCCAGTTCGAGGACCCCATCGCGCCACACCATCAGCGCGCTCGAGTTACGCTCTGCCGCGAAGGCTTCGATATCGCGCAGCGCCTGGGTCTCGATGCGACCGCTGCCCGGCTCGATCGGCTCGAAAGGCACGACCTCGACCGCGCCCGGCACGGCCTCCAGCGGATCGTACATCAGGAGGCCCAGGCCGGTCTGTCCGCCCTCGGCCAGGCGCTGGAAGCGCACCAGGTATTCCGCCTCGTCCTCTTCGCTGAACTGTCTGCCGGGCACCAGCGCCGGGTCGGTTGCAGGCGCATCGATGGCTGCCGCAGGGGAAGCCTGATCTGGCGCCTCGGGTTCAGGCGTGGGTGAACAGGCCACCGCCAGTACCAGCAAGGGCACCAGCGTGATCGTGAAATGGCGTTGCCGGCCATGCGTCATTGTCGTCTCCGAGTCGTCAGCCCTGGAGACCGATTGGGCCACGTCGGCCGAGGCGCGCAAGCACGTGGCGGTGCTGTATCCGCTCAGCGGTCAGCGCGTGTCGTTCAGGGCCTGCAGCGCCGCCAGCGCCTCCTTGCGTGATGCCGCGAGGTCGACCAGCGGTCGCGGGTAGGTGTCCTCCAGCATCACGCCCGCGTCGGCCAGCACCCGGGCCGGTGCCTCCCAGGGCTGATGGATCCATTTTGCCGGCATCCGCGCGAGCTCCGGGACCCAGCGACGGACATACTCGCCCTGCGGATCGAATTTCTCGCCCTGACGGACAGGATTGAAAATGCGGAAGTAGGGGGCGGCGTCAGCGCCGCAGCCGGCGGCCCACTGCCATCCCAGTGTGTTGTTGGCGAGATCGGCGTCGAGCAGGGTGTCCCAGAACCAGTGCGCGCCCGCCTGCCAGGGCGCGCGAATGTTCTTCACCAGCAGCGAGGCGACGATCATCCGCACGCGGTTGTGCATCCAGCCGGTCTTCCAGAGCTGGCGCATTCCGGCATCGACGATGGGCAGGCCAGTGCGCCCCTGCTGCCAGGCCTCGAGCATGGCGTCGTGGGCGCTGCGCCAGGGGAAGCGTGCAAAGTGCGGCTGCAGGGGTTCGCTGGGTGTGTGTGGGAAGTGGTGGAGGACATGATGGGCGAATTCCCGCCAGCCCAGCTCGCGCAGGTAGTGCTCGGCGTCCTCGCCGGCGATGGGCAGGCGACTGGCGACGGCGGTCCAGACCTGGTCGGGAGAGAGTTCGCCGAAATGCAGATGCGGCGAGAGTCGTGAAGAGCCGGCTGCGGCCGGCTGCTCGCGCGCCTCGGCGTAATCCTCCAGCGGGCCGCCCAGGAAGCGTTCCAGCGCCGCATGGGCGCCGGCTTCCCCAGGGGTCCAGTGCGTCGGGAAGCCGTCTGCCCAGTCCAGTGTCGGCAGCAGTTCAAGCGCCTCGAGTGCGAGCGAGGCCGGCCAGGCCTCGGGCGCCGGCAGCGCGCCCGGCGCAGGACTGGGCTTGCGCGGCTGGATCCGCGGGCGGATGTTGCGCCAGAAGGGCGAGAACACCCGGTAGGGTTTTCCCGCGCCGGTCTCCACCTGCCAGGGTTCGATCAGCAGGTTTGCCCGGAAGCTTCGTGCCGACACGCCCGCGTCCTGCAGCGTCTGCTTGACGAGGGTATCCCGGCGCACCCCTGCGGGTTCGTAAAGCCGGTTCCAGACCACGCCGGTCGCGCCGGTCTCCTCCACCAGGCGCTGCAGGGCGGCCAGCGCCGGTCCCCTGCGCAGCACCAGCCGGCCGCCGCGCGCCTCGAGAGCCCCCTGCAGGGCCGCCAGGCTGTGGTGCAGCCACCATTGGGCAGCGGCGCCGGGGGGCCACTCGCCCTCATCCTCGCGGGTGTCGATCCAGACAGGAATGATCCGCGCCCCGTCGGCGGCCGCCGACGCCAGGGCGGGGTTGTCGGCAAGCCTGAGGTCGCGGCGGAACCAGACGATGACGGTATCCATGGGTGCTTCGTCCTCTCGATTGGCGATTGCCGCGCGTCAGTCCACGCGGTTGCGGCGCTCCCCGGCAAGAAAGGCCGCCACATTGGCCGCGGTCTCGTCGATCGCCCGTTGACGCGCCTCGCGTGCCGCCCAGGCCACATGTGGCGTCACGATCAGACGGTCATGGACGCGCGCGACCAGCGGGTGATCTTCCGGCGGCGGCTCCTTCTCCAGTACGTCGATGCCCGCGCCACCGATTCGGCCCTCATCGATCGCCCGGGCCAGCGCCGCCGTGTCGACCAGGCCGCCGCGGGCGGTGTTGAGCAGCACGGCATCGCGCTTCATCAGCGCCAGTTCCCGCTCGCCGATCAGGCAGTGCGTCTCAGGGGTCAGCGGACAGTGCAGGCTCAGCACGTCCGCCTTGCCGAGCAGCGCGTCGAACGCCGTACGCCCCGCCGGTACCGGCTCGACCCCGCGTCTGGCGGCAATCTCGACCTGCATGCCCAGTGCCCCGGCGATGTGCGCCGTGGCGCGGCCGAGCACGCCCCAGCCCACCACGCCGAACACGCGGCCGGCGAGCTCCCGGATGGGGTGGTCGAACAGGCAGAACTGCCCGCTGTCACTCCAACGACCCTCGTGGACGGCCCTGCGGTAGCCCGGCAACTGCTGGGTCAGCGCCAGCAGCATCGCGATGGCGTGCTGGGCGACCGAGGCCGTGCAGTAGTCACGGATGTTGCTGACCGCGATGCCGCGGGCGCGTGCGGCCTCGAGATCCACGTTGTCGGTACCCGTGGCGGTCAGGCCGATGTAGCGCAGCTGCGGCGCCGCGTCGAGCTCGGCCGGACCGAAACGGAGCTTGTTGGTGAACACGAACACCGCCTCATGGAGCCGCCCGGCCAGTTCACCGGGCCGGGTGTCCCCGTGCACGACCAGCGCCGGCAAGATACGGGCCAGCGGGCCGGGATCGACGTCGCCCGGCCCGATGGTGTCGTAGTCCAGGAAAACTGCGGGATGGTCCGCGAGGGTCGTGCCGGCCTCGGATGCGTGCATGGGTCTTCTCCCCTGGGGGTCGGCAGACACAGGATCGTCCATGCCGACGGATCAGCGCGTCATTATCCCGGATCGGTCCGGAGGTCTGCCAATCACGCTAGACTTCGAGGATGACGGCTTTCTGGCAGACCACGCCCCTGAGCGAGATGAGCGAAGAGCAGTGGGAGTCGCTGTGTGACGGCTGCGGCCGCTGTTGCCTGCACAAGCTTGAGGATGCCGACACCGGCACCGTGCACTACACCGATGCCTGCTGCGTGCTGTTCGACCGCCACGCCTGTCGCTGCACCGACTATGCCCGTCGCCACCAGCGGGTGCCCGACTGCGTCAGTCTCCGTCAGGCCGACCTTGAGGCGCTGGCCTGGCTGCCGCGCACCTGCGCGTACCGCCGTCTCTCCGAGGGCCGAGACCTCGCCTGGTGGCATCCGCTGGTGTCCGGCGACCCGGAAACCGTGCACCGTGCCGGTATCTCCGTGCGTGGCCGGGTCCGCCCTGCCCGTGACGAGTCCCCGGAAGCCCTCGAGACCCGCGTCATCCGCTGGATTCCGCCGGTCCGCCGCCGGCAGCGCTGAGCGCCCGTCGCCGCGCCGGCTGCTACACTGAGAGCGGGGAAGCGATGGGGAGAGTCGCCTTGTCTGGCGAGATGACGCGGGCACGTACGGTGCTCGGCACCGCCGAGTTCATCTACGCCGCCTGCCTGTTCGCGGTGGCGGTGATCACCGTGTCGTTTGCGACGCGTGCCAGCGGCGATCCGTTCGCAGGCCAGTCGCCGGCCGTGGCCGTGTTCTTCCTGTTGTTCGGCCTGTTCACGATCAGTACCGGCTACCACACCCCTTCAGGCGTCTACGTGTCCTTCGACAGGGTGGCGCAGATCTCCTGCATCCTGGTCCTTGGTCCGGTGGCGGCGGCCTGGGTCAACGGGCTGGCCTCGCTGCTGTATCCATGGCACCGGATCGCGAGCGGCCGGCCGTGGCCCAAGGTCCTGGGCGCGGCGCTGCACAACGCCGGGTTGATGGCGCTGCTCAGCCTGGTTGCCGGGAGCCTGTATCTGTGGGCGGGCGGGCAGGTGCCGCTGCTGGTGCTCGATCCCATGCTCGTCCCGGCGCTGTTGCTGCTGCTGGTCACGATGCAGTTGCTGAACGACCTGGCGATGCTGCTGGACAGCTGGATCTCCGGGGCCAGGCTCTACTGGCCGTTCAACGGCTTCGTGATGACGGTGGAAGGCGCTTCGGCACTGGCGGCGCTGCTGGTGGCGCTGGTCTTCAACCGGATGGAGCTGCCGGTCGTGGTGCTGATGTTCGTGGTGGTCGCCACCGGCCTGCTCGCGCTGACCCAGTTTGCGCGCATGCGTACCCATCTGGAGGAACTGGTGAACGAGCGCACCCGTCGGCTGCGTGAACAGGCCGATGAGCTCGAGCGTCAGGCCACGCGTGACCAGCTGACCGGTCTCTACAACCGCCGCTTCGCTGATCGTTTTCTCAATGAGGGCGTGCGCGATTTCGTCCGCCAGGGTCGGGCCTTCGCCATCGCGCTGATCGATCTCGACCATTTCAAGCGGATCAACGACCGCCATTCCCACCAGGTCGGCGACGAGGTGCTGTGCCGGATCGCGTCGCTGCTGCTCGACAACTGCCGGGCATCCGACATGGTGGCGCGTTTCGGTGGCGAGGAGTTCCTGATCTGTTTCCCGAACACCGACCTCGCGCGTGCCGCCCGTGCCTGCGAGCATCTGCGCGCCGCAGTCGAACACACCGACTGGTCCGATATCGCACCTGATCTGGGGGTCACCCTGTGCGCGGGCGTCGCGCAGATGCGTCCGGGGTTCGATCGCGGCCGCTTGCTTCGCCAGGCCGACCAGCGGCTCTACGCCGCGAAACACGGCGGGCGCAACCGAGTAGAGGTCGAGCTCGCCTCCTGAGCGGGGTTGACCGGCTCACCCGGTGTTCTGGAGCCCGTGGGCGATCCCGTTCACCGAGGCCATGAGCGCGCGGAATACCGCCTCGTCTTCCCGGCCTGAGGCCCGCCAGCGCTGCAGCAGATCGACCTGCAGGAAGCTGATAGGGTCCATGTAGGGGTTACGCAGGCGGATGGACCGGCGAAGCGTGTCCTCCCGGCCGAGCAACCGCGACTGGCCGGTCAGTCTGAGGACCCAGTCCCGGGTCAGCTCGAACTCCTGGCGTACGATCGGGAAGAATCGACCGTGCAGATCACCGGCCAGGCCGGAGTAGCGTCCCGCGATGTCCATGTCGGCGCGGGCGAGCACCGTCTCGACGTCCTCGACCAGGGCATCGAGGAAATACCATTCATGCGCCATCTCGGCGAGCAGGGTCTCGCCGTGACGCTCTGCGGCGGCAGACAGTCCCGTGCCGAGGCCGAACCACCCCGGCAGTTCGAACCGCGCCTGGCTCCAGGAAAACACCCATGGAATGGCCCGCAGGTCCTCGATGCTCGCGGAAGCCTTGCGCGAGGGCGGGCGCGAGCCGATGCGCATGCGTTCGATCACGTCCACCGGCGTGGCTGCGCGGAAATAGTCGGCGAAGCGATGGTCGCCGTAGACGAGTTTCTTGTAGCGCTCGCGGCTGTGTTCGGCCACGGTGTCCATGACCTCGTGCCACAGCTCGCGTTCTGCGGACCGTGACCGGGGATGCAGGCCACGGTCCAGCACCGCACTCCACGTCTGCTCCAGGGTGCGCATGGCGATCGCCCGGAGGCCGTATTTCTGATTGACCATCTCACCCTGTTCGGTGAGGCGCAGCCTGCCCCTGACTGCGCCGGGCGGTGCGGCCAGCACGGCAGCATGGGTCTTGCCCCCGCCACGGCTCACCGACCCGCCGCGACCATGGAACAGCGTCAGTTCGACCCCGGCATCCCCGAGGGTGTCGACCAGCGCCTGCTGGGCCTTCTGGAGCGCCCAGCGGGCCGCGGCCAGGCCACCATCCTTGTTGCTGTCCGAGTAGCCCACCATCACCATCTGCTGGTGTCGCCGATGCTCGAGATGATCGGCATACACCGGCAGCGCGAATAGTGCCCGCATGATTTCCGGTCCGCGTTCCAGGTCCTCGACGGTCTCGAACAAGGGCACGATATCCAGCGGCACCGTGCCGGTCCCGCGCGCCAGTTCGCCCCAGCGGGCAAGCAGCATCACGGCCAGCACGTCGTCGACGCCCTGGGTCATGCTGACCACGTAGGCGCCGATCGCGCGGTGGCCGTACTTGCGCCGGCAGAATCCGATGGCCTGGAATACCGCCAGCACCTTTCGGGACTGCGCGGACAGGGTGCCGCGCGGGAGTTCACGTTCGTTCAGCGCCCGCAGCAGCCGGTCGCGGCGCTGTTCGCCGGACAGATCGGAGAACTCCGGTTCCCCGAGCCCCTCGGCGATGACCGCGCGGTGTACTGCCGCGTCCTGACGCACATCCAGCGTGGCCATGTGGAATCCGAAGGTCTCGACACGCCGGATCAACCGCTCCACTGCAAACAGACCGGCATGACGGCCCCGGTGCTGACGCAGGCTCTCGGCGATCAGCCGCAGGTCATCGAGGAACTCCTCGGCGCTCTCGTAAGGGAAGCTCGATTCGTCGAAGGTCGACTGCAGCCGCGCCATGATCAGCCGCAACAGCACGCGATAGGGCATGTCACGGTGGCGCGCCGGCACGTCGTGTGCGGCGTCGGGAAAGTGTGCGGCATAGCTGGCGCTGCGTTCGCGCAGCGCCGGCATGATCTCGACCCGACCGTCGGTCTGGCTGAGCTTGTGGGACAGCGCCGTGCACTCGGAGTGGTAGAGGTTCAGCACCAGGGCCCTCTGGCGCGCCAGCGACGCCCGGATCGTCTTGGCGGTCACCTCCGGATTGCCATCCATGTCGCCACCCACCCAGGAGGCGAAATGCAGGAACGTGGGGACGCGCGCCTCCTCGCGGGCGTAGACCTCGACCAGGGCCTGTTCGAGCGCCTCGTAGAACGGCGGGATCATCCGGTAGAGCACATCGGTGAAGAAGAACAGCACGTGCTCGAGTTCGTCGGCCACGCTCATCCGCTCGTTGGGATGCTCTTCGGTCTGCCAGCCGGTGGTGACCTCCAGTCGGATGCGCTCCAGGTGGGTCCGTCGCTCCTGGGGAGTGAGCGTGGGATTCAGCAGGTCGACCATTCGACGGACGATGTGCTGTTGTTTGCGCAGGATGGTGCGGCGTGTGGGCTCCGTGGGATGCGCCGTGAACACGGGCTCCAGGCGCATACGGCCAAGCTCGTTCTCCAGCCGCTCCCAGCTCACGCCCTCGGCCTGCAGCGCCTTCAGCGTGAATTCGAAGCCGCCCGGCTGGGCATGTTCCGGGTCGTTGAGATACTGCCGGCGGCGCCGGATGCGATGCACCTTCTCCGCCGTATTGACCATCTGGAAGTAGGTGGAGAACGCGCGGATGAACTCACGCGCGGTATCGGGCTTCATGGCGTCGACCAGTCCGACCAGCCGCGCCTCGGCGCCCTCCTGCGCCTCGCGTCTTTCGATGGCGGCCCGGCGGGCGCTCTCCACCAGCTCGAACAGCGACTGTCCGCCCTGCTCCCGGACCAGCTCCCCCACCAGCGCGCCGAGGACATGTACGTCGGCGCGCAGCGCCTCGTCCTTGGCATCGAAGACCACCTGTTCCCGCCGAAGGACGCTCATGCCGGTGCTCCTGCCCGCAGGCTCCTGCCCGCAGGCGCGGTGTGTCAGTCGCGGAAATTTTCGTACTGCAGGGGCAGGTCGAGGTCCGCCTGCTTCAGCAGTGCGATGACCTGCTGCAGGTCGTCGCGCTTCTTGCCCGTGACCCGGAGCTTCTCGCCCTGTACCGCCGTCTGCACCTTGAGCTTGGAGTCCTTGATCAGGCGGATGATCTTTTTCGCCAGGTCCTGGTCGATGCCTGAACGCAGCGTCAGCACCTGGTAGACCCGTTGTCCCGAGGTGACCGGTTCGGCAGAGGTGTCGAGACAGCCGATGTCCACCCCGCGCTTGGCCAGGCGCGGCAGCAGGATGTCCTGCATCTGCTGCAGCTGGAAATCCACCTGGGCATGCAGGGTGACGCGATTGTCCTCGAGTTCCACGCGCGCGTCGGTGCCCTTGAAATCGAAGCGGTTGCCGATTTCGCGGTTCGCCTGGTCCACGGCGTTGTGCACCTCGTGCATGTCGACTTCGGATACGACGTCGAACGATGGCATCGGTTTCTCCTCAGGGGGCCTTTTCCGCCAGCAGGGTGTCCATGAAAGCCAGGAACTCCTCGCGCCAGCGTGCATGGTGCTCACCGGCGCCGGGGCCGACGAACCCGGTGTGTACGCGCCGGATCTCGTGCGCACGGTCGAGATAGAGCGTGGTGGGGTAGGCCACGATGTCGTCCAGTATCGGCAGGGTGTCGGCGGCGGCGCGCTTGTCGGAGATGCCGGCCACCAGCAGGGGATAGTCGATCCGGTAGGCTTCGCGGAACCGGTCGACCGCGGCCGAGGCCTCGTCGAAATCGGCAAAGTGCTCGTACATGAGGCCGACGATGGCCACCCCGCGCTCGGCGTTTTCCCGGTACCACCGGGCGAGGAATGCCGCCTCGTCATGGCAGTTGGGGCACCAGCTGCCCCCCAGGGTCACGATCACCACCTTGTCCTGGAAGTATCCGTCTTCCAGTGATACGGGCTCGCCATCCAGCCCCGGGAATTCGAAAGTGAACCGATCGACATCCTCGTTGAGCGGCGTCAGCGTGGTCGGGTCTGGCAGGCGGGCGTCGTCGTCGCGATGGGCACGCCAGTCTTCATGCCAGCGCAGCCCGGACCAGAAATCGCCGTCCAGCGAGCCGTCTTCTTCCATGCGCGCCCGGAACAGGAAGACATGCCCCCCGCCGAAGGTCGACAGAAACAGCTCGCGGCCCCGCACCTCGCCCTCGAGGAAGCGGTAGTCGCCGGTCGGCGTCAGAAAAGTCCCGGTGACGCGGCCGTTGTCCTGTACGAATTCACCGATGGCCGGCGAGGGCTGCTCGCCGCCCAGAAACTCCACTGCCCAGCGTCCGGTGAAATCCACGGCCACCTCGACGGGCTCCGGGAAGAACCGCCAGTCGCCCGGTCGCGCACTGAACGGCAGCAGCTGCTGCTCACCGCCGGCGCGGGTCAGCGCCAGCTGGCCGCTGATACGGCCTTCACTGACCGTGGCGTCTATACGGCTGCCGTGAGCGGGCATCACCAGCGTGAGCTGATCGCCGTCGCGCCGGAGCTCGCCGATGGGTGTCCGCTCCGCGCCGTTGATGAGCCAGCCCTGCAGCTGTCCTTCGCCTTCGCCCGCGAATTCCAGCCCGAAGGGCAGGCCGCCGCCCGGGGTGAGCAGTTCGCCGCGCCAGCGGCCATCAAGTGTCTGGGGTTCCATGGGCGGTGTCGGCTCGCAGCCTGCCACGAGCAGACCAAGCAGCAAGAAGGCGATCACGGATGCGGTGACCCTGCGCATTTTCCGATTGTAAGCCGCGATCGGCCCATAATCATCCCTTGCAGCGGCCCCGGACCGCGGCGCGTGGGCAGGGTTGGCCGCTGTGCGCCCGGGTGGACTTGCCGGGGGAATCCACGTAGCGTCGCCCGGTCTGGCCGCATGGGAGCTTCGCGTGTACTGCACCCACGAATCGGAAAAACGCTTGTCGCGGGGTGTCTTCGCATGAAGCCGGACACTCCTTTCGCCCGCGTGCCGCGCGAGCAGCTGCCACCGGAGTTGCAGGCCGCCTGGGAGGCCTCCATGGCCCTGCACGGAGACACGACATTCGTGGAAGTGGCAGGCAACAACCCGCTGATGTGGCAGTGGTATCGTGAGGACTTCTACCAGAAGGTGTTCTATTCCGGCCGCCTGGACCGCCGGCTGGTGGAGCTCGTGCGCCTGCGTCTGGCCAACGTCCACGGCTGCGCGTTCTGCAACCGGACCGATACCCTGGCCGCTCTGGACGCCGGCGTGCCCCAGGCCCAGATCGACGCCCTTGGCGACTACGAGCAGGGTCCGTTCAGCGAGGCGGAAAAGGCCGCCCTCGCGCTGGCCGATGTCATGGCGCTCACCAACCCCCGTGGGGCCGTCGACCGGGCGTTGTATGCACGCTGCCGTGCACACTTCGACGACGGCGAGCTGTTCGAACTCGGGATGATCATGGCCGTGCTCTGCGGCATGGCGAAGTTCATCTTCGCCTTCGACCTGGTGGAGAAGGAAGACTACTGCCCATTCCTGCCAGGCGGCGACGCGACAGCTGCTCCGTGATGCGTGCGCCCCGCCGGGGCGCGCCTTCGACCGTCGCCGCGGGACCGCCGCCGCGGTAACATGCATCCGCAGCTGCAACCCCGAGGCCGAGGTCCCGAAATGTCATGGATGAGCTGATCATCGCCCGCCCCGACGACTGGCATCTGCACGTGCGTGACGGCGATGCCATGCACGCGGTCGTGCCCTTCACCGCCCGGCAGTTCGGCCGCGCCATCATCATGCCCAACCTGGTGCCGCCGGTGGTGACCACCGCCCAGGCGCTGGCCTACCGTGAACGTCTGGTGGCCGCGGTCCCGGACGGGCTGCAGTTCGAACCCCTGATGACCCTCTACCTCACCGACGCCACACCGCCCGAGGAGATCGCGCGGGCACGGGAGAGCGGCCGGGTGGCCGGCGTCAAGCTCTATCCCGCCGGGGCGACGACCAACTCGGACTCGGGGGTGACCGATCTGCGACGCTGCGACGCCACGCTCGCGGAGATGGAGCGCCTGGCACTGCCGCTGCTCATCCACGGTGAGGTGACCCATTCGCATGTCGATATCTTCGATCGCGAGGCCGTGTTCATCGAGGACGTGCTCATTCCGCTGCGCGAGCGGTTTCCAGCATTGCGGATCGTGTTCGAACACATCACGACCGTCGATGCGGTCGAGTTTGTCGAGCAGACCCCCGCGCATGTCGGCGCCACGATCACTGCCCACCACCTGTTGCTGAACCGCAATCACCTGCTGGCCGGCGGCATCCGCCCTCACAATTACTGCCTGCCGGTCCTGAAGCGTGAACGCCACCGCGCGGCCCTGGTGGTCGCGGCCACCTCGGGAAACCCCAAGTTCTTTCTCGGCACCGACAGCGCTCCCCACGCGCGCTCGAGCAAGGAAAGCGCCTGCGGCTGTGCCGGGACGTTTACAGCGCCGATGGCGCTGGAGCTGTATGCGCAGGTCTTCGAGGCCGCCGGCCGGCTGGACCGGCTGGAGGCTTTCGCGAGTTTCCACGGTCCGGATTTCTACGGGTTGCCACGCAACAGCGAGACGGTGGTGCTGCGGCGGGAGTCCTGGCAGGTGCCGCTGACCCTGCCTTATCCGGAGGAGCCCATCGTCCCGTTCCTGGCCGGCGAGACCCTGGGTTGGCGGATGGTCTGAGCGGCTGGATCCCCGGCCTGCGGCTGCCCTATCAGGATGTCGTGCCTGCGGCGCCCGGTTCAGGGTCCACATGCAGCCTGCTCATCAGCGCGTCCTTTTCCGCCCACACGGTGCCGAGCCAGTCCTGGAAGCGGGCCCTGAATCGGGGATCGTCGTGGTAATCCCCGCCCGCCCACTCCGGGATCTCGCGACGGCGGATCCGCACGCGCACCTCCGGCATGCGCCCGCAGCACAGGTCCCAGAGACTCGGCACGCCGTGAGGATAGACGATGGTCACATCCAGCAGTTCGCGCAGGGTCTCGTGCATCGCGCCGAGCACGAAGGCCGTGCCGCCCGCACGCGGCTTCAGCAGATGACGGTAGGGTGAGTCCTGTGCGGCGTGCTTGGCTGCGGTAAAGCGTGTGCCCTCGACGAAGTTCATCACCGACGTTGGCTGTCGACGGAAATGCTCACAGGCCTGGCGGGTGGCCGCGAGGTCCTGCCCGCGCGCCTCCGGGTGACGCTCCAGGTATTCCCGGCTGTGGCGCTGCATGAACGGGAAATCCAGAGCCCACCAGGCAAGCCCGAGCACCGGCACGTAGATCAGCTGGCGTTTGAGGAAGAACTTGAGAAACGGGATGCGCCGGTTGAAGACCGTCTGCAGTACCGGGATGTCCACCCAGCTCTGGTGGTTGCAGATCACCAGGTACCACTGGTCCGGGGACAGCCCCTCGAGGCCCTCGACGTCCCAGTGTACGTTCTGCGTGATACGGAAATTCAGGGTGTTGCCGCCGATCCAGTGCTCGGCCACCCAGACCAGGGCGCGGTCGCAGTGCCGGCGCAGTCCTGGACTCGGCAGCAGCTTCAGCAGCGCGATCAGGTACAGGGGGATCGCCCAGAACAGCAGGTTCAGGACGATCAGCGTCATGCCGAAAATACCGCGGAGGGTGGCCACGGGGCCCATTCTATGCCGCTTCGATGCGCCGGTGTTCAATGCCGCCGCTACGTCCGATATCCCTGCGCCTGCAGCTCGAAGAGCTCGGCATACCGCCCGCCCGCCGCCATGAGCGCCTCGTGCGTGCCCTGCTCGAGAACGCGCCCATGTTCCATCACCACGATCAGATCGGCGCGGCGCACGGTTGAAAAACGGTGGGAAATGAGGATGGCGATGCGCCCGGCGGTCAGGGCCTGGAAGTGCTCGAAGATCTCCGCTTCGGCAGCTGCATCCACCGCCGCGGTCGGCTCGTCCAGCACCAGGATATCCGCCCCTTCGCGCATGAATGCCCGGGCCAGCGCGATCTTCTGCCACTGACCCATGGACAGCTCCCGTCCGTCGGCGAACCAGCGTCCGAGCTGGGTGGCGTAGCCTGCTGGCAGGGTCTCGACGAACTCCGCCGCCTTGCCTTTGGCCGCGGCGCTGCGCCAGCGGGCCTCGTCGCCGAGGCCTGTGATGTCTCCCACGCCGATGTTCTCGCCCACCTGCAGCTGGTAACGCGCGAAGTCCTGGAAGATCACGCCGATGCGCCGGCGCAGCGTCGCCTGATCCCAGTCGCCGAGTTCGCGTCCATCCAGCAGGATGCGCCCGCGCTGGGGCACATACAGCCCGGTCAGCAGCTTGATCAGGGTGGTCTTGCCCGAGCCGTTCACACCGACCAGCGCCAGGCTCTGGCCGGGGCGGACGTGCAGCGAGACCCCCTGCAGCGCCGGTGTGGCCTGTCCGGGATAGGTGAACCAGACATCCTCGAAGCGCAGCCCGTCGTTGGCCACCCGCGGCGTGACCGCCTTGCCGCGGTGCGGTTCCACCGGCTGTTCGAGGTACTCGTAGAGGTTCGAGAGATACAGATTGTCCTCGTACATGCCGCCGATGGCCGAGAGGATCGAACCCACCGCCGTCTGGCCCTGCTTGAAGACCATCAGGTACATGGTCATCTGCCCCAGTGTGATGCGTCCGACCACAGTCGACAGCGCGATCCAGGCATAGGCGCCATAGAAGGCGAGGCTGCCGATCAGCCCCATGAAAAAGCCCCAGACGTCGCGGCGGATGGTCAGGCGCCTGTCCTCGCCATAGAGCTTCTCGAAGATCTTCCGATAGCGTTCGAGGAACTCGGGACCCAGTTCGTAGAGCTGCACCTCCTTGGCGTAGTCCTCGCGGGCGAGCACGGTCTCGAGGTACATCTGCTGACGGGTCTCGGGCGAGCGCCAGCGGAACAGCCGGAAGGCCTCGCCGGAGAAGTGCGTCTCGGCGATGAAGGCCGGCAGTCCGGCGAGCACCAGGATCAGCACCGCCCAGGGCGAGAACTGCACCAGCAGCACGGCGAAGCTGGCCAGCGAGATGGCGTTCTGCGCGAGCCCGAAGGTCTTGGTCACCAGCGCCAGCGGCCGGGTAGAGGCCTCACGGCGGGCCCGCGTGAGCTTGTCGTAGAACTCCGAGTCCTCGAACTGCGCGAGCTTCAGCGTCAGCGCCTTCTCGAGAATCATCACGTTGACCCGCTGGCCCAGCTGGGCCCGCAGCAACGACTGGCAGGTGCTGATGCCGCGCTGTACCGCGGCGAGCGCGACCACCAGCAGCGCCTCGAGTGCGACCCACTGCAGGACCTCGCTGGTATCGGCCTCGCCCGTCGCCTGCCAGACGTTGAAAGCCGCGACCACTGCGTCGACGATCAGCTGGCCGACCCATGCGATACCCGCCGGCAGCAGGCCTGCGATCACGGTGAGCGCGCCGAACCAGACGGTCAGGCTGCGGCTGGTGGTCCAGACCAGCTCGATCGCCGAGCGGCTGTAGCGGAAGACCCCGAGAAAACCGGCGAATCCAGGGGCGCGCGGCGCACGGTCGGCAGGCGGGCTCACCGGAGGGTGCCGACGCTCAGTCGCGCGGCGTCAGTCGGGCGAGATGCTTGCGGGTCAACTCGATGAAACGGGGAGTCTCGCCAGCGTCCTCGAACACCGGATCGCCGAATTCGTCCTCGCTGATGATCTTCTCGCCGGCCACGTAGGGCATGGATTCAGCCAGTTCGTCGAGGGCGCTGCCCAGCAGGTCCGTGAGGATCTGCTCGCGGCTGACTCCGGGAAACATCTCGACCAGCGCCTCGAGGCGCGCGGCGTCCTCGAGCGGCAGCCGCAGGGCGTATTCTTCGGCTGTCAGCGCGGTCTCGGGGGTCTCGGACCAGCGCTGCAGCAGAGCCTTGAAACTCATGGTGTCGAATCTCGACGGGACTTCGGAACAGGCCCGCAAGTCTAGCGGTTTGCGGTGGTCGGGGGAAAGTCCGCGCCGGCGCGCGCCTGGAGTGCTTGGAGCGCCTGCCCGAGGCGTGCTAATGGTGCACGCCTGTCCGTCACCGGGATGACCGTGTGCCCCTGCCTGAACCGCACATTGCTGCCGTCTGGTTGCTGGTGCTGCTTGCGCTCTGGCTGTTCGCCCAGGACCGGGTGCCGCACGAGTCGGCGGCGCTGGGCTTTCTGGTCCTGGTGCTGCTGGCGGTGCATGTCCTGCCCGTGCCCGTGGAGGTGGCGGCGCTGACCACGGGCGAGGTGGTGGCCAGACTGGGTCACCCCGCACTGATCACCATCGCCGCGCTGGTCATCCTCGCGCGGGCACTGGAGTCGACCGGCGCGTTCGCGCGCCTGTTCGAGCTGATCGGGCGGTTATGGCAGCGCCATCCCGCGGCCGGACTGCCCGCCATGCTGCTGGTGGCAGGCCTGCTGAGCGCGGTCCTCAGCAATGCGGCCGTGGTCGTCATGGTCATGCCGGCGCTGATCGGCATTGCCCTGCAACAGCAGCTGCGCCCTTCGCGGTTGCTGATGCCGATCGGTTTCGCCGTGCTGATCGGGGGCATGGCGACCGCCATCGGCGCTTCGACCAACCTGGTCACTCTCGCCCTGGCGGCGGATCTGGGCGCACCGGCCATCGGGATCGCGGAACTGGCCTGGCCGGTCGCCGTGGCCGGTCTGCTGGCGCTGCTCTACCTCTGGCTGATTGCGCCCAGGCTGCTGCCCGATCGCAACGCGCCCCTTGGCGACACCGCACCACGGGTGTTCGCCGCCGTGCTCCGGATTGACGAGGACAGCGAGGCCGCGGGACTCACGTTACCGCAGGTTCGCGCACTGACCGACAACCAGCTGCGCGTCGATCGGGTGCAGCGTGGCGACAATCTCTTCGTCGCCAAGCTGCCGTCGCTGGTCATCCAGCCAGGGGATCGACTGCACGTGCGCGATCTGCCGGAGCGGCTCAAGCGCTTCGAACGGGCCCTGGGTGCCACGCTGGCCACGGACCTGCCCGGCGACGCGACCGGAGAGGCCACGCAGACTGCACTCCAGGGGCAACAGCTTGCGGAAGTCGTGGTCACCCGTGGAGCGCTGCTGCATCAGAGCACCCTGGGGGAGACCCGGTTCGCCAGTCGCTTCGGTCTGCTGCCGCTGGCCCTGCACCGCGCGCGGGCCGAGGCGCCTGGCGAGCCGGTGGCCGATATCGTCAATACCGTGCTGCGTGCCGGTGACGTCATCCTCGTGCAGGGCAGCCGGCAGGCGCTGGAGCGCGTCCGGCGCAGCGGGGACGCCCTGGTGCTGGATGGCACCATGGACCTGCCGCGGACGCACCGAGCGCCACGGGCGCTGGCCGTATTCGTGCTGGTCGTCCTGCTTGCCGCCTCCGGTTGGCTCCCGCTGGTCGTATGTGCGCTTGGTGGGGTAGCGCTGATGCTGGCGACCCGCTGCCTGGCCTGGCGGGACCTGCCACAGGTGCTGAACGCGCGCCTGATCCTGACCGTGGTCACGGGCCTGGTGCTGGCACTGCTGCTGGCGCGGTCAGGCGCGGCCCTGGCGCTGGCGGAGGGGCTGGTGCCGACACTCTCCGTCTGGCCCGCGGCGGTGGTGCTGGCGATGTTCATGGGGGTGCTGGTGCTGATCACCACCGTGACCGCCAACGTCATCGTCGCCGCGGTGGGGGTGTCGGTGGCCGTGCCGCTGGCGAGCGCACTGGGGGCACCTGCTCAGGCCTATGTGCTTGCGGCCCTGTTCGGCGCCAGCCTGAGCTTCATCCGCCCTGGCGGCTACCAGAGCAATCTGCTGCTCCTCAGCACCGGCGGTTACCAGCGGGGGGATTTCGCGCGCGTCGGCACACCGCTCGCCTGGCTGCTCTGGCTGGTGTTCAGCGGCCTGCTCGCCCTGCGCTACGGACTCTGATGCCTGTCACCACGCGACCGATCCCCTACAATCGGAATCCTGTTGAACCACGGGAGCGGTCGATGAACGAATCTGGAGACCTGCCGTCGGCGCTGCCCGGCAAGGAAGAACGCAACTGGGCGCTGCTGGCTCATCTCAGTGCCATCGCCGGGGTGCTGCTGGCCGGGTTGGGCATCGTGCTGGGTCCGCTGGTCGTGTGGCTGATCAAGCGTGAGGACAGCGAATTCGTCGCCGATCAGGCCAAGGAGGCGTTGAATTTCAACATCACCATGCTGCTGGGCTACATCGCCGGGGCCGTCCTCATACCGGTGGTGGTCGGGCTGCTGATCCTGCCGGTCCTGGGTCTGCTGCACCTGGTGCTGATGATCGTCGCCATGATCCGCGCCAGCGAGGGGGTGCGTTACCGCTATCCGTTCGCCCTGCGCCTGGTGAGCTGAGTCCCGCCTGGCTTGACGGCCCGGCCGGCAATGGGAATACTCCGGCCATGATGAAGCCGTCCGCAGTTGATCTCCGCCGTCCGTCTGCACGGTGGTGGTGGCCTCTCCCCGCGGAGAGGGTCATCAGCTAGGCGTCTTGGCATCTGACTGAATCCACCCATCTCCGCAGGCCGGGGGTGGGTTTTTTTTTGCCCTCGGCACTCGGAATCGAGGAGCGCATGCAGGCACCGTTCGACATTGCCGCCGATCTGGACACCCCGGTATCGGCGTATCTGAAGCTTGCCGGATTCCGGCCACGCTTTCTGCTGGAGAGCGTGGAAGGTGGCAGCCGCCTGGCGCGCTATTCGTTCATTGGCTTCGGTGGGGCCATGGAGGTCCGGCTCACGCCGGATGCGCTGCTGGTCGATGGCCGCGAGTTGCCGCGCCCCGAGGGTCAGGCCGCGCTGCTGGACGCCTGGCGGACGCTGCTGGCGCGCGCGCCGCGACCTGGTCCGGCCACCCCGGACATCCCGTTCACAGGGGGACTCGTGGGGGTGGCCGGTTACGATGTCGTGCGTTTCTTCGAACGTCTGCCGTCTCGTCATCCCGGGCATCCCGGTCTGCCGGAGGCGGCCTTCGTGGCTCCGGAGTCCCTGCTGGTGTTCGATCACCTGACCCGGCGTGCCGCCCTGCTGCATGCCGGCGGGGAGGATGAGCGCCAGGCGCTGCGGCGGGAGGTGATCAGCGCGCTGGCCGGCGGCATCACCCGGCGTGCGAGCCGCGGGACGTTTTCCCTGCCTCAGGGCAGCATGGACGAGGCGGCCTACATCGACGCGGTGGGTCGGGCGCAGGCCTCGATTGCGGCAGGGGACATCTACCAGCTGGTGTTGTCGGTGCGCTTTGCCGGCCGTCACAGCCTTGACCCCTTCGAGGCCTACCGCGCGATGCGTCTGATCAACCCCTCGCCCTACATGTTTTTCTGTGATCTCGGCGACCTGCAGCTGGTCGGTTCCTCGCCCGAGGCGCTGGTGCGTCTGCACGGTCGGACCGCCTCGCTGCGTCCGATCGCCGGAACCCGCCCGCGGGGTGACAGCGACGAGGCCGATCTCGCGCTGGAACGCGATCTTCTCGCCGACCCCAAGGAGAACGCCGAGCATGTGATGCTCGTGGACCTCGCCCGCAACGATCTCGGCCGCGTGGCCCAGGCCGGCAGCGTACACGTCGACCCCTACCGCTCGATCGAGCGCTACAGCCACGTCATGCATATCGTCAGTGGGGTGCGCGGCGAACTTGCACCGGAAGCCGATGCCTTCGACCTGTTTGCGGCCGCATTCCCTGCGGGCACGCTGGTCGGGGCGCCCAAGGTCCGTGCCATGCAGCTGATCGACGAACTCGAGTCGGTTTCGCGTGGCCTGTATGCCGGTACCGTCGGCTACTTTGGTCACGGCGGGGACATGGACCAGGCAATCGCCATCCGTACGCTGGTATTCCATGGCGATGAATACAGCTTCCAGGCTGGGGCGGGCATCGTCGCCGACAGCGTGCCTGCGAGCGAATACGCCGAGGTACAGGCCAAGAGCGCGATCCTGCGACGTGCGCTCGCCATGGCGGAGAAAGGACTATGAGGCCACGGCTGCTGCTGATCGATAATTACGATTCCTTCACCTACAACCTGGTCCAGGCGTTTCTCGTGCTGGGGGCGGAGGTGCTCGTTCATCGTAATGACCAGATCGACGTGGCGCGCGCGCATGCACTCGCGCCAAGCCACCTGGTGATCTCCCCCGGTCCCGGCCGGCCGGAGGACGCCGGGGTGTCGATCGATCTGCTCGACGCCTTTGCCGGCGAACTGCCCATCCTGGGGGTATGCCTCGGCCACCAGTGCATCGTGCAGCATTTCGGCGGACGGATCGTACGGGCGAGGCGGCTGATGCATGGCAAGACCTCGCTGGTCCACCACGATGGGCAGGGGGTCTATGCCGGTCTGCCGGATCCGTTCGAGGCCGGCCGTTACCACTCCCTGATGGCCGAGGAGGCGAGTGTACCGGCGGAGCTGGTGGTGACCGCCCGCACCGACCAGGCGGAAATCATGGGGGTACGGCACCACGCGCTCTCCATCGAGGGCGTCCAGTTCCATCCCGAAAGCGTGTTGACACCGCAGGGCGACGCGCTGATGGCGAACTTCCTCGGCGTGACCGGAGACCACATCTGATGGCTGGCCCCTGGCGCGAGGTCCTGGAGCAGGTCCTGGGGGGGCAGGACCTCGACGAGGCGCAGGCCGGTGCCCTGATGCGGGCGCTGGCCGACGGTGCGCTGCCCGAAGCCCAGGCCGGTGGCCTGCTGTGCGCGCTGCGCGCAAAGGGCGAGACGGCGGCGGAAATCCGCGGCTTTGCCGCCGTGATGCGCGAACTCGCGCTGCGCCCGTCACTGCCGGGCGGCGGGCCGACGGTGGATACGGTCGGCACGGGTGGGGACGGTTCCGGGTCGTTCAACCTGTCGACCGGTGGGGGACTGCTCGCTGCGGCCTGCGGCGTGCGCGTGGTCAAGCACGGCAACCGCTCCATCTCCAGTCGCAGCGGCAGCGCCGATGTCCTGGAGTGTCTGGGTCTGCGCATGCCGCTGGGGCCCGATGACGCCGGCGCCTGCCTTGCCGCCACCGGATTTACCTTCCTGTTCGCGCCGGCCTATCACCCGGCCATGCGCAACATCATGCCGGTTCGCAGCGCCCTGGGGGTCCGCACGGTGTTCAACGTGCTCGGGCCGCTGACCAACCCTGCCGCCCCGGACTATCAGCTGATCGGCGCCTACAGTCTGGAGATGGCCCGGCTGATGGCCGAGGCACTGTCCGGGCTGCCGCTGACACGCGCCTTCGTGGTCCACGGTGAGCCGGGTTGGGACGAGGCAACGCCCGCCGGCTGCTACGAGCTGTTCGATGTCCGCCCCGGCGCAGTGCGCCACGAGCGTCGTGACCCGCGCGATGTGGGGTTGGGACGCTGCGCGCCGGAAGCCCTGGCCGGTGGCGATGCCGAGGCCAATGCTGCGGCGTTGCGGGCGGTGTTCGCGGGTGAGGACCGGGGACCGCACCGCGATGCCCTGGTGCTGAATGCGGGGCTGGTGCTTGAATTGATGGGCGAGACGGCTGATCTTGGCGAGGGTATCGCAGCAGCGGCGGCGGCGATCGATGACGGGCGGGCCATCGACCTGCTCGCGCGGATTGCCGCGTTCGGACAGGCACGGGCGTGACCTCACACGCCGGCAGTCTGCTGGAGCGCATGGCGGTGGCCGGTCAGGCGCGGGTCGAGGCCGCCCGGTCGCGCGAGTCCCTGGCCGCGCTGCGGGCCCGCGCCACGGCCGGCCCGCCG
>SKYU01000084.1 GCA_007127715.1 Gammaproteobacteria bacterium | reverse complement strand
TGACCATATCGGCAGTGGCGAATACCTCGGCGGCATCGGCGGCAATCGCCGCGCCCGCCGTGCGGTAGTCGTCATCACTCATGCCGATGCCCAGCCCGGCACCGCTCTCGACCAGCACCTCGTGACCGCGCACGCAGAGTTCGCGCACGCTGGCCGGGGTCAGGCCGACGCGGTATTCGTGATTCTTGATCTCGCGTGGGATTCCGATCTTCATGTGTGTGCTCCGTGCGGCGCGGCGGGCGCGCCGGTGTCATGCGCAGCAACTTACGCGCGGGCGGGTTGCATCACAACTGGCCGCGCGACATTCTCCGTGACCATGAACCTCTCGCCTCATGGCACGCCCCTGCCGCCCCACGACCGGCGAACCTGCCGCTGCGCCACAGCGCGGCTCGCGCGGCGCGGCTGACTGCGGCATGCAGGTCCTCCTCGGCGCGGCCTGGCGGCTGCTGCTCACCCTGGCGGTCGCCTGGCTCGCGATCTGCATGCTGCTGTTCCTGATGCAGGAGCGGCTGGTGTTCCTGCCGAACATCGGCGGCCGCACTCTGGTCGCGACGCCGGAAGTGCTCGGCCTGGACTACGAGGACGTGCGCTTTACCGCGGCAGATGGCGTGAGCCTGCACGCCTGGTTCATCCCGGCGCGCGACGCCCGCGCCACGATCATCGTGTTCCACGGCAACGCCGGCAACATCTCCCACCGGCTCGACACCGTGAGGATCTTCCACGAGCTGGGGCTCAACACCTTCCTGTTCGACTACCGGGGCTACGGACAGAGCGAAGGGCGCCCGACCGAAGCTGGCCTGGTGCTCGACGCGGCCGCGGCCTGGGAGAAGGTCACCGGGCGGCGTGGCATCCCCGCTGACGAGGTGATCCTGTTCGGCCGCTCGCTCGGCGGCGCCCTGGCCGCGAAGCAGGCAGCTGCCGCCACCCCGGCGGCACTGATCCTCGAGTCGACCTTCACCTCGGTGCCGGACCTCGCCGCCGAGCTCTACCCGATCTTCCCCGTGCGCCTGCTGGCACGACTGCAGTTCGATGCCCGCGCAGCGCTGGCCGACGTGACGGCCCCGGTGCTGGTGATCCACAGCCGCGAGGACGAGATCGTGCCCTTCTCACATGGTGAGGCACTGCTGGCTGCGGCCGGCCCGCAGGGCGAACTGCTCGAGATCCGCGGTGATCACAATACCGGCTTCCTGCGCAGCGGGCGGCTCTACCGCGATGGGCTTGCCGCCTTCATCAATCCGCTGCTGCCGGGGGAGTGAGGCAGTCGGCGAACAGCACGGGATCGACGTTGCCCCCGGAGAGCGTGGCCACGGCCATCCGGCCGTCGAGATCACCCACCCTATGGAGCAGTGCGGCCAGGGCCACGGCCCCGCCGGGCTCGAGCACCAGTTTCAGCCGCTCGAAGGCAAGGCGCATGGTGGCACGCACCTCGGCATCGGACACCGCAAAGCCACCGCGGCAAAGCCTGGCGTTGATCGCGAAAGTGAGCTCGCCCGGCATCGGCGCGAGCAGGGCATCGCAGATGGAGCCGCCCTCTTCGGCGTTGCGCTCGCGCTGTCCGGAAATGAACGAGCGGCGATGGTCATCGCAGGCCGCGGGCTCTGCAGTGAAGACCGCGATCTCCGGGAACACATCGCATAACGCCAGCGCACAACCCGCCGTCAACCCGCCCCCGCCCGCGCAGGTCACGGCGATGTCCGGCACAAGCCCGAGGGCGGTCAGGTCCTCGGCGATCTCCAGCCCTGCCGTGCCCTGGCCGGCGATCACGTCCGGGTCGTCGAAGGCCGGCACCAGCGTGGCACCACGCTCGCCCGCCAGGCGTGCGGCGATCGCCTCGCGCGATTCGCGACCACGTTCGTAAAGCACCACCTCGGCGCCCAGGGCGCGCGTCGCCGCCTGCTTGATGCCCGGCGCGTCGCCAGGCATGACCAGGGTCGCGGGTATCCCAAGCAGCCGCGCCGCCTCGGCCACCCCCTGCGCGTGGTTACCCGAGGAGAAGGCCACCACGCCCCGGGCGCGAGCGCCCTCCGGCAGCTGCACCAGCCGGTTCCAGGCCCCGCGGAACTTGAACGACCCGGTCCGCTGGAAGGTCTCGGCCTTGAGAAACACCCGCCCGCCGAGGCGCTCATCCAGCCAGGGGAAGTTGAGCAGGGGTGTGCGCACGGCAACGCCAGCCAGCCGGGAGGCTGCGGCCCTGACCTCGGCCATGCCGGGCGGTTCGACAGTCATGCGGCAGTCTCCGTGATTGCGGTGGGGTGCCCGGTCAAGGCCGTTCGAAACGGACCCGCTGCGCCCGCTCGACCGACACGGTAAACGCGCGCAGGCGACCGCGGCGGTCACGCTCGAAGGCGACGATGAAATCCGCCGTATCCCATTCGAGGAACAGGTCGCGGCGAAGCGGTGCCAGATGAACGCGCCCGCCCGTGGGCTGCTCCAGCCGCAGCCCGCCGGCCCCATCGTCGACCAGGGTGACCCCGGTGCCGAGTGCCGCGCTGTACCAGTCGCCAGTGTACTCGCGCAGCTCGCGGGCCGACAGCACCTCCGGGGAATGGTGCTGGCCGTCCAGCGACTCATGCGCCAGGGTCATGCGCACGCCAACCACCCTGCCGCGTCGGTCGGTCCGGAAGGCCAGCACACCCTGTCCGCCCGGCAGCAGATAGCGCAGGCCACCCTCATGGCGCAGCGCGTGCGGCGAACCGCTGATCAGCAGCACGGCCTGCCCGTCCACCTCGCGCACGCGGATCGGCAAGCCGTTTTCCAGCAGGTACATGCCCGTGACCACGTCATGCCCCCCGGCGGGGGCCATCCCCGCCCCGGGATCCTGCCCGACCAACGGTGACACCGGCTCAGGCGCAAGCCGCCCCTGCGCCACCAGCACACGCTCGGCGACGGCCTCGGCAATCGGCGCGGCGCGCAGGTGCCCGGCATTGCTCAGCACGGCCACCACCAGCCCCTCGTCCGGAAACAGCAGGAGGTGGGCGCGGTAGCCCCCGTTGGCCCCGCCGTGGTGGAGGGTCGGCAGTCCCCGATGCTCGCCGACAGCCACGCCCAGCCCGTAACCGGGCGGCGGCTCGCCGGGAATCTCCGGCTGTTCGCGCAGCCGCTCGACCAGCCGCACCCCCTCGAGCTCTGCGGCCAGCAACCACTCGCCGAAGCGCAGCAGATCGGGCACGGTCGTGAGCAGGTTGCCCGAGCCGTAGACCCCGCTGGTCAGGGGATCGCGCTGGAAGCGACGTCGGGCCTCGCCCTCATCACCGGCCCGGCGGTAGGCCGGGACCATGCCCTCGACCACGGCGAAAGGATCATCGAGCATGCGGCTGCGGGTCATCCCCAAGGGCTCGAACAGCGCCTCGGACAGCCATTCGGGATAGCCGCGACCCGTCACACGGCCAACCACTTCGGCGAGCAGCAGGTAGCCGGTATTGGAGTAGAGATGACGGCTGCCCGCGGGGAAATTCAGGCCCTGCTGGCGACGGACCAGCGCCAGCGCCGCGGCCTGCGAGCGCCGGTCGGCGGAATGCTGGCCGGCAAGCCCCGACAGCGCCCAGTAGTCCTTCAATCCCGAGGTGTGCTGCAGGGCCTGGCGCAGGGTGATGCCATGCGCCCAGGACGGAAGGTCGTCGAGATGTCGGTCGAGGGGGTCGTCCAGGCTGAGGTGGCCCTCGGCCTCCAGGCGCAGCAGGGCCACGCCCATCAGCGGCTTGGCCACCGAGCCCGCATGCATCACGGACTCGAAAGACAGCGCCACATCAAGCTCGAGGCTGGCCTGGCCGTGGACGCCGCGCTCGACGATTTCGCCATCGAGCAGTGCGGCATAGACCACGCCGGGTGCTTCGAGCCAGTCGCGCTCGGCCAGTCGCGTGAGCAGGTCGTCCGCCGCAAGCGGCGGCACCATGCCCAGCAGGGCGAGCAGCCCGGCGAGCGCCGCCGGCACAGAGCACCGGCGGGCCCGGCGGGCGCGCCCGGGTGTCCTTACTCGGGGATGACGTTCTCGGCCTGCAGGCCTTTCTTGCCCTGGGTGACTTCCATGGTCACCTTCTGTCCTTCTGCGAGGGTCTTGAACCCGCTGCCGGAAATGCCCGTGTGATGCACGAACACATCCGGACCCCCTTCCTGCTGGATGAAGCCAAAACCCTTTTCGTCGCTGAACCACTTGACGGTCCCGGAGATCCTCTCAGCCATACGCACCTCAGTCTTGCTCAGGCCGCACAGGGCGCGGCCGGGAACGCGGACATCGCCTCCCCGAGGTGATCGTACAGGTTCGACCGCCCGGCTGCAGGGGTTTATCCCGCAATTGCCTGCGGATTCCCACTACAGGGCGTTCTTCAGGCGCTCGTACTCCTGGTGGACCAGCCGGCCGAACAGCGGATCGCCCTCGCTATCGCCCAGCCCCGCAAGCGCCTCCCAGTCGCGCTCGGTGAGCACCCGACGCGCCAGCGGGAACATGATCGCCTCCTCGAAATCGAGGTGCTGGCGCTGGGTGTCGAGGTAGTCCCGGGCCAGCAGGTCGAACTCGCGGCGCTCCATGGCGACCTCGCTTTCGACCTCTCGCACGGCATCGAAAAAGGCCTTGCCCTTGATATAGAGCGCCTGGTGCTCCTCGCGCAGGCGCGCCACCTGCTGGCGGGTAGACTCGTCGACGCGCTCGAGGTGTTCGAACAGGCGGTCTTCCACGGGATGGTGGTAGAGGTCGGCGTAGTTGGTGAGGTAATGCAGGGCGTCGTGCACCAGCGGCAGATCGGCCGCCTCGTGCCCTTCAAGGTGCCCCAGTTCGCGCTCGATGGCGTTGAGGATCTGGACCATGTTGACGTGGTCCTGGTGGAGCCGGTCGAGTATGTCGGTCACGTTCACCCCCTGGGCACCGCAAGGCGGCACCGGACGTCGATGCGGCGCGCTCGCGCCGCGGGTGGCTGTCGGCTGCAGTCGCGGAGAACGCGCTCAGGTGCGCTCAGGCCAGGACTGCGGCACTTTCTGGATGCTGTCGATATCGTAGCCCTCGGCCGCGAGGAACTCGAGGATGCGCTGGTAGTCCTCCTCCGGCATCGTCGGCTCGCGGGCCATGATCCAGACGTAGTCGCGCTTGCTGCGCCCGATCACCGTCTGGGTGTAATCCTCGTCCAGCCAGACCACCAGGAACTCCGCCTTGAACGGCCAGACGAAGCGCATGCCCCACTCGGCGTTGTTCTCGCTGCGGATGAAGCCCCGCGGATTGAACCGCCGCTCCTCACCATCGAAACCGCCCTTGCGAAAGGTGAAGACGGTGTCGATCGTGCCGTCGGGATTGAGGCTGTAGCTTTCGACCGCGTTGTAGGCATCGCGCTCGAGAAAGGTGGGAATGTTGGCGATCACGTACCAATCGCCCATATAGCGTTCGATATCGACGTAATCGACGGTGGTGATGGTCGGCACGGACTGACACCCTGCGACGAGCAGCGTCGCGGCAAGCAGGCTGGCGAGGCGGTGACGGAGCATGGCGCGCTTCCCTGTGGCGATGGCTCTCGGACCCCCAAGTGTACCCGACACCGCGGGACAGCGGCAGCGCCGGGGCGTCTCAGCCCTCCTCTTCGAGCACCAGCAGTGGCTGGCCCTCATCCACCCGCGCGCCTGGGGCGAAGTTCAGGGCGCTGATGCGGCCGTCATGGGGTGCGCGGATCACGTGCTCCATCTTCATGGCCTCGACCACCACCAGAGCCTGACCGGCCACCACCCGCTCGCCTTCGGCGACCTGCACGGCGATCACCTGGCCCGGCAGCGGCGAGGCCAGCGAGCCGGGGACGCTGGCAGCGGTGGCCGCCTGGCCGGGGCGGTGCTGGCGGGCCTGCCAGGCCTCGCCCTCGAGCCAGAACACCAGTTCGTCGCCGCGGCGCGCCAGCGCCACGCGCAGCCGACGCCCGTCGAGTTCGGCCTGCAGGCCGTCCTGGCCAAGGCGGGCCTGCACCTGGCACGGGGCCAGGCCTGCCAGCGCCACCTGCCAGCCGCCGCCCTCGCGGTGCAGCCAGCCGGCCAGCGGCTCGTCCTCAAGGGCGAAGTCCAGCCACACCCGCCCTGCGAGGTTCAGTCGGAAGGCGTCGCGCGCGGCCCAGGGGCATGCCGGACTGGCGGGCACCCCCATGCCGGCGGTCCTGGCAGGCACGCCCGCGCCATCGGTGAGGTGCAGCGCCACGGCCGCCAGCACCGCGACCGCCTCGGGCCGCGCGCGCGACGGCGACGCGGCGAGTTCCGGGCGCCTCTCGAGAAAGCCCGTATCCACGCCACCCTGCGCATATTCACCATCCGCGAGGATGCGCTGTAACAGGGCCCGGTTGGTGACCACGCCGGCGAGGCGGGTCGTGGCCAGCGCACGGCGCATGCGAAGGCAGGCCTCCGCTCGGTCGCGACCGTGGGTCACCAGCTTGGCGATCATCGGGTCGTAGTACGGGGTGATCACATCGCCGGCGTCGACGCCGCTGTCCACGCGCACGCCCTCCCCCGACGGCAGGTCCAGATGCCACAGGGTCCCTGTGGCCGGCAGATATCCCCGCGCGGGGTCCTCGGCATAGAGCCTGGCCTCGAGCGCGTGGCCCAGGCAGGGGATCTGCGCCTGGGTCAGCGGAAGCGGCTCGCCAGCGGCGACCCGCAACTGCCAGGCCACCAGATCCTGTCCGGTGATCGCCTCGGTAACCGGGTGCTCGACCTGCAGGCGGGTGTTCATCTCCATGAACCAGAATCGCCCGTCCTGGACCAGAAACTCCACGGTCCCGGCACCGCGGTAGCCGATGGCTCGGGTGGCGGCCACCGCCGCCTCACCGAGCGCGGCACGCAGTGCCGGGTCGAGGCCGGGCGCCGGCGCCTCCTCCAGCACCTTCTGATGACGGCGCTGGACCGAGCAGTCGCGCTCGTACAGATGCACGACGTGGCCGTGGATGGCCAGATCGCCCTGCG
>SKYU01000189.1 GCA_007127715.1 Gammaproteobacteria bacterium | reverse complement strand
CCCGCGCGTGTCCTTGAGTGACCAGCCTCCCTCCAGCAGTCCCTCACGCATGCTTCCCATGGAGTGCCCTCCCCCCTGTCTCTATCAGCCGACAGCGTCAGCCGGTAACTGCGAGGGGCGCCTGCACGTCTGACCACGCCTGCGCCCCTGTCCGGGCCCCAGCCCTCCAGCTGGAGTATTCCAGACTCCACAGGGTGCGCAAACTGCGTAAAAACCGACAGTGCTTTTCGCAGCGTGCCACAGGCGAGCCCGGCGCGGACGCACGCCCTGGCGAAAGTGTTGTGCACACGCAAAAAACCATGGCGGGGGCGACGCCGGATGAGCGCTGGCAGCCGGCTTCCGGCTCGGGCCTGCGACGCGACCCGCTGCCACGACAAGGCACTGAAAAGAAAGGACTCGGAGGACATCGATGACGGGCCGCGGAGATCCGCCCGACGGCCGGTTCGACGCTGTGCTGTACTGGTGTCGTTATTCTGCATGGCAACATCGCCCTGGCGGCCAGTGTCGGGAGCTGTACCCGCCAGGCCTCCCCACCGCCTGACGAACACCCCGTACCTCGACGCCCGGCCGACCGGTTGGCCCGGCCGAATTGCGCGGCTCACCGGTCAGGTGTGCCGCGAGCGCCGCGTGACGGGGCACCTGTTCCGGCCCCGCCTCGATACCGGAAATGATGATCGCTCGCGGACAGACATTTGTCAATCTTAATTTACGTCCATTTTGATTGACAATGTGGCGCGTATTGGCGACACTCTACTCTGATTCCGTGCCGGATCAGGGCACGCGTTGGGCAGCCATGCAGCGATCGGTGAAAACAGTGAATGAAGCGCTTGCCCGGGCCTGGACCCAGGTGGGCACG
The DNA here is from genome assembly GCA_007127715.1 of Gammaproteobacteria bacterium. Classification (GTDB taxonomy): domain Bacteria; phylum Pseudomonadota; class Gammaproteobacteria; order Steroidobacterales; family PWYM01; genus PWYM01. The sequence continues at coordinate 6,086 of SKYU01000189.1, read as the reverse complement.
CGCTTCCTGCCATTCGCGGATGCCGCGACACGTGAGCTGCCGCTGGGTCGGCTCATGCGGCTGGCGCTGTTCCAGGTGTCGGTGGGCATGGCGCTGGTCCTGCTGACCGGCACGCTCAACCGCGTGATGATCGTGGAACTGAGCGTCCCCGCGTGGCTGGTGGCACTGATGGTGGCGCTGCCGGTCCTGGTCGCACCGTTCCGGGTCCTGATCGGCCACCGCTCGGACACGCACCGCTCGGTACTCGGCTGGCGGCGGGTACCTTACATATGGTTCGGCACCCTGCTGCAGTTCGGTGGCCTGGCCATCATGCCGTTTTCACTGCTGATCCTCTCGGGCGACACCCACGGTCCGGTATGGGTGGGCCATGTCAGTGCGGCACTGGCGTTCCTGCTGGTCGGCGCCGGGCTCCACACCACGCAGACCGCCGGTCTCGCCCTGGCTGCAGACCTTGCGGAGCCGGACAAACGGCCGCGGGTGGTTGCCCTGCTCTATGTCATGCTGCTGGTCGGCATGGCTGGCAGCGCCACGGTGTTCGGGCTGCTGCTGATCGACTTCACCCAGCTCAAGCTGGTCCAGGTGATCCAGGGCGCTGCCGTGGTCACGATCGTGCTCAATGGCATCGCCCTGTGGAAGCAGGAGGCGCGGCAACCGGCCGTCACCGACCCGGCCGTGCCGCGTCAGGCCTTCAGGGAGGCCTGGCAGGCGTACATCGCAAATGATCGCGCGGTCCGGTTCCTGGTGGCGGTGGGGCTCGGGACCGCAGCATTCAACATGCAGGACATCCTGCTGGAACCCTACGGGGGCGAGGTGCTCGGGCTGTCGGTCAGCGCCACCACGGTGCTCACCGCGATCTGGGCGATGGGCACGCTGCTGGCGTTCGGCATCTCGGCACGGCAGCTCTCGCGCGGCAGCGATCCTTATCGCCTCGCCGCCTTCGGAGTCCTGGTCGGCGTCGTCGGGTTTTCGGCGGTGATCTTCGCAGCCCCGCTGGATTCGGCGAATGTGTTTCGCGCCGGCGCCTTCCTGATCGGGGTGGGCAGCGGTTTCTTCGCGGTGGGCACGCTGATCGCGGCCATGAGCCGCGAAAACGGCGGCCAGAGCGGCATTGCCCTCGGCGCCTGGGGCGCGGTCCAGGCCTCCGCGCTGGGCGGTTCGATTTTTCTCGGCGGCGCGCTGCGTGACCTCGTCAACGCCATCGTGGTCCGTGGCGACTTCGGCGACGGCATCACCGCACCGGCCGCCGGGTACAGTTTTGTGTATCACCTGGAGATCGCGTTGCTGTTCGCCACGCTGATCGCCATCGGCCCGCTCGTCAGGTCGGCGAAACGCTCGCCGGTCCGGCGCACGGACAGGTTCGGCCTCGCGGAGTTTCCTGGCTGAGCCGCCCATCACCCCCGGAGAGACCTAGCCATGCCTACAGGTGCCATTACAGAGTATGTGAACGTCGCCCAGGTCACGCTTTATGCGTTCTGGATTTTCTTTTTCGCCCTGGTCATCTGGCTGCACCGCGAAAACAAGCGCGAGGGCTATCCGCTGAAGTCCGATCCGCAGCGCCGCGTGGTCGTCCAAGGCTTCCCCGCCGTGCCTCCCGTCAAGAGCTACAAGCTCGCTGACGGTCGGCCGGAAGGGGCTGATGCGCTGATCGGCGATGGCCGTGGCGACTCGCGTGAGATCAAGCTCGAGCCCGTCGGTGGCTGGCCTGGTGCGCCTTTCGAGCCGACCGGCAACCCGCTGGTCGACGGTGTCGGCCCGGCGGCCTGGGCGGAACGCCAGGATGTGCCGGACGTCACCTTTGACGGCCGTCTGCGCATCGTGCCGATGCGCGCAGACGAGGACTACCGCGTCGTCTCGCGGGACCCCGACCCGCGCGGGCTGCCGGTGATCGCCGCTGACGGCGAGGTTGCAGGAACCGTACGCGACGTCTGGGTGGATCGCTCGGAACCGATGATCCGTTACCTCGAAGTCGAAGTCCCCACGGACGCCGGGCCGCGTAACGTACTCGTCCCGAACATGCTGGTGAAGCTGCGCCGCATGCGCCGCGCCCCGGCCGGTTACGAGAACAAGCTGCACAAGCGGTTGATCGACAGCCGTCCCTATGAGGTGGTGGTCAAGTCGGTGTGCGCACATCACTTCAAGGACGCGCCGGTCACGAAGAAACCCGATGAGGTCACGCGGCTCGAGGAAGACAAGGCAATGGCCTACTTCGGGGGTGGTCACCTGTTCGCACTCGACAGGGCCGAGCCGTTCGTATGAGTGAACGGGAACACCTGATCGAACCGCTCCCAGGGCTGCCGGAACACCCGCCAGCCGGGGAGCGGATCCTGTGGCAGGGCGGGCCACACTGGCGGACCGTCGCGAGGCGTACCTTCCATATCCGCAAGGTTGCCCTGTACCTGGGGATCTTTCTGGCGTGGCGCTACCTGTGGAGCATCAACCAGGGGCAGGGCCCGTTCGAGGCGCTGCAGTCCACCCTGCTGTTCATCGGCCTGTCGGCCACGGCGCTCGGCGTGCTGCTGCTGCTGGCCTGGCTGACCGCACGGGTCACGGTCTACACCATCACCACCGAGCGTGTCGTGATGCGCTTCGGCGTCTCCTTCCAGATGGCCGTCAACCTGCCCTTTCCGCTCATTCGCTCGGCCTCGCTGAAAACGTATGCGGACGGCACCGGTGACATCCCGCTGGAACTCGATCCCGAGCATCGGGTCTCCTACATCGTGATGTGGCCGCATGTGCGGCCCTGGAGCATGACCCGCGCCCAGCCCATGCTCAGAGGCATCGACGACGCCGCGAACGTCGCCACACTGCTCGGCCGCGCACTCAAGCGCGAGCCTGTCAGTCCCCTTCCGGGACAGACGCGCACCGGTAGCGCAGCCAGTGGTGTGTTCTCGGCCGACAGGCCTGCCGCGGGCTGACGCGCCGCAGGCAGTTCCGGGGGGTAGCGCGTGGCTGCGGCAACGCGATGCAGGAGGCACGCATGAGCGAGCAGACGGACAGGCCACCCACATCCCGTGGCCCCTGGTATGGGGTGGCTGCAATGCTGGCCCTGGTGGTCGCGGTCGCGATCTTCCGGAGCACTGGTGGCGTGGTCAGTGACAGCCGGGATCCTGACGCCTACGTGTTGCAGAGCGAAGAGCTCAGGTTCGAAGATCGCTACGATGGCGCCGTGGTCGTCTATACGCTCGATGGCCGCGAGGTCAGTGTCCTCGACCCCGGTACCCACGGGTTCGTGCGTGGTGTCATGCGCGGGATGGCCCGGGAGCGACGGGCCCGCAACGTCGGCTCGGAGCCGCCCTACCGGTTGCAGTACTGGTCGGACGGCCGCCTGACCCTGGACGATCCGGAAACCGGGCGCTGGATCGAACTCGCCGCATTCGGCCCCGACAACACGATTGCCTTCGCACGGCTGCTCGCCAGCGCGGCGCAGCCCGAGGCACGCTAGACGGCGGCGCGGCCGCCGTCGGTTGTCCCCGGGTCCACTGAAATGAGCACGATTCTCGCGCCCGCCCTGTTCGCGCTGCTGCTCTGGTGGTTCAGCACCGGACTCATCCTCTACCTCGACGGTCTGCCCGAACGCACCTATCGCTGGAGCCTGCTCGGCGCCACGCTGCTGGCCGCCCCCTCGCTCTGGGGTGTCGCCGTGTTCAGCCAGCAGGAGACTCTGCTGGCGACCTATGCCGCCTTCACCTGCGCCCTGCTGTTCTGGGGCTGGGTGGAGATGAGTTTCCTGCTGGGGTTCATTACCGGCTCGCGGCGCACGGGCTGCCCTCCCGGGGCGCGCGGCTGGCGGCGGTTCGGCTATGCCTGGCAGGCCCTGTCACACCATGAACTGACGCTGTTCGCGGCGCTGCTGGCGGTGGTCGCGCTGACCTGGGGCGCGGCCAATCCAGTGGCCCTCTGGACGTTCGCAAGCCTGTGGCTGATGCGCCTCAGCACCAAGCTGAACATCTTCCTGGGCGTCCGCAACCTCAGCGAGAACTGGCTGCCCCTGAGACTGCGTTATCTGCAGACCTATTTCACCCGCAAGCCGATGAACTGGCTGTTCCCGCTGTCGATTACCGCCGCCACGGCTGCCGCCTTCCTGGTGTTTCGCGCTGCGCTGGCGCCGGAACTGCCGCCGCATGAAGCCACCGCACTGGTGCTGGTGGGGACGCTGTTGGCGCTGGGTATCCTGGAACACTGGTTCCTGGTGCTGCCGGTGACCATCGATGCACTGTTCCGCTGGGGTTTCCGCTCGCGCGAGGGGAGCGGACAGCCGGACGAGCGCGCGTCAGCCGACGCCCAGCAGTTGAAGATCAGGAGCTGATCTGCGGAGCCGCCACCGATGTGTCGCCACAGCTGTGACGACACACCGATGGACTGGCCGATGGACTGGCCATTGGGGCTCAGTCGCGCTGCTGTTCCACCTTCGTGGGCGCGCGCAGCAGCGAGGACAGTGGCGCCGGGTTGCGCGTGAGCAGCGGCATGCCGATTTTCGAGGACAGCGGCGCCGGCCCTCTGGACAGCAATGGCCATTTCAGTTTGCCCGACAGCGGCGCCGCCCCTTTCGAGAGCAGCGGCCATTTCAGCTTGCCCGACAGCGGCGCAGGCCCGTCCGACAGCAGCTTCATGCCCACCTTGGCCGAAAGCGACCAGTCGGAGCTGACCAGTTCCTGGACGTTCAGCCGCTCGCAGGCGCGCTTGCCACTGCGCGAGAGCACCGGAATGCCGGCCATCCAGTTCGAGAACGGCGTCGGATCACGCAGTATCGTGCCCACGTGCAGGATGGAGCTCATGGGTGCCGCCTCATCCCAGGCCATGGGCCGATCGGGCTCGGGCTCGAAACCGCTCGGGACCGGGTCGCATTCATCGAGCAGATCCTCGGCGATGAGGCCCATGCCGATCGGCGCACGCACTGCCAGAAGCCAGTGCCCCTGGACCACCAGACCCGCGTAGCGCCGCGCTTCGGCGCGGACCACGTAGGCGTCGGCGATGGCGGCCGTCACCGTTTCCTCCGCGGCGGCGCCCTCCGCCGATGACTCTGGCGGGGTGATGAGATCGTACTGGCGAGTGCCGAAGCCACGCGCCTCGAGTTTGCCGACCGCCGCGGTGGCGTTTTCGGCGCTGGCATACAGCCTAACGATAGGGTGGATCACTGGCATACCTCCCTGCCAAGCAATTGGACTGACGAATCGGTGGTAGCCTCGGCGACCCCGGCCGCGGGAAGCGCGTGCGTGGGGAGCATACCGGTGCCCCGGTGGCTTGTGAAGCGCCGCCGCGCGGGGCGAACCCGGGACCGACGCTGATCGTGAACTGGCGACATGGGCTCTCCTTCGGCCTCAGGCGGCACGCCTGGCCTGCATCGCCAGGGCTGCGCGAAACCGCAGCCGCCCCAGCCAGGACAGGCGATCGACGAACAGCCGCCCGTCGAGATGATCGAGCTCATGCAGCAGACAGACGGCTGCAAGACCGCTGAGCCGGCGCTCGAAGGACTCGCCCTCGAGGGTGCTTGCCCGAACGCGCACTTCGGTGGCCCGGCGCACCAGACCGCTCCTGCCTGGAACCGACATGCAGCGCTCCTCGATCCAGCCCGGTCGCGCACTGGAGAGCACTTCCGGGTTCACGAAGACCTCCGGGCGGTTCTTTCGCTCGGAAACATCCATGACCAGCAGCCGAGACCGCACATCGACCTGTGGCGCCGACAGCCCGATTGCGGGCTCCGCGTACATGGTCTCAAGCAGGTCGGCCGCGAGCTCGGCCAGCGCCTCGTCGAACACCTCGACCGGTAGCGACGGCTCGCGCAGGCGCGGGTCCGGGTAGGTCAGCACCTGCAGCCGGGCCATCGTCAACCGCCTCCCGCCGTCTGGCTGGCCGTCGCGGAGCCTGAGGTGTTCACCGGCGCTTCTGCGGGCGCTGCATCCCCCATGGCATAGCCGCGCAGCCGCCCGAGCAGCGGCACCATGATCGCGATGGTGGCGAGGAGCAGGATGATCTCGAGGCCATAGACCACGATGTAGCCGGCGGCGGCTCCACCCAGACGCAGACCCCACTCGGCCCCGATGCCGAGGGCGTTCACCACGTCCCGCGCAATGCCGCTGAAGGCGATG
>SKYU01000114.1 GCA_007127715.1 Gammaproteobacteria bacterium | reverse complement strand
CTGCTGGACCGTCGCCGCCAGGGCCCGCGCATGCCGGGCGAGTGCCTCCGCGCGGGCCGCCAGGCTGGCCGCTGCGTCGACCGCGCCACGATCCTCGGCGAGTGTCTCCTCGGCCTGGGCCAGCAGCGCCTGCGCCCGGGCGAGGGTTCTCGGCGCGTCGCGCTCGACCCGCGCGCCGCGAGCCTCGGCGATTTCCGCGCGTGCCCGGCTGAGCAGCCGGCCTTCGATGGCCATCAGTTCGACCGCATGGAATTCTGCCGTGGCCGCTTCGATGAGGTCCACGGCGCGCTCGGTGCGGCCACGCTCCAGCGTCGTCGCTGCCGACAACAGGGCCTGTTCTGCCGCCTGCCAGGCACCGGGGAACAGCCGGTCAGCGGCGCTGTCCAGTGCAGCTTCGCGCGCTGCCAGGGTGCTCGTGAACTGCGGCGCGACGTCTGCGGCGTGCCGGGTGGCCGCCTCGAAGTCACCCACCGCCTGGTCGAGATCACGCCGGATGCGCTCCAGCGCCCGGCCGCGCGCATAGCCCGCGCGCGCCCGCTCCAGTGCCGCCTCGGCGCTCGCCTGAGCCTCCGGCGCGAGCAGTTCGGCCCTGGCCGAGAGGGCCGCGGCGCGAGCGTCCTCGGCACCGCGGAACAGCGAATCGCGGACATCATCGGCTGCCGCCGAGGCCGTGGCCAGGCAGAGCAGTAACAGCAGCAGGGGGCGGCAGGTGGGCAGCATGGTCAGAATCTTCCGAGGCCGGGACGGATCGTCCATCAGTGTAGCGATTCGGGGACGCATTGTGCGCTGGCGCACAGCCTTGGCCCGTCGTCCGGTCGGCAACGGCAAACTGTGCCGCCGCTCACGGATCTGCGCCCCGGCAGGTCTTAGGGTTAGCCCGTCAGTCTGCGGATCACCCCTGAGATCCAGCGGGCTTCGACTTTCCTCCTGAGTGTGTCATCCCCCTGAATTATCCCGGCCCTGTGCCGGGATTTTTTTGCCCACGCGGGTGCTTCCACCCTGTCTGCTTGGGGCCGCGGCGCGCACGTGAGACAATGTCCGACCATGCGAACACAGCAGGGAAGTGTGCGTCGTGAGTGATTTCAGAGGCATTCCGGTGGTGGTCAGCGGCGGCAAGTTCCGCACCGAGCAGGGCTTCACCGCCATCAAGAACGGCGTGAAGCAGCGGGCGGACCGCGAGGCCCCACCGCGTGGCCAGAAGCCGCGCTGGCTGCGGGCGCCCATGCCCTCGGGCAAGGTATTCAGCGAGGTCCGCGAGGTGGTGCGTGAACACCGTCTCGCCACCGTGTGCGAGGAGTCGATGTGTCCGAACATCGGCGAGTGCTGGAACAATGGCACGGCCACGCTGATGCTCATGGGCGCGGTCTGCACCCGCGCCTGCCAGTTCTGCGCGGTGGACACCGGCAACCCCCGTGGCTGGCTCGATCCGGATGAGCCGGCCCATTCGGCGCGCTCGGTCCAGCTGATGCGCCTGAAGTACGTGGTATTGACGTCAGTGGACCGCGACGATCTGCCCGACGGCGGCGCGGCCCACTACGCCGCCTGCGTGCGCGCCATCAAGGCGTTGAACCCGGAAACCGCGGTCGAGGCACTGACGCCGGACTTCGCCGGGCGTCATGAGTGTGTCGAGACGGTGGTCGACTCCGGCCTGGAGGTTTTCGCCCAGAACGTGGAAACGGTGCGCCGGCTCACTCACCCCGTTCGCGACCCGCGCGCGGGCTACGAACAGACGCTCGACGTGCTGGCCCATGCCAAGCGTTACCGGCCCGACGTCATCACCAAGACCAGCCTGATGGTCGGCCTCGGTGAGACCGACGAGGAGATCGCCGAGACCATGGATGATCTGCGCGCGGCCAACGTCGATATCGTCACCTTCGGCCAGTATCTGCGCCCGACGGTGAACCACCTGCCGGTAGAGCGCTACGTCACCCCCGAGCAGTTCGCGCAGTATCGCGAGTGGGGGCTGGCGCGCGGTTTCATGGAAGTGGTCTCGGGGCCGCTGGTCCGCTCGAGCTACCGCGCCGACCGCGTGTTCGAACAGAACAACGTGGGACTGGCGGCCGCCGACGCCGGCTGAGCCTGCCGCCGACATGACCGAACTGCTGGCCGACTACGGCCTGTTTCTCGCCAAGCTGCTGACGCTCGCCGCGATCATCGTGATCGTGGCTGGCGCCGTGGCCGGCATGGCACGGCGCCAGCAGCACGAGCCGGAACTGCTCATCGAGCGCCTCAACGACCGCTACGAGAACATGGCGCTGGCCATCAAGCGTGCCACCCTCGGTCACGACGCCTGGAAGAAGCTTCGCAAGGAGGCGCGGGCGCGCGACAAGGCACGGCGCAAGGGGGAGGGGCCTTCGTCACGTGTGTTCGTGCTGGATTTTCGTGGCGACATCCGCGCCAGCGCCACCACCAGCCTGCGCGAGGAAATCTCGGCGGTGCTCACCGCCGCCGAAGAGGGCGACCGCGTGCTCCTGCGTCTTGAGAACGCCGGCGGCACGGTCCACGAGCATGGCCTGGCCGCCTCCCAGCTCGCCCGTTTGCGCAGCGCCGGGCTGCATCTAACGGTCGCGGTCGACAAGGTGGCTGCCAGCGGCGGCTACCTCATGGCGGTCATGGCCGATCGCATACTCGCCGCGCCGTTTGCCATCCTGGGCTCCATCGGTGTGATCGCGCAGCTGCCGAACTTTCATCGCTGGCTCGAGGCCCGCGGCGTGGACTTCGAGCAGGTGACCGCAGGCCGCTACAAGCGCACGCTCACGGTCTTCGGCGAGAACACCGAGGCGGCCCGCGAGAAGCTGCGCGAGGAACTCGAGGATATCCACCAGCTTTTCCGTGACGAGGTCGCGCGCCACCGCGACTCGCTGGACGTCGAGGCGGTGGCCACCGGCGAGGCCTGGTACGGCACCCGCGCACTGGAGCTGAAGCTGGTCGATGAGCTGGGCACCAGCGACGACTGGCTGATGAAGGCCGCAGGCGAGGCCGACCTGCTGCATGTCCGCTGGCGCGTGAAGCGTCGGCTGCCGGAGAAGATCGCCCACCGTGCCACCGCCGCCTGGAACGGGCTGGTCGATGCGCTGGCCGACCGCGTGTGGCGCGACCGCCTGGTTCGCTGAGACGTCCTGGGCTCAGCCCGGCAGCAGGGCTGCGACCGCGCCGACCAGTGCGGTGATGACCAGCACGGCGTTGGCGGCGAGCCCCAAGGCGAAGCCCGGTCCCCGGCCTGCCGGGTTGTTGACATAGGCGCGGTAATACATCGCCCGGCCCAGCACGAAACCGAGCCCCAGGATAGCTGCGGCATAGACATCTGCGTACCAGCCGGCGATCCAGATCGCCGGCAGAAACACCACCAGCTGTTCGAGGGTGTTCTGCTGCACCCGGTAGTAGCGTTCGAATTCCTCGTGACCTGTCGTTCTGGGTGCGGGCACACCACATCGCAACCGGGCACGGCCGACCTGGTAGACGAAATAAAGGTATTCGAGCAACGCCAGGGCAACCACCACGGCGACGGGTGCCATGCCGCCATAGCCGCTCATGCCTGCGCCCTGCGATCTGGATAAAGCGGCTCTATGACCGGTCTCAGCCCCTTGGCATCGTCGATGAACAGCTGCAGGTGCGGGAACGGAATCTCTATCCCGGCGGCATCCAGCGCCTCCTTGATCTCCTCGAGCAGTTCGGCGCTCAGCCGGCCCCGGACGTCATAGTTCTCCGGCCCGATCCAGAATCGGATGGACAGGTCCTGCGAGGAATCGCCCAGAGACGTCAGGAACACGCGTGGCGGCATGTCCGGCGCTTTCAGTACGAGTTCATGGCTCTCCAGAATCGGCATGATGACCTCGCGCGCGGCCTTCACCGATTCCTTGTAGGCGATCCCGACGGACAGCTGGAGACGGGTCGGGCCCTCGGTGCTGAAGTTGATGATGTCGGCCGAGGCGACGCTGTCGTTGGGGATCATGGTGAAGATGTTGTCCCGGGTCCGCAACCAGGTGGTTCTCAGGGCGATCCGCACCACCTTGCCCTCCTGGTCGTTGATGCGTACCCAGTCACCGATCCGGAACGGCCGCTCGAGCAGCAGGGTGATGCCTGCGATGAAATTGGCGAGCGTCGACTGCGCGGCAAAGCTGACGGCCAGGCCGACGATGCCCAGACCGGCGACCAGCGCGAAAATGTCGACCCCGAACTGGCTCAGCACCGTCACCGCACCGACCAGCACGATCATGACCGAGATGACGTTACGCAGCAGCTGCTCGATGGAGCGATCAAGGTCGTAACGCGCCAGCAACGACAGCAGCACTCGTGTGACCACGGCCCAGGCGACGTAGAACATCAGGGCGATAAGGGCAGCCCGGGCGACGGCGCCGAGCAGGTCCTGGCCGACGCCCAGCTGCGCCATGATGGCCAGCGATGCGAGCAGGAAAAACACGTAGCGCAGCCCGATGATCAGCGGGCCTTCGACCTGCTGGCGCCAGCGTAGTCGCGACATCATGGCATCCAGCAGCCGCCGCAGCACCAGATAGCCGACGACGAACAGGGTGATCAGCACCGTGGCGACGATCAGCTGCGTCAGCCAGTCCGCCAGGAGCACCTCCCAGCTGCTCTCCCCGGGGTCGAAGATGCTGAACGTGTCCGCCAGACTGCGCTGCAGCGCATCGAGCAGGTTGGCGAAGAATGAAGGTTGGGCGTCTGCCATGTCCTGGGTCTCCTGCGATACGCCGTGACGGCTGGCGCAACCAAATGGCCTGTGGCGCGGTCCCACGATCATCGAGCCCGCCGGTCCGAGTGTAGCAGCGCACCCGTCCCGGGCAGGCGGTGGCCGCCCTATATTCGACCTGTGATCAGCCTATAATCGGGGGAGAATTCCCGACCCGGAGTCCAACGATGTTTGCCAGATCCGCCCTGCTTGTCGTTGCCGCCCTGGCGCTGGCCGCGTGCGCCGCATCGCCCACCGGCCGTACCCAGCTCATCCTGATCTCGGATTCGGAGGTCAACCGTATGGGCGGACAGGCCTGGCAGCAGATGAACGCCGAGCTCGAGCCCTCGCGCGACCGCGCGAAGGTCAACATGGTCAACTGCATCACCGAGGCCCTGGTCGTACAGCTCGACGAGCCGCATGCCCCAGAGGTCTGGGAGGTGACGGTTTTCGCTGACGACATGATCAACGCCTTCGCGCTGCCCGGCGGGTATATCGGCGTATTCGAAGGACTGATGAACGTGGCCGAGGACCAGGACCAGCTCGCCGCGGTCATCGGCCATGAAATCGCCCACGTGACGGCTCGCCATGGTGCCGAGCGCATCTCCCGCCATCAGGCCACCGGCTTTGCCGTCAATGTGCTTGGCGGGGCGACGGGCAGCCAGCAGACCGCCGCGCTGCTGGGACTGGGCGCCCAGGTGGGGCTGCTGCTGCCCTTCGGCCGCGCGCAGGAGACCGAAGCCGACCTGCTGGGGCTCGATTACATGGCACGCGCCGGCTTCAATCCAGCTGGCGCGGTGAAGCTCTGGAACAACATGGCGCAGGCCAGCGGCCGCGGCGGTCCGCCGGCCTTCCTGTCGACCCACCCCACCAGCGACTCACGCATCCGGGATCTCAACAACCGCATGCCGCGGGCCATGGAGCTCTACCGCGAAGCGCAGGCCCGCGGGCTGCGTCCGGCCTGCGACATGCCGCGCTGAGGCCAGGTCGCTGCGGGCATGGACGCTCGCGAGCCCCTGGTCCGGCCGACTGCCGAGGGACTGTACTGTCCCGCGGGTGACTTCCACATCGACCCCTGGCGGGCCGTGCCTCGTGCGCTGATCACCCACGCCCACGCCGATCACGCCCGACACGGCAGTCGTCGCTATCTTGCCGCCAACCCCGGGCTGGGGCTGCTCAAGCGCAGGCTGGGCGCGGACAGCACCATCGAAGGCCTCGCCTACGGCGAGCGTCGGCGCATCGGGGACGTCGAGGTGTCCTTCCACCCCGCAGGGCACGTGCTCGGTTCCGCGCAGATCCGAATCGAGCATCGCGGCGAGACCTGGGTGGTTTCCGGCGATTACAAGCGCGACCCCGACCCCACCTGCGCGCCTTTCGAGGTCGTGCCCTGCGATACCTTCATCACCGAGGCGACCTTCTCGCTGCCGGTCTACGTCTGGCCGGGCGGTGACGTGGTGGCGCGCGAGATCCTCGACTGGTGGGAAACCAACCGCGCGGCAGATCGTCCGTCGGTGCTGTTCTGCTATGCGCTCGGCAAGGCCCAGCGGGTGCTGGCCGAGCTTGCTGCACTGACCGATCGCACCGTGCTGCTGCACGGCGCGGTGACCCCGCTGGTCAGGCTCTATCGCCAGGCGGGCATCGACATGCTCCCGACCGAGCAGGTCGATCTGCGTACGCGCCGTGACTACGCCGGTGAGCTGGTGATCGCCCCGCCGGGGGCTGCGGGCACGCCCTGGATGAAGCGCTTCCGTGGCGCCTCCACCGGGTTCTGTTCGGGCTGGATGCGCCTGCGCGGCCAGCGCCGCCGCCGCGCCTATGACCGGGGTTTCGTGCTCTCCGACCACGCCGACTGGCCGGGCCTGCTGCGCACCATCGAGGAGACCGGGGCACCGCGTGTACTGGCGACGCACGGGCAGAGCGACACGCTGGTGCGCTACCTGCGCGAGCGCGGTCTAGAGGCCGATGCGCTGGAGACGCTCTACGCCGGGGAAGACGGCGCGGAGGATGCGTGAGAGCGTTTGCAGCGCTGTTCGAGGCGCTGGATGCGACCACCTCCACGCGACTCAAGGTCGATGCGATGCGCCGGTATTTCGCAGAAGCCCCGGCGCGGGATGCCGCCTGGGCCGTGTACGTGCTCTCCGGGCGCCGCCAGAAACGGCTGGTCGGTGCCGTTGAACTGCGCGCCTGGCTGGAACACGCCGTGGCCCTGCCGGCCTGGCTGGTGGAAGATGCCTACGCGGCGGTCGGCGACCTGGCCGAGACGATCGCGCTGCTCACCAGCGCGCCCGGCGGGTCAGCTGGGCCGTCCCGGACGGACAGACAGGGTCAGTCCGAGGGTGCTTCCGGGGTGGAGGGCGAGGACCTTGCCCGGACGGCGCTGGCCGACTGGCTGGAGCACCGGCTGCCGGCGCTGCGGGAGGCCGATGCCGAGACCCGCCGCGACACGGTCGTCGGCTGGTGGCGGACGCTCGATCCTGCCCAGTCCTTTCTCGTGACCAAGCTCATGACCGGGGCACTCCGGGTCGGCGTCTCGCGCCTGCTGGTGGCGCGCGCACTGGCCGAGCTCGCCGACGTCCCGCGTCCGGTCATGCAGCACCGGCTCATGGGTCAGTGGCAGCCCAGCGGAGAGTGGTTCCGGGCGCTGCTCGACCCGGATACGCGCAGCGCTGCCGCCTCTCAACCCTATCCGTTTTTCCTTGCCTCCCCGCTGGAGGAGTCGACCTCGCCGGCCGAGGTGCTGGGTCCGGTCGATGAATGGCGGGTCGAATGGAAGTGGGATGGTATCCGCGCCCAGTGCCTGCGCCGCGAGGGTGAGACCTTCATCTGGACGCGCGGCGAGGAACTGGTCACCGAGCGGTATCCGGAGGTCGCCGACGCCCTGAGCGCGTTGCCGGAGGGCACGGTGCTGGACGGCGAGCTGCTGGCGTGGCGCGATGGCTCGGTGCTGCCGTTCGCCGAGCTGCAGCGACGGATCGGCCGCAAGCAGGTGGGGCGGCGGTTGCGCGAGCAGGTGCCGGTCCGCCTGCTGGCCTATGACCTGCTGGAGCATGGCGGGCACGATCTGCGCGGGACGCCACTGGAGCAACGGCGAGCTCTGCTCGAGCACCTGCTGGCCGATGCGCCCGCCGCGCTCGGCGTGTCACCCCTGCTCGACGCGGCTGACTGGGCGGCGCTGGCGGATGCCCGGGACAGCGCCCGAGAACGCGGCGTCGAGGGCCTGATGCTCAAGCGCCGCGGCTCACCCTATGCTGCCGGACGGGTACGCGGCGACTGGTGGAAGTGGAAACTCGAACCGCTGACGCTGGACGTGGTGATGATCTACGCCCAGGCCGGCCACGGCCGACGCGCGAGCCTGCACAGCGACTACACCTTCGCGGTGCGCGACGGCGAGGACCTGGTGCCGGTGGCCAAGGCCTACTCCGGGCTCAGCGACGAGGAGATGGGCCGGCTCGACCGCTGGATCCGCCGCCACACACAGGAGCGCTTCGGCCCGGTCCGTCAGGTCGAGCCCCTCCAGGTGTTCGAGCTCGCCTTCGAGGGCATCGCCCGCTCGACGCGCCACCGCTCGGGCGTGGCGCTCAGGTTCCCGCGCATCCGCCGCTGGCGGGAGGATCTGGGGCCGGGGGATGTCGATACGCTGGCGGATGTCGAGGCGCTGCTCTCAGGCAGCAAGGCCAGCTGAGACTTCGCACGGCGCCGTGGCGATCAGGCTCATGGCGTTGCCGAACCCTCAGAGTCCGAAGTCGCTCCTGAGCCGCTCGATCTGGTGCATGCGTTCATGGAGGATGGTGACGATGCCGATATCGCCATCGGCGAGGTGCTTCCAGTAGACGACGTGCCGCTGGTAACGGTAGCAGTAGCCCGTGACGCCGAATTCCGCGGGAATGGGTCGAGAGACGACGCCGTGCGATTGGATGAGTTCGAAACTGTCGAAGAGCCCCTGGAGGTAGCGTTCCGCCTGCTTCTGGCCCCAGTGGGTTCGGGTGAAGCGAAAGATGTCGTCGAGCCGGCGTGAGGCCGCCTGCTGGATCCGGACTGAGGTCAACGGGTCTCGCCGTTGCGCGCGATCACTTCCTTCGCGGTCAGGCGCAGGTAGCTGCTGTCCGGCTGCCCAAAGGCCCACTGGAGTTCCCCGCGCAGGCGCTCCAAGGCCTTCTGCTCGCTGGACGCCTTGTCGCGACGGATCAGGTCCCGGATGTACTCGCTGACGTTCTCATAGGCGCCATCTTCCCCGACATTGGCGGCGACGAATTCGCTCAGGGAGCCGCTCAAGCGGACCGTCAGCGTGGTCTTGGAACTCATCAAGACGCCCTCCCTGCAATCGCGTCGTCATCTTACTCAATATCGAATACGCTCGCCAGCGTCGATTTGCATGCTGGCCGCGACAATAGGGTGCTGCCCCAGAGCAATCCTGCGGCCACTCACGTTTGAACATTCAGCCGTTGAATGAAACGCCCAGCTCATGCGCGACGCTGGCGAGTTTCCGGTCTCGGGTCCACAGCCTGCCCTGGTCTGCCAGCACCGCTGCGGCCAGCAGGTGTACATCGACGAAACCGATCCCGCGGCCCATCAGCCGCCTTGCCTCGATCAACGCCCGCGCCTCCTCGTCGGTGGCGCGCGGCGCCGGAGGAAGCGAGTCCAGCAGAGGGAGCAGCGTGTCACGACTTCTCAGGTTACCGCAGGCGAGTTCTCCGACGATGAAGGGATGGGTCAGTACCAGACCCTGCTCGAGCGCATCCGCCAGCCGCGGGTCGCCGCTTCGCAGGTGATCGATCCAGACCGACGTATCGACCAGGATCACGCAGCGCTACCGCGTCGCCGGGGGATCGGCTGCAGTGCGGGCTCCGACCCGCCCAGACGCGCGAGACGACGGGCATTTTCCCGTTCGACCAGGGTCTTCAGGCCGGCGTTGACCAGCGCGGTGCGTTCCTGAATGCCAGTAAGTCGCTGGGCTTCAGCCAGCAGTCGGTCGTCGATGTTCAGGGTAGTGCGCATGGGTTTGTCACCAGATTGGTCATCAATTGATGCCATTCTAGATGCGCATCGGTACAGAGTCGATGGCTGAATCTGCGCAGTGGATGCCGATAGTCCCGGCGTGTGAAAGGCGAGCTGGCGGACTTCCGGTGGCTGCTGCATGTACGCTCCTGCGCCTGATGAATGCACAAATTCTCATTCTGGCGGGGTCGCTGATGGGCATGCTGTGGCTGGCGCCCCTGGCCGCCGAGCCGCAGCCGCCCCGGGCCGTCGATCTCGAGTTCGAATCGGGGGCGGGACGGCTGTCAGGCACCCTGTTTCTGCCGGCAGGCGAGGGGCCGTTTCCTGCCGTGGTCTTCATCGAAGGCTCGGGTGACAGCAGCTACAGGGAAGGCTGGGAGCCGGGCGAGCGTCGCCCCTGGTTCTGGCCGCAGCTGCAACGCTGGTTCGAACAGCGTGGCCATGCCGTCTACCTGCACGACAAGCCGGGGGTCGGCCGCTCCGCCGGCAACTGGCGCCGCGAGGACTTCGACGATCGCGCAGACAACGTTATTGCCGCACTGCGAGCCGTCGCCGCGCAACCGGACATCGATGCGGCCCGCATCGGCGTGCTGGGCCACAGCCAGGGCGGCTGGATCGGTGTGATGGTCGCCGCGCGCTGGCCGGGCGAGGTGGCCTATGTCGTGAGCCTCGCCGGCCCGGCCACCGGTGTGCGCCAGCAGATCATCGAGGACACCCGCAACCGCTGGCAGTGCGAAGGCCATAGGCTGCTCGCCTTGCGGGAGGCGGGTCTGCGGGCGCTGCTGTCGACCCTCGGCGCTGTCGGGCGGCTGATCCCGGCGGGCTACCTCTCCGGGATCGTTCGCTACGATCCCGCCGACGACCTCGCCCGGGTCGAGTCGCCCATGCTGGCGCTGTTCGCCGGCAACGACATCATGGTCATGCCCGAGACCAATGTGGCGCCGCTGGAGAGCCACTTCGGGCGGGTCTCCGGCAACCGGCAGGTGTTCATCAGGACCCTCGAAGGCGTCGATCACTTTTTCCGGGAGGGCGAGTTCTGTCTCGGCGGGCCGCGGCCGCAGCGATTCGCGCCGGGGTTCTGGGAGGCGATGGAGACGCCGGCATTCTGGCAAAGCGCCACGCCCGATGGCGGCTGAAAACGCCGCCGCCGCCGCAGCCCCTGCCTTGGACCTCACCGCTGCCATCAATCACGTCGGCACACTCAATTTCGGCTACTCCTGCGAGTGGACCAGACCGTAGACTGGCCCGAAGGACGCAGGGCAGCAGCCGGCTTCCGTACCATAGATCTTCCGTGGCCCTGAAACCTTCGGAAAGATCGCTTCGACATCAACGTCGAGGTGATGTGTCAACATCCGAATCTAGTCCAAGCGCGGATATTCGCCGCTGGTTTGCCCACCCGGGCCAAGCTACGTTGACCGCTCCGCTCTCGACCAACGCAGCAACATGCCCTCTTCGATCGCCAGCCGCCGGGATTGCCTGCCGTGTGCCATCACTCGGACTCTGCCATCGTCTCATGCTGTAGAGGCAGTGCCTTCACACGAGCTTAATCAGCACGGGAGCTCTAGCGACATTCGGTACCGATCATGAAGTTCCCGCCACCTTTAATCGTTTTCGTCGCCTTACTGGTTGTCGTTATCTTTAGCTACGGCGCTTTCCGCTTGCCTGACCATCGTCCTGGTCATGCGGCCCAAGAGGGTGCCGCGACATTCTCCTCCGCAAACCACACCGAAAACGCCTCGCAAGACCGACACCAGCGTGGCGATACCGGCGCAGAAGGCGATGACGAGGTGCAGGCGGCTCTGCTCCTGCACCGAGACGAAATCTGGCGGGCGTCCCAAGCGGCTGTTAAGGATGAGCCCCCAGAAGGTCCAGCTGACGGAATTGCGCAGACATCAAGCTTTCTTGTATTGGCGTCGCGGGAGGAGCTGGAAGGTTTACTCCAGGCTGAGGGACCGCTGCATGATGCGCTGTTCAATGGTATTGCAGCCGAGCTTGGCGAGGATGAGGCGAGCTTTCTCATGCAACTCGTATCCAAGGCGGGTGACTGGCATGCAGTTCAAACATTGATTCTCGAGCGAGAAACACGTACTGGTCAGGATTACCGTGAATTGCTCCTCGGGATGGGTTTGGCAACAGGCCAAATGCCTGTTGACGACATTTTGGCGGTGCTCAATACAGGCCTCAGCATGCCCGAGGGTGCATTACACGTTCTGGCCTTACACGGCAGGGTCGAGGATATAGCCTTTCTGGCACATCGAACGCCGTTTCCGGACCTCAATGCACGTGATCCTGTTATGGGGCACACCGCGATCGGCTCATTGGTTCAGCATTATTTCATGGCAGCGTCTGCTGATCCTGCCTCCGGGGTGGCTTCTCTGCGGGCGCTTATCGACCTTGGGATCGATACTCGGCAAGCCGGCGGTCAGTTGGATGTGCTTTCCCATATCTTCTTGAACTCACATCCAGGAAATCGTCCGGTAATGGAGGCGCTATCTGCGTACGTTATCCAATCGGGCCTCGTCACAAGGCCGGAAGAACTGGCTATCTGGGATCGCATTGCGACGCCAGCTGAGCAACAGGCCCTCAGAGAGGCGTTCGAATATCTTGCGGGTTTACCTGTCGTGCCGCAGTCGTTACCGAGAGAGCAAAAGTAACAGCAAGTAACAGTTCTTTCTAAGAATGGTTGCCGTTTTCAGTCCGATAGGGAGAGTTTCGCATGAGCATTTTCGCCAAGAGCGCCGTGTTGCTCGTAATGATCGTTATGATCTCGGACCGCGCGTGGGGTTTTTCGAGCTTTGATCCCTTCCCTCAGCAGCCAACGAATTCGCTAGCTGTCCAGGCGGATGTGATGCAATTCCTGATGTTCTCTTTCAACGATGAGCCTATCGATGAAATCGTTTCTACGGGGCAACGACCGGCGGGTGAACAAAGTTTTTGGGAGATAATGTCGACTCTCGATAAACTGAGTTGGATGTTGTTGGTATGCGGTGGCGGTGGCTCGGCAGCTGCAGCGGCAAACTCCACCCCTGTTTCGGCATTCCTTAGGGGGGCTTTAGGTGCGATAGGTGGGTTTGCAGCCTGTGTGGCGGCTGATCACGGCATGTCTGAGATCGATGAAGTGTTCTCAGAAGTATTATGGCGCCGACATCGAGGCGGCCAACGAGTGTAAGGCGGCCGGCGGCCGATACGTACCTCTGTCGGTAGGCTTAGTGCGCGGTCTGTGTATAGTCGAATAAGTATCCGTACAGGTCGTCGTCTGATTTTCCTAGAGAAGAGTTCGGTGAGCGCCCGCATGCAGCCCACCTGAGCTTGAAGGTAAGCTACAGCAGAGGTCAGGACTGGAACGCCTGTGCGCATGACTGCCCGATCCGCCTAATGCTACGAATCGGCGACACCGAATGCGTAGTAGACTGCAAGCCTGCCACTATGGTTACCGGCCGGGTCGTTTCTGAGTTCCTCGATCACAAGGTCTGCGAAGACAGTGAAATCCAGAGTGATTGAAGCGCTGAAGGGTGCGATCGAGATTTGGGTTGGATTGTTCTGGCTTCCTCCCTTCGTGGCTCTGCTGAGCCAGGGCCCGCGGGTCGCCCTCGAATGGATGGCCAGCGCGCTGGTGAGCCCCGCCGGAGCTGTGCTTTTGCTGTGTATAGTGGCCGTGAGTGTCGTGCACGAAATACTCAAGCGGAAAGTCATGGAAGATGTTGACTCTGCCGGCGGCGCAATTGGCGTAAAGCCATCCAATGGCGAGAGCGCCAGAAATATCATCCTGTCCGTAAGTTTCCTGTGTGTACTCCTGTTGCCGAATTACGCACTCGTGGCGTTCCTGTGGTCTTTTCCAGAGGCGCTCCTGGACGCCGCATTCTGGAGATTGAGCGCCCCTTTCTTTATCGGGCTGTTCGTATTCGGTATTCTGTTTCGACGGGGCCAACTTGGATTGATCTTTCCTCCGCGGACGTGGCGCTTCGGCCATCCGCCGCGTTCATCGCGATAGGAAACGACGGTCGCCGCGGCGGGTTGAAAGCGAATCGGCCGAGCGATAATCCGCGAACTGTGCAGTGATCCCATCTGCCGCCTGAACGCCCCCACCTTGGACCTCACCCCTGCCATCGATCGCTGGTTCGCCGCCGAAGCGCGCGAGGTGCTGCCCTTCCAGCGCACGGCGTGGGCCGCCTCGCTGGCCGGCCGCTCCGGTCTGATCCATGCCCCCACCGGCAGCGGCAAGACCCTGGCCACCTGGCTGGGTCCGGTGCAGGCCTTGGCCGCCGAGCATGGCGCCTCGCGTCCGCCAGGTCTGCGGGTGCTCTGGATCACCCCGCTGCGGGCGCTGGCGGCCGACACCCGGCGCGGACTGGAGGCAGCCCTCGCAGCGCTCGGTCTCGACTGGCCGGTCGAGCTTCGCAGTGGCGACACCGGCCAGGCCGCGCGCGCGCGCCAGTGGCGCTCGGCGCCCACCGCGCTGGTGACCACCCCGGAGAGCCTGTCGGTAATGCTCTCCAGCAAGGGCGCGGCCGAGTATTTCGCCCGGCTGCACACGGTGGTCGTCGACGAGTGGCACGAGCTGATCGGCGGCAAGCGCGGCGTGCAGCTGGAGCTTTGCCTGGCGCGCCTGCGCGCCCTGGCGCCGGGCCTTCGTACCTGGGGGCTTTCGGCTACGCTCGGCAACCTCGCGCAGGCGCGCGACGTGCTGCTCGGGCCCGGCGTCGAAGGCGAACTGATCGAGGGGCGGGTGCCGCGACCGGTGGTGATCGACGCCCTGCTGCCGCAGGATCCCAGCCGCTTTCCCTGGGCCGGGCACCTCGGCGAGGCGCAGCTCGGCGCGGTGATCGAGGCGCTGGAGACGGCCCGCTCGACCCTGCTGTTCACCAACACCCGCTCCCAGGCCGAGCTCTGGCATGCCGCGCTGGTCGGCGCCCGGCCCGACTGGGCGGACACGCTGGCGCTGCACCACGGCTCGCTGGACCGTGGGCTGCGCGAGCAGATCGAGGCGCGCCTCGCGGCAGGGGAGCTGCGTTGCGTGGTCTGCACCTCCTCGCTGGATCTCGGGGTCGACTTCCATCCGGTCGAGCAGGTGCTGCAGGTGGGCAGCCCGAAGGGCGTGGCGCGGCTGCTGCAGCGCGCCGGGCGCAGCGGCCACCGGCCGGGTGGGGTCAGCCGGGTGCTGTGCGTGCCGACGCATGCCTTCGAACTCGTCGAGATCGCCGCGGCCCGCCGGGCAGCGGGCCTGGGCGAGATCGAGGCGCGCGTGCCGCTCACCCTGTCGCTCGACGTGCTGGCGCAGCACGTGGTCACGCTCGCCACCGGCGATGGCATGCAGCCCGAGGCGCTGTTCGAGGAAGTGCGCCGCACCCATGCCTTCGCCGAGCTCACGCGCGAGCAGTGGCAGTGGGTCCTCGACTTCGTCACCCGCGGCGGGCCGGCACTGGCCGCCTACCCGCAGTTCCGCAAGGTGGTGATCGGCAACGACGGTATCGGCCGGGTCGAGGACACGCGCATCGCCCGGCTGCACCGCATGGGGATCGGCACCATCAGTTCCGATCCGATGATGCAGGTGAAGTGGCTGCGCGGCGGACGGGTCGGCACCATCGAGGAAAGCTTCATTGCCCGGCTCTCGCCGGGAGACCGCTTCCTGTTCGCCGGCCGGGTGGTGGAGCTCGCGCGGGTGCGCGACATGGTTGCCTACGTGCGCGCGGCCAAGGCGCGTACCCGCATCGTGCCGCGCTGGCAGGGCGGGCGGATGCCGCTGTCCACCGCGCTGGCCGACAGCGTGCTGGCGCTGTTCGGCGAGATCCCCGCGGGCAGGCTCGAGGCCCCCGAGCTGCCGGTGCTCGGGCCCATGCTCGCGCTGCAGGCGCGCTGGTCGCGGCTGCCCTCGCCACAGGAGCTGCTGGTAGAAACGGTGCAGACGCGCGAAGGCCATCACCTGTTCGTCTACCCCTTCGCCGGGCGGCTGGTGCACGAGGGGCTGGCCACGCTGCTCGCCTGGCGGCTGATGCGCGACGCGCCTGCCACATTCACGCTGTCGGTCAATGATTACGGCTTCGAGCTGCTGAGCCCCGCACCCCCGCCGCTGCCGGCGGACGGCCTCGATGGCCTGCTGGGGGACGACACGCTGCTCGCCGATCTGCTCGAGTGCATCAACGCCTCGGAGATCGCCCGCCGGCAGTTTCGCGACATTGCGCGGATCAGCGGGCTGGTGTTCCAGGGCTATCCCGGGGCGCAGAAAAGCACCCGCCAGATCCAGGCCTCAAGTGGGCTGATGTTCGACGTGCTCACGCGCTACGACGAGGGCAACCTGCTGGTCGAGCAGGCGCGCCGCGAGGTGCTGGAGAGCCAGCTCGAGTTCCGGCGGCTGGCTGACACGCTGGCCCGCATGCGTGCGCAGCGCACCGTGGTATGTCGTCCGGTGCGGCTCACCCCGCTGGCCTTTCCGCTGTGGGCCGAGCGGCTGCAGACCCAGATCATGTCCTCCGAGGACTGGCGCACCCGGGTGCTGCGCATGGCCGGCGAGCTCGAGCGCGCGGCCGACGAGACTGCCGCGGCGAAGGCGAGGGCGGCGCATGCCTGAAGGCGCCCACGAGCTCCTGCTTGATGGTGAGCGGCTGCTGCTGCACCCGGCGCGCGCGGTGCTCTGGCCGGCAGCGGCCATGGCCATCGTCGCCGATGTCCATCTCGGCAAGGAAGGCGTGTTCGCCGCGCACGGCATGGCCGTCCCGCGCGGACCGAGCCGCGACGATCTCACGCGCCTCGGCGAGCTGGTCGATGCCCATGCCTGCACCAGGCTGCTGGTGCTGGGGGACCTGTTTCATGGTGCCAGTGGCGTCGATGATGCGCTGCTGGACGCCGTGACCGCCTGGCGCGCCGCCCGCCCGGGCGTGCGATTGCTGGCCATCGCGGGCAACCATGACCGACCCGAGCTGCAGGCACGCAGCGCCGGACTGGTCGAGTGGTGCCGGGATGACCTGCGCGAGCGCGGCTTCGCGTTCCGCCACGAGCCCGGGGTGGTGCCGGATGCCTTCGTCCTTGCCGGCCACGTGCACCCGGTCTGCCGGCTGGGTACCGTGGGGCGTGACCGTCTGCGCATGCCGGTGTTCTGGCAGCGCCCCGGCTGCCTGGTCCTGCCGGCCTTCGGCAGCTTCACCGGGGGTTGGACGCTGCGCCCGGCACCCGAGGACCGTCTGTATGGGGTCGGCCCTGATGCGGTCATTCCGCTGAAGATGCTTGGCGCGCTACAATGATTTGCATGAAAAATCATGATCCAGCGCGTGTGTCCTCAGTGCCCCTGTCAGCTTGTCTGTTCGCCAGCATGCTGCTGGGGGGCTGCGCCGCGCTGGATCGGTTGTCGGCACCGGCTGCCCAGGGGCCCCTGGAGGCACCAGTGGCTGCCGTGGTGCCGCCCGAGCAGCCGCCACTCGAGACTTCCCGCTTCGTCATCGCCGACCCCTCCCAGCGGGTGGTCGGCGAACTGCAGGTGCTGCGCACCCGCGCCGAGGACACCTTCGTCGATATTGCGCGGGCCTACAATATCGGCTTCGAGGAACTGGTCGCAGCCAATCCCGAGGTCGATCCCTGGCTGCCGGGCGAGGACGCCGAAGTGGTGCTGCCGACCCGGTTCATCCTGCCGCCCGGGCCGCGCGAGGGCATCGTGATCAACAATGCCCAGATGCGTCTGTATTTCTTCGAGCCCCCTGCCGAGGACGGCACCCAGGTGGTCTACACCCATCCGATCGGTATCGGCCGTATTGGTCGTGCCACGCCGACGGGGCAGAGCACGGTCATTGACAAGGCGGTGGATCCAACCTGGTATCCGCCGGTTTCGGTGCGCCGGGAGCACGCCGAGCGCGGCGACCCGCTCCCGGCCATCGTGCCACCGGGGCCGGACAATCCGCTGGGGCGTCACGTCTTCCGGCTCGGTCTGCCGAGCTACCTGATCCACGGCACCAATCAGCCGCCGGGCGTGGGCATGCGGGTGAGCGCCGGCTGCGTACGCATGTTCCCCGAAGACATCGAGGCGCTGTATCCGCGCATCGCACTCGGCACGCCGGTCCGCCTGATCAACGAGCCGGTGCTGGCGGCCTGGCACGGTCGCCAGCTGTATGTCGATGCGCACGAGCCCCTCGAGGAGGACGCGCGCGACCCTGAAAAGCTGCTGGTCGACGTGATCGAGCAGGCGATGGCCGAGGCAGGCCAGCCGCTCGGGACCGTGGATTTCCGGCGCGCGGCGGCGCTGCTGGCCGAGGGCAGAGGTATCGCGCTGCCGACCCTGCGCAACAGTGCGGACAGCGGTCAGGTGCTGGCTGCGGCCCGGCGCATCGAGAACATCGTGGTGCATGGTGACAGCGAGCTCGCCGCCCTCCGCGAGCGCACTGGCGAGTGAAGCCACCGGCACCAAGGGGCCGGTCGGCCCGGAATTCGACATGGACAACATGAGCGACTGGATGAAGGTGATGCTCGAGGAAATCGAGCGCAAGCGTCTGGAGGCCGAGGCCGCCCGCGAGGAGCAGGCTGCGCGTCGGCAGGAACGTACCCCGCCGCCTGCGGGCGAACGCGATGCCGGGTCCGGGGACTGAGTCGATGGCAGAGGACACGCTGGCCGGGCGTATCGCCGATGCGGGCAAGCAGGCTCGCGTGGTGCTGCTGGGCTCCGGCCTGACCGACTTCCGAGAGCCGGCCCAGCGCCTGGAGCAGGCCGGCGTGAGCCACACGACGCTGCGGCTGTCCATGGGGCCCCAGGCCAACCGCGACGAGTTCCGCGAACTCACCGAGCAGACGGGCGCCCGGTTGCTGCCTCAGTGTTTCCTCGATGGCAAACATGTGGGGGGACCCCTGGAACTCTATGCGCGTCTCGGACTCACGGCCCCGGTCGGAAGCGGCAGCGGTGAGCGCCTGATCGGCCTGGCCCAGGCGCTCGGGTACGGCGGGCTTGTGCCCTTCCTCGTTGGTGGGGGGCTGGCGCTGCTCTTCGGCCAGGGTCCGGTCTTCGGCATCGACCCGGTGTTCTTCGTGACCAGCTACGCGGCCGTGATCCTGTCGTTCATCGGCGCGGTGCACTGGGGCGTGGCGCTCGCGGGGCCGGTCCGGCCGGTCAAGGCGAGGCTCATGCTGGGCCTGTCTGTCCTGCCGGCACTGGTCGGCTGGGTCGCCCTGCTGGCCGGCCCGGCCTCGGCACCGGCCATGCTGGTGCTGTTCGCCGGGTTCGTCGGATGGTGGCTCTACGAGTGGCTGATCCCGGGCAAACGCATCCTCGCCCGATGGTACGTGCGGCTGCGGTTGCAGTTGAGTGCCGTGGCCTCGCTGGTGCTGATCGTCGTCTGGCTACGCCTGCTGCTGTTCGCCTGAAGCGAGACGCTACCCCAGCCCAGCCCCAATATCTTGTGTCGCGGGCTGCAACGGCCACAAGCACTGGTATGATGGCCTGATTTGCGGCTCAGGCCATCATGGACGCCGGATCGCTCGAGACCTGGAACACGGGGATGACCGTCGGGGAATACCCGGCGCCGGGCCAGCCCATCCCGGTCAGCCGGCCCTCGGTGGTGGCCTTCGTCGGGCGCGCGCGGCGCGGACCGCTGCACACGCCGGTGACGCTATCCCACCCGGCAGAGTTCCTGCGGATTTTCGGGCCACCCACGGCCTGGTCCTGGCTGGGTCAGGCCGTACAGCAGTTCTTTGAGCATGGCGGTCAGCGTGCCGTGGTTGTCCGTGTCGCCAGTGCCGCCAGCGCGGCGACGCTTCACCTGCCTGCAGGCGAGGGGCGGCTGATCCTGCGGGCCCGCGATCCTGGTCGCCACGAACACCTGCGGGTCTCTGTCGACCACGACCGCGTGGAGCACGATCCGCTGCGCTTCAATCTGGTCATCCAGCGGCTGAGCGACGAGCCGCCGCGGCGGGTGATCGACCAGGAGATTTTCCGGAACCTCAGCGTGAAGCCGGGCGATGAGGACCATGTCGGCGATGTGCTGGCTGCGTCGGCCCTGCTTCGGCTGGCCGGCCCCTGCCCGGCGCAGCGCCCCGAGCGCACGGTCTCCAGCGCGCCTGGCGGCGCGGTCAGCTATGTCGACATCCGCCCGGACGGTCATGACGGCGAAGACCTCTGCGATTACGACCTGGTCGGCTCGGCCAGCGAGCGCACCGGTCTGTTTGCGCTGGAGGGTTGCGATGAACTGTCGCTGCTCTGCCTGCCGCCGCCCGCGCCCGGTCGCGATCTCGGACTGACTGCCCTGGTGGCTGCGGAGCGGTTCTGCCGCCGGCACTCGATGATGCTGGTGGTCGATCCGCCGCAGGCCTGGCGCGATGCCCGCGATGCGCTGGCCGGGGTCGAGCGCCCCGGATTCGTGAGCAGTCATGTGGTCAGCTATTTCCCCTGGCTGCGTCGTCGGGGCGAGGGGCATGGGCGGCTGGTGCCCGCCTGTGGGGCGATCGCCGGCATGCTGGCGCGCAAGGATGCCGCCGCCGGGATCTGGCGCGGGCTGGATTCGCAGACCGGCCAGCTGCGTGGCACCTGGATGCCGGCCGAGGACGTATCGCCCGAGATGGCGCGGCAGCTGCATCAGCGCGGGCTGAATGTGCTTGCGCGCGCGGCCGGCGGGGCCGCCGTGATCCGGGGAGACGTCACTCTGGCCGGCAGCGCGGCGCGCGCGCCCGAGTGGCAGTCGCTGACGCGGACGCGACTGGTGCTGTTCGTGCTCGAGACGGTGGCACGGTCGACCCGCTGGCTGGTGTTCGAGCAGAACGATCCGGTGCTCTGGGCGCGTGTCCGCCACCAGGTGTCGGCCTTCCTGGAGCAGCTGCACGAACAGGGCGCCTTTGCCGGCCTGGCGCCGGCGCAGGCCTGGTTCGTGAAGTGTGACGCCGATACCCAGTCCCGGGATCGCGGCGGGCTGCCCCAGCTCAATATCGTGCTCGGACTGGCCCTTTGCCGGCCCGGGGAGTTCCTGGTTTTCAGCATTGGCCACCGGCGGGCAGGGACGCGGATTGCCGCGATGCCGGTGACCCGCAATCTCGCCCTCGCCGGCTGAGGCCGCCAGGGCGGTCGCCCACCGGGGCGCTGCTGTGCTATCG
Source organism: Gammaproteobacteria bacterium (assembly GCA_007127715.1). GTDB lineage: Bacteria > Pseudomonadota > Gammaproteobacteria > Steroidobacterales > PWYM01 > PWYM01. The sequence continues at coordinate 1,046 of SKYU01000114.1, read as the reverse complement.
TTGACCCCGTAGGTAGTTTTACGTATTGACGAGGTTATCCGGGTGCCTTGCCGTGTCCGGAGCCTGCCGGGGGATTCGATGAAGGCCATCTGGCACGATGCCATCATCGCCGAGAGCGATGACACCGTGGTCATCGAGGGCAACCACTATTTCCCGCGCTACTCGCTGCGGCGGCATTTCCTGAAGGATTCGCCCACCACGTCCTACTGCCCGTGGAAGGGTACCGCGAACTACTACCATCTCGCCGTCAACGGTGCGGTCAACCAGGATGCTGCGTGGTACTACCCGGAGCCCCTGCCCGCTGCAGCGGAAATCCGCGGTCGGGTGGCGTTCTGGAACGGCGTCAGGATAGTCGAGTAGCCGGCGGTTTGCCGAAGCCGCCACCGCCCGGTGTGGCGATCTCGATGGCGTCGCCGGGTGCCATGTCCACGGCGGCGCAGGCTCCCAGCGCGATCTCCTGACCGTCGGCCCGGATGACCCGGTTGATGCCCGGCTGGCCATGGTCGCCGCCGGCCTGACCGAAGCCGCCCCGACGCCGGTTGTTCGACAGGATGGCTGCCGACATCGGCGCGAGGCAGCGCAGGCGGCGCACGACACCGTCCCCGCCCGGCTGCCGGCCGGCCCCCCCGGAGCCGCGCCTCACGGCAAACCGCTCCAGGCGCACGGGATAACGGAACTCCAGCACCTCCGCGTCGGTCAGGCGCGAGTTGGTCATGTGCGTGTGCACCGCGCTGGCGCCGGGAAAGTCCGGGCCCGCGCCGGCGCCGCCGCACAGCGTCTCGTAGTACTGATGTTCGCTGTTGCCAAATGTCAGGTTGTTCATCGTGCCCTGTGAACCCGCGAGCACGCCAAGCGCGCCGAACAGGGCGTCGGTGATGCACTGCGAGGTCTCGACGTTGCCGGCCACGACGGCCGCCGGGGGGCTGGGGTTCAGCAGGCTGCCTGGCGGGTTGATGATCGTGATCGGTTCGAGGCAGCCCGCGTTCAGCGGAATGGCCTCACGCACCAGGCAGCGGAACACATAGAGCACGGCGGCCTTCGCGACG
>SKYU01000090.1 GCA_007127715.1 Gammaproteobacteria bacterium | reverse complement strand
CTCGGGTTCCGGAGCAGGCTCGGGTTCCGGGGCGGGCTCGGGTTCAGGTTCCGGGGCGGGCTCAGGCTTCGGTTCCGGCTCAGGTTCCGGCTCGGGCTCGGGCTCGGGCTCAGGTTCCGGCTCGGGCGCCACGATCGGGGGCGGCGGCTCGTCTTCGGCGTCCTGTTGGGGTGCAGGACGCCGGGTCACCACCACCCGATGCTCGGTGGTGTCGCCTTCACGGTCTTCGGCGATCACGACGATTTCGTTGTCGCCTTCGTCGAGCCGCAGACCCGGAATCCGCCAGGCGTCCCGGCCCAGGGCGCTGCCCTCATCGCGCGTCTCGCCGTCGAGCTCGCGACGCCAGCGCACTTCGCTGATTCCCAGATCGTCGCGCGCGATGCCCGCGAGTTCGATTTCCGAGGCGGTCGTCTCGTAGCGCGCCTCGCTGGTCGGGACCAGAACCTCGAGCACCGGTGGGGTCGCCGTCGCCACCTGCTCCTGCTCTTCCTCGGCCACGGCACTGCCGGACTTGAACATGTCCTCGTCGATACAGCCGGTCAGCGCCAGGCTGACGGCGAGGGCAAGGGCGGTCCGGGTGATCTGCTTGGCTGGCGTTACTGGCACGATATCGGTCCCCGCGGGTTGTCGCGTTGATGGCGGCAAACCGGGAGGGATCGACAAAGCATGCCGGGTGGCGGACGTCGGGTCCGCGGACGCGAGAGGCCGCCCGGTCGGGCGACGCAGCATTTCAGGTGGAGCTCTGGCGTCATGGTCACTGGCAACCCCGCTGTCCTAGGCGCGCCTGCGCCCTTAGACCGGAAGCTTTGCGTCCCCACCTTTCGATGGGTTTGCCGTTTTCAGTCAACGCCTACGCTACTGCGAGCGCGTCGGGTGGGCAAGCGGGCGCGCCGGGCGGATATGAGAACTGCGAGCGCCGTCACAGGGTTGACGCCCGCCCGCGCCCCGCACAGCGGGGTCGGGCAGGACTTATGTCAAGGGTTGCGCAGATCGGCGTCTGCGCTGCGATTCACTCGTCCGGCGTCTCGAAATGCATGCCGACGATGTTGTAGCCCGCGTCCACGTACAGGATCTCGCCCGTGATACCCGCGGCAAGATCCGAGCACAGGAACGCCGCGGCGTTACCGACATTTTCGATGGTGACATTGCGCCGCAGCGGCGAGGCCTCCTCGACGTGGTGGAGCATGCGCCGGAAGCCGCCAACACCGGCAGCGGCCAGGGTCTTGATCGGGCCGGCCGAGATCGCGTTCACCCGCGTGCCGGAAGGTCCGAGGTCGGCGGCCATGAAGCGCACGTTCGCTTCCAGGCTGGCCTTGGCGAGCCCCATCACGTTGTAGTTCGGCACGGCGCGCACGGCGCCGAGGTAGCTCAGCGTGAGCATGGCGCCCTCGCGCCCAGCCATCAGCCCCCGTGCGCCCTTGGCCAGCGCGGCAAAACTGTAACTGGAGATGTCGTGCGCCACCCGGAAGCCCTCGCGGGTGACGCAGTCGAGATAGCCGCCGCCAAGCTGGTCCTGCGGTGCAAAGGCCACCGAGTGGACCAGGATGTCGAAACCGTCCCAGTGGCCCGACAGCGCGTCGAAGAAGCCGTCGATGCCCTCGTCGGTGGCCACGTCCAGCGGCAGGGCGATGGATGAGCCGAGTTCCGTGGCCATCTTCTCGACACGCCCGCGCAGCTTGTCGGTCTGGTAGTTGAACGCGAGTTCGGCGCCTTCTCGGTGCATGGCCTGTGCAATGCCCCAGGCGATCGAGCGCTGGCTGGCCAGTCCGACAACCAGCGCGCGCTTACCGGCAAGAAATCCCATCCTGTTCTCCTCGAGGGGGTCAGCCGCTTTGGCGGGTGACATCAACGTGCAGCACCAGCCGCTGGCCGGGACGCAGCACGGCTTCGCGCGACAGTGCGTTCCATTCCAGCAGCTCGTCCACCGACACGGCGAAGCGATTGGCGATCCGCCACAGCGAATCGCCCTGGCGGACAGTGTAGTTCACGCGGCGCAGCCGTGCGGCCGCCGGGGGTGCCGCTACCTGCGCCCGGTTGGCGCTGGCCGTGACCGTCGACGCTGTGCCGTTGTCCGCCCCATCGCCGTTCTGCCAGATCACCAGCGAGCGGCCGACCGCAAGCGTGTCGCCCGGCGCCATGCCGTTCCAGCGCGCAAGCTCGCGCACGCCCACGCCGTGCCGCCGCGCGATGCTCCACAGCGACTCGCCGGCCGTGACCGTGTGGTCGATCCGCGTGCCGCCCCGCGGACGCGACTGCGTCGCCGCCAGGCGCATGTCCGCGCTGCCGGTGTAGTGCTCGAGCGAGCGCACCGCCTGCGGGATCATCAGGGTCTGGCCGGCGCGGATGATGTTGCCGTTGATGCCGTTGACGTCGCGGATGACCTCGACGGTCGTGCCGTAGCGGCGCGCGATGTGGATCAGTGTCTCGCCGCTGGTCACGCGATGGCGGCTCCACTGCACCTGCTCGCGCAGGTCGACGGCGGCAAGCCGCTCGCGGAACAGCGCCTCGCGGTCGGCCGGCACCAGCAGACGCTGGGGGCCTTCGGGGTCGGTCGCCCACCGGTTGAAGCCCGCATTGAGCCGGTAGATCTCATCGGTGCTCACGTCTGCCAGCTCCGCGGCCAACGCCAGATCCATCTGTCCCTCGACGGGCACGATGGCGAAGCCTGGTTCGTCGGGCAGTTCCGGCAGCGTGATGCCATGGGCCTCGGGGTCGGTCAGCAGCTTGCGGATGGCGAGCAGCCGGGGCACGTAGTGCCGGGTCTCGCGCGGCAGCTGCAGATACCAGAAGGCGGGATCGCGCTCGGCACGCAGGTTGCGGTTCACGGCCTGGCGCACGCGCCCCTCGCCGGCGTTGTAGGCGGCCATGGCCAGCAGCCAGTCCCCCTCGAAAAACCCGTTCAGGTACTCGAAGTAATCCAGTGCGGCGCGCGTGGACTCCAGCACGTCGCGCCGTGCGTCATACCACCAGTTCTGCCGCAGGCCGAAGCGCAGGCCGGTGCCGGGGATGAACTGCCAGAGGCCGGCCGCGCGACCGTGCGAATAGGCGAAGGGGTCGTAGGCGCTCTCGATCAGCGGGATCAGCGCAAGTTCCGCCGGGAGGCCGCGAGCCTCGATCTCATCGAGGATGTGGGGCAGGAACAGGCTGCCGCGCGTGAACACCCGGTCGATATAGGCCGGGTTGCGTGTGAACCATGCCAGCTCCTGGCGCACCCGCGCGTTGTCGACCGGCTCGAGGGCGAAGCCGGCGACCATGCGACCCAGCAGGTCGGGCGGGAGGGGCTCCGGTTCAGCCGGGCTTTCGGGGGGCTGGGGCGCCTCGTGGCGGGCCCGGCGCCCGGTTTCGCGCGGGAGTGGCGGGTGGAAGATGATCTCGGCCAGCGACTCGACAGGCTCTGCGTCGGTGGTGTCCGGGCCTTGGGGGCTGTCGTGCTGGATCCAGGGCTGACAGCCCGCCAGCGCCAGGGCTGCGCCAAGAATGAACGCGCTGCCGGGCAGGCGGCGGCTCATGGGGCAGGGGGGCGGGTGGCGAACATCCGCGTATCCTACTCATGGCGCTCCGCAGGTCAAACGCGTGTTGGCCCATGGTCATGGGGACGCGGTATCCTTCACCCCCATGAGCCCGCCTGGATTCCTGCCGCCTTCGACGTTCGCGACGCGACCCCGGCGCAGCTGGCTGGAGAGTCCGCTGGGGCAGCGCCTGATGGCCCGGGAGCTGGCCCTGGTTACCGATGTGCTGGAGCAGGCCTTCGGCGAGGATCTCGTCCAGATCGGCACTTGGGGCGAGCCGCGTGCCTTCCTCGAGCGTGCGCGCACCCAGAGGGCCAACCTCATCGACATCAGCCCCGGCCCCGGCGTCTGCGCAGTGGGCGCCTGGGATGCGCTGCCGCTGGCCACCCATTCGGTCGACGTGCTGCTGCTGCCGCATACGCTGGAGCGCGCCTACTCGCCGCATGCGCTGCTGCGCGAGGTCGACCGCGTGCTGCGACCGGATGGCCAGTTGATCATTCTCGGTCTGTCGCCGTACAGCCCGATGGGCCTGCGCCGGCTGGCCAGCGCCCGGCGATTCCCGCCGGAGGTCTCGCACTTCGTCTCCGAGCACCGGGTGCGCGACTGGCTGCAGCTGCTGGACTGCCAGGTGCGGCGCAATCACCGGTTCCTGTTCGGCTGGCCGATGCAGCGCGGCCCCGGCGAGGAACGCCAGGCGGCCATCGACACCTGGTGTGACCGCTGGCTGCCGCTGCCCGTCGCCAGCGGCTACCTGCTGGTGGCGAACAAGCGCCAGGCGCGGATCAACGCCCAGCGGCTGCGCTGGCGACGGCGCCTGCGTGTGGTCGGGGGGCTGGCCGAAGCCGAGCCCAGCGCGCGCGCGAGCAGTGGTGGGGCGCGGTGAGCCGCGAAGCCTGGGTCGAGATCCACACCGATGGCGCCTGCCGCGGCAACCCCGGCCCCGGCGGCTGGGGCGCGGTGCTGCGCGCGGGTGAGCACGAGCGCGAGCTCTGGGGCGGCGAGGACGACACCACCAACAACCGCATGGAGCTGACCGCGGCGATCGAGGCACTGGCCGCGCTCAAGCGTCCCTGCCGCGTGCGCCTGTACACCGACTCGACCTACGTGATGCACGGCATCACCCGCTGGCTGGAAGACTGGCGCCGGCGCGGCTGGAAGACCGCCGCGCGCAAGCCGGTCAAGAACCAGGACCTCTGGCAACGGCTCGACGCGCTGACCGGGCGCCATGAGATCGAGTGGCACTGGGTGAAGGGCCATGCGGGCGACCCCGGCAACGAGCGTGCCGACCAGCTGGCCAATCGCGGCATCGACGAGAGGATGGCATCGACATGAGACAGATCGTGCTGGACACCGAGACCACGGGCCTCGAGCCCGAGCAGGGTCACCGCGTCATCGAGATCGGTTGCGTGGAGCTGGTCCACCGACGCGCCACCGGCCGGCATTTCCACCGCTATCTCAACCCCGAGCGCGAGATCGACGAGGGCGCGATCGAGGTGCACGGCCTCACGCTCGAGTTCCTGGCCGACAAGCCACGGTTTGCCGAGGTGATGGACGAGCTCATGGACTTTCTCGGTGACGGCGAGCTGATCATCCACAACGCCGAGTTCGACATCGGCTTCATCAACCATGAACTGAAGCTCGCGCAGGCGCCGGTGGTCGACGTGCGCGACCGCTGCGGCGTGCTCGATACCCTGATACTGGCCCGGCAGCTCCACCCGGGCCAGCGCAACTCGCTGGACGCGCTGTGCCGGCGCTACGAGGTCGACAACTCGCGCCGTGAGCTCCATGGCGCGCTGCTCGATGCGCAGATCCTCGCCGAGGTCTATCTGGCCATGACCGGCGGCCAGGCCACGCTGTCGCTGGGCGAGGCCTACGACGGGGACAGCGCCCGGGACGGCAACGGGCGCGAGACGCACTTTGACCGCGGCGACCTGCCGCTGGTGGTGAGCACGGTCTCGCCGGAGGAGCTGGCCGCCCACGAGGCCATGCTCGAGTTCCTCGAGCAGCAGGGGGGTGTGCGGCCGCTGTGGCGAACGCTCGAGGAGCAGGGCGCGTGAAGGTCCTGGTCACCGGTGCCGCGGGGTTCATCGGCTACCACACGGCGCGCGTGCTGCTGGATCGCGGTGATGAGGTCGTCGGCCTGGACAACCTGAACGACTACTACGACGTGGCACTCAAGCAGGCGCGGCTCGAGCGCCTGCAGCGCGCCATCAACTTCCATTTCGTGAAGCTGGATCTTGCCGACGCCAGCGGCATGGCCGAGCTGTTTGCCCGCGAGCAGTTCGACCGCGTGGTGCATCTGGGCGCGCAGGCCGGTGTGCGTTATTCCATCGAGAACCCGCAGGCCTACGTCGACAGCAATGTCACCGGCACGCTGAACGTGCTGGAGGGCTGCCGCCATCATCCGGTCGAGCACCTGGTGTTCGCCTCGACCAGCTCGGTGTATGGCGCGAACGCGCGCATGCCGTTCTCGGTGCACGATGGGGTGGATCATCCACTCTCGCTGTATGCCGCCACCAAGAAGGCCAACGAGCTGATGGCGCACAACTACGCGTCGCTGTTCAGCCTGCCGTGCACCGGCTTGCGGTTTTTCACCGTGTACGGCCCCTGGGGCCGGCCGGACATGGCGCTGTTCAAGTTCACTGCGAACATCCTCGCCGGCAAGCCGATCCCGGTGTTCAACTACGGGCGCCACCGGCGCGATTTCACCTACATCGACGACATCGTCGAGGGCGTGGTGCGCACGCTCGATCACGTGGCCCAGGCCGACCCTGGCTGGGACCCCATGCGCCCCGATCCCGCCAGCAGCCGCGCGCCCTATCGCATCTACAACATCGGCAACCAGCAGCCGGTGGAGCTTGCGCGCTACATCGAGGTGCTGGAGCAGTGCCTGGGGCGCAAGGCCGAACGCGAGCTGCTGCCGATGCAGCCGGGCGACGTGCCGGATACGCATGCGGATGTGGAGGATCTCGTCGCCGACGTCGGCTACCGGCCGGACACGCCGGTGGAGGAGGGGGTGGCGAAGTTCGTCGAGTGGTATCGGGCGTATTACGGCGTGTGAGGTCGGTATCCAGTGGCGCGGTCACGGCTGACGAGCAGGCTGTAGCCGATATGCTCGGTCATAGTGAAGATGTACGTCGTCGAGGCTGTATTGCGGGTGCTGATAGAGGAGGGTCTGATATGAGCACGATGCTGGAATACAAGGGCTATTTCGGCTCGGTCGAGTGCAGCGACGAGGACGAGGTACTGCACGGGCGGCTGGAGTTCATCCGCGACCTGGTGACCTACGAGGCCATGGATGCAAAAGGTCTCAAGGCTGCATTCCACGAGGCTGTTGACGATTACCTGGAGCTTTGCCAAGCCGAAGACCGCAAGCCGGATGTGCCGCTGAAGGGCAGCTTCAACGTACGCCCCGGTCACGACCTGCACCGCCGCGCCATGCTCTATGCAAAGCGCCGGGGCATGAACCTCAATGCCGTCGTCAGCGAAGCGCTGCGACGCTATCTCGACCG
>SKYU01000034.1 GCA_007127715.1 Gammaproteobacteria bacterium | reverse complement strand
GCATCTCGCGGAAGACCGGGGTCAGGTAATTGTCGAAGACATGGTCGGCCTCGGCATAGTCATCGAACAGGTAGGGCGCATACAGCAGGGTGAGTTCGGGTACGACCGTAGAGGCGGCCATGGCGGAGAGGTTCGCGAACTGCACCCGCCCACGCCGCAATCCCGAGACCAGCGCCTCCTCCGAGCCGAGCTGACCATAGATCAGCATCCGCATGGTGATGTCCTCGTCCGAGGCTTCGACCTCGCGCTGGAACATCAACCACTGCTCTTCGCCCGCGGTACGGGGCGCGGCCGTCCCGGCAACGGTGACTTCCATGCCGGCACGCTCCCCACCGCCACAGGCGGACAGCAGCAGAGGCAGACACAGCAGGGACAACCACCACCTGACAGACATGCGGGCATTCCATTGCGAAGAAGAGGCCATCATCTTCGCAAGCGGCGGCGCTGGAATCCAGCCCCGTCGACCCGGAACGTCCTGCCGGGGTCAGGGGCCGAACGGCCCCTCAGAGCTGGCGCATTGGCGAGTCGCGGAATCCCGTGTCCTGGCGGCTGCAGATCTCCAGCCAGTACCCGATGGCCTCCAGATTGGCCGCCGGGCTGTCACGCTCATCCCAATACAGCGCCAGGATTTCGGCATGATGCGGATCGAGCCGCCCGTCCTCGACAAGTGCGGGCAGCAGGGTCTTCAGGCTCAGCTTGGGCATCGATCCACCTCCGCTCCAGGCGCCCGGGAACCCTCCAGGACGCTGTAGCCCGGACAGTAACCCGCAGGCGATGTCGCCGGCATGACGGGGCCATGAAGGCTTCGTGACAGCGCGGGTCCATACCCCATGGGCACTGCAATCCACGGTGAGGCGCCCGAACCGACACCCCGGGTACGAACGGCCTGTGCGAAAATATCGGGCTTTGACGCCAGGCCCGAGGATCGCACCATGAGCACCCGCCGCACCGACACCACGCTGGCCCACGCCGGGCGCGATCGCCAGCTCTCGGCCGGCACCGTCAATATCCCGCCCTTTCGCTGTTCCACGGTCCTGTTCGACAACCTCGCCGCCTTCGAGGATCACAGCCAGGGGGCTGCGGGCTTCCGCTATGCGCGTGACGGCACACCGACCGCCCGGGCACTGGAAAGTCTCTATGCCGAACTCGAAGGCGCAGCCGGCAGCGTGGCCACCTGCTCCGGGCTCTCCGCGGTGACGGTCGCCCTCTCGGCGTTCCTGCGCCCCGGCGATCACCTGGTACTCAGCGAAGGGGCCTATGAGCCGACCGTCGATTATGTCCACGGCGTACTCGGCGCATTCGGCGTCGATGTCACCCTCGTACCACCGGATATCGGCGCACGGGTGGGCGAGGCCATGCGGGCCAACACCCGCGTGGTCTATCTCGAGTCTCCCAGTTCAGGCACTTTCGAGCTCCAGGACATCCCGGCCATCGCGGCGGCCGTGCGGGCCCGGACACGGGACACAGGGCGCACACCGCTCATCCTGGTGGACAACACCTGGTCGGGCGGACTGTTCCACCATCCCCTGGCGCTGGGCGCAGATGTGGTGATCCAGGCCGCCACCAAGTACATCTCCGGGCATTCCGATGCGATGCTGGGGCTGGTGGCCTGCAACGAGGCCACCCTGAGCGAAGTGCGGCGCAACGCAAAGCTCCAGGGCGTGTATGCCAGCCCGGATGACTGCTGGCTGGGGCTGCGCGGGCTGCGTACCCTGGCCGTGCGCCTGCGCCAGCACATGCACACCGGACTGGCGCTGGCGCGCTGGCTCGCGGAGCAGCCTGCGGTATCCGAAGTCCTGCACCCGGGGCTTGCGCAGCACCCGCAGCACGATCTGTGGCGGCGGGACTTCAGCGGTGCCTCCGGCCTGTTCGCCTTCCGGCTGCAGCCCCACCATGACCACGAGGCACTGCGCCGGATGCTCGACGGGATGCGGCTGTTCGGCATGGGTTACAGCTTCGGCGCCTATGAATCACTGCTGATCCCGGTACGCCTGCCGCCGCATCGCAGCACCGCCCCCGAAGGCCGTGGCCCCCTGTTGAGACTGCACGCCGGCCTCGAAGCGTTAGAGGATCTGCAGGCCGATCTCGCGGCCGGGCTGGCCCGCCTGGAATCCCCATGATGGCCACGGCCTGACCCGTGACGGACCCCACAGCGCGCCCCCGCAGCTCCCGGTGAGCCGGCAACACCCCCCTTCGCACTGGATCGCACTGCTCGCCCTGGTGCTCTTCTGGGGCAGCGCATTCCTGTTCGTCTCCATCGCCCTGGACAGCTTCAGTGCACTGCAGATCGCGGGCTCGCGCATCGTCATCGCGGGCGCCGTGCTCGTGGCGCTGTGCCTGGCGCTCGGGCCCGGACTGCCCGCCGGGCGTCGCCAATGGGCCTACTTCCTCGCCATGGGCATTACCGGCAACTGCCTGCCCTTCGTGCTGATCGCCTGGGGTCAGCAGCACGTGCCCTCGGGCGAAGCGGGGATCCTGATGGCACTGGTGCCGCTGATGGTGATGGTGCTGGCACATTTCCTGCTGCCAGGCGAGCGGCTGACGCCGCGGCGCACCCTGGGCTTCCTGCTGGGCTTCGCCGGCGTGGTGGTGCTGATCGGACCGCAGCACCTCGGGGGCTTGCTGGCGCAGGACGCACAGCTCGCGCGTGTCGCCCTGCTGGGTGCGACCATCAGCTACGCCACTGCCGGCATCCTCGCCCAGTACCAGCCGAATCGCGACATGCTGCAATCGGCGGCGGGCACGCTGCTCTCTGCCAGCGCGGTCATGCTGGTACTGATGGCCTGGGCCGGCGAGCTGGCCCCATCGGTCACGCTGACGGCCGGACCGGTGCTGGCCGTGGTGGCCCTGGGGCTGGTGTGCACCGCGGCGGCCAACCTGGTGTTTTTCTGGCTGGCACACCGCAGCGGGGCGCCGTTTCTGTCGCTATCAAATTATCTCGTGCCCTGCGTGGCCGTGGCGCTGGGCGCAATATTCGCGGGCGAGCGGCTGCCCGCCGATGCGTGGCTGGCCCTGGCGCTGATCCTTGCGGGACTCGCGCTCTGCCAGCGGCGCGCACCGGCCCCTGCAGCGCCCCCCTGAGCGGATCCGAGCAGGCCTGTCCGGGAATCAGGCGCCTTCGGGACCCAGGGGAGCCGCCACCTGGCGGCCATTACGCAGCACCGCCGCCGAGGCCACCACGCTGTGCAACAGGCGGGAAATCGGCGCAGGCGTCTCCAGCACATCGACCGCGCCACTGCGCATGGCCGATACCGCGGTGCCGACATCGTCCGGCGGCACCAGCAGGACGACCGGCGCGGCATTCCCGGCCCGCCGCAGCCGTTCGATCAGCTCCACGCCAGAGATGCCTGGCAGCAGGGCGGCCGCCACGACGCAGCGCACCGAGGTGGCGGCATGATCGGCCAGCAGTTCTTCCGCCCGCGCAAACCCCCGCAGCCGGGCGTCGGCCGCACGGAACATGGGGGCGAGGGCGTTGTACAGGGCCGGATCCGGGTCCACCACACAGACGTCCAGATCGGCGGGAATATTCATGGGAAACAGGCCACCGGGCTGCCTTGCAGACACTATCAAGTGGACGAAAGTGTCCGCCCGAGGGGCCAATCGTCACAATAGGGGAATGTACGGGGTGAACCGTCGGTCTACCCGTCCCGCAGATTCTCCAGCCGGCTCATCATCTGCACCAGCTGCGCCAGCGAACGGGCCTGCATCTTCTCCATCACCCGGGCGCGGTGGATCTCCACCGTACGCTGGCTGACGTCGAGGTCCATGGCGATCACCTTGTTGGGCTGACCGGAGACCACCCGGTCGAGCACCTGGCGCTCGCGCGGCGTCAGCGCCTCCAGACGACCGGTGATCTCCTCGATTTCGACCTCGACCTGGTGCAGGTTTCGCTCCTGCTGCAGGCCTTCGTTGATGCGATCGAGCAGGTCCTGGTCGCGGAAGGGTTTCTGGACGAAATCCAGCGCGCCGGCCTTCATGGCCTCCACCGCCATCGGCACATCACCGTGACCGGTGATGAAAATCACCGGCAGCCGGCAGCCGCGCTCCTGCAACGCCTCCTGCATTTCCAACCCGCTCATGCCGGGCATGCGGATATCGGCCACCACGCAACCACGCATCTCCGCCTGCCAGGCGCCCAGGAACTCGTCACCCGACGCATACACCTGGACCGGCAGGCCCACCGACTTGATCAGCATCCGCAGGGCATCGCGTACGGCGTGATCATCATCGACGATGAAGACGGTCGGCTGGGTCATGAGTCAGTCCTCGAACGACAGGGGCAGATGGAAACTGAAGATCGCGCCGCCAGCGGGATTCGGCTGGAAACCGAGCCGGCCACCATGTGCCTGGATGATGGTACGGCTGATCGACAGACCGACGCCGAGACCGTTGGGCTTGCTGGTCACGAAGGGGTGGAAGATGTTCCGGGCGACCTCCTCGTCGACCCCGGGACCGTGATCGGTGACCAGGACCTCGACGCCCCCCTCTTCCCGCTGGCGGGTGCTGATGACGACACCCAGGGCGCGGTCCGGCTGCTCGGACATCGCATCGACGGCGTTACGTATGAGATTGAGCAGAACCTGCTGGATTTCCACCGCATTGCCGCGCACCGGAGGGAGATCCTCGGCAAGCGACATGCACAGGGGCACGTCGCGGTCCCGTGCGTCGAGCTCCGCCAGCAGCATGATCTCGCGGATCAGGGCATTGCAGTCGAGCCGCTCCCGCGCCGAGCCCTGCATGCGAAGGAATCCCCGCAGTCGGCGGATCACCTCGCCGGCGCGCTGCGCCTGCTCGCTGACCTGGCGGCAGATGTGCTGCAGGTCCTCGTCATCGGCAGCCGCCCCGGCCTTGAGCAGGCGCTCGGCGGTCTGGGCATAGGTGTTGATCGCCGCCAGCGGCTGGTTGATCTCGTGCGCCAGACCGGCGGCCATCTCGCCCATGGTGCTGAAGCGGCCCACCCGCGCCAGCCGGTCCTGGAGTTCGCGCCTCTCCTGCTCGGAACGCTTGCGCCCGGAGATGTCCCGGATGATGCCGATGAAGTGCGGCGGCCCCGGCAGGTCGACCTGGCCCACCGACAGTTCGATCGGAAAGATCTCGCCGTTGCTGCGCATCGCCTCGACCTCGCGGCCCTTGCCGATGATGCGCCGCTCGCCGGTGGTGAGGTAATGCCCCATGAACGCGTCGTGGTGCTCGGCGAAATGCGGTGGCATCAGACGGCTGACGTTCTGGCCCGCGATCTCGCTCTCGCGGTAGCCGAAAATCCGCTCGGCCGCGGGATTGAAGATCAGAATGCCGCCGCGCTCGTCGATCATGATGATCGCATCGACGGCGGCGTGCAGCAGCGCCCGGAAATTCGCATCTCCGATGTCGCTGGCCGGATACAGGGACTCCGGTACGCTATCGACACTCATAGGTAGATTCCACGGCGCAACGGCAGGATGACCGCGATATGCGCAGCCGCCATCGCGGGATTATATAGAAACCCGGATTTCTCCACGGTGGCCCGCCGCGTATGATGGCCCTGCGGCAGCCGACAGCGGAAGGAGCAGCGCATGAGCGAGGGTCAGCGGATCCTGGCGGTGGTCGACCCCACGGCCGAAGAGCAACCGGCAGTGGCCCGTGCGGCAACGCTGGCCCAGGCACTGAAGTGTGGCCTGGAGCTGTTCATATGCCACTACGATCCCTATCTGTCGGGCGAGCGCTTCTTCGACTCTCCCGGACTGCAGAAAGCCCGCCGGGAGGTCATGGACGCCATGCTGACCCGGCTCGGCCGGCTGGCCGAGCCGCTCGCCGAGCAGGGACTCGCGGTCACCACCGAGGTCGCCTGGGACACGCCGCTGCACGAGGGCATCGTACGCAGGGTGCTGGCGACGAAGCCCTCGCTGGTGCTCAAGGACACGCACTATCATCAGGCGCTTCGGCGTTCGGTGTTCAGTAACACCGACTGGAATCTGATCCGTACCTGCCCGGCACCGCTCTGGCTGGTGAAGCCGCGCAGTCTTTCGGACGCGATGCGTGTCATCGCCGCCGTCGATCCGATGCACGAGCACGACAAGCCTGCCACGCTCGATCATGTCATCCTGCGGCAGGGGGAAACCCTGGTGCGGGCCGCCGGCGGTGAGCTGCACGCCTTTCACGGTTACGACCCCATGCCGGCGATTGCCGGCACGGCGACTGCGGTGGCGACCCCGATTTCCGTGCCGGCCGAGGACATCGGCGAGGCACTGGCCCGCACCCACGGGGCCGCCCTGACCGAGCTTGCCAGCACGTTCCACCTGCCGGAGGACCGGGTACACCTGCTGCGGGGACCGGCCCGCGAACTGCTGCCGGAGCTTGCCCGCGAGCTGCAGGCGGACCTGGTGATCATGGGCGCGGTGGCGCGCGGGCGGCTGAAACGCTTTTTCATCGGCAGCACGGCCGAGCAGGTCCTCGATCGGCTGCCCTGCGATGTGCTGGTGATGAAGCCCGACGGCTTCGCCACCCCGGTCCGGCTGGAGGACGCCGCCACGACCGACTGACCCCCCACCCGACACTCACGAGGGAGATCAAGGATGATCCGTCTCGACAGCCTGGGCCGCGACATCGATGTGCTTGTCCAGGGCGCCAGCCGCGGCCTCGGCCGCGAATTCGTCCGCCAGCTGCTGCACAGTCCGGACGTGGGTCGCGTATGGGCCGGCTGCCGCCAGCCGGAAGCGCTCGCGTTGCCAGCGGATACGCCGACCACGGGGTTGCGGCCGCTGCGGCTCGACGTCAGCGACGAAGCCACGATCGCGGCGGCCGCGGAGCAGGTCGCGCGCGAATCAGACACTCTGGGTCTGATCCTGAACGTGGCGGGTGTGCTGCATACCCGCGAGGGGATGCGACCCGAACGGCGGCTTGCGGAGGTCGAGCAGGCCAGCATGCTGTGGAGCTACCGGGTCAACGCACTGGGGCCGCTGCTGGTGGCCAAGCACTTCGCCCCGCTGCTGCCACGCCGCGAGCGCGCGGTCTTTGCCAGCCTCTCCGCGCGCGTGGGCAGCATCGGCGACAACCGGCTGGGGGGCTGGTACGCCTACCGGGCGTCCAAGGCCGCGCAGAACATGCTGACCCGCAATCTATCCGTCGAGCTGCCGCGCAGGTACCGCGGTGTGCTGTGCATCGCGCTGCACCCCGGCACCGTCGACACTGACCTCTCGGCGCCCTTCCAGGGCAACGTCCCGGCGGAGCGGCTGTTCAGCCGCGACCAGGCTGTCAGCCAGCTGCTCGGCATCATCAACGGGCTGGGCCCGGACGACCAGGGGCGATTCATCGCCTGGGATGGCAGCACCATCCCCTGGTAGACACCATGCGGCGCCTCAACCGCCGATGGGCTGGCCGTGCGACCACACCACTTCGGTGCACGCCGGGGCCGGGACTGCACCAGGTTGGAACGATCCCCCACCCGGGGCGCCTCGCAGTTTCACAAAAATACCAGGCCTTTCCGCGCCTTAAGATAACTGTCACGTCTCTTGCATAGACTTGGGGCAAATCTGCAATGGAGACCTGCCATGATCATGGAATACAGCGAGCACCGCGCCGTCCGGACCCGTGAGCCCCGTATGCCGGATGACGAGTTTCTCTGCATCAAGGGCTATCTGGTGCCCCGCGACGCGCTGTCAGAGACGCCCGAACAGGCCGTAGACCTGGCCTGGCTGGACCCGGCGGCGACCCGGGCCTGAGCCGGGCTGGTCCATCTGACCTCGGAGCTGGCGGGACAGATTACCCGCATGCGGCCTTTGGGCCGCTTTTTTTGGTGCTGGGCCGGAGGCCTCAGATGGCTTGGGCGTCCGTCTCGCCGGTGCGTATCCGGACCACCTGGGCAAGGTCGACCACGAAGATCTTCCCGTCACCGACCTTGCCGGTCCGGGCAGAGTCGACGATAGCCTCGATCGCGCGTTCAGCGAGCTCGTCACTCACGGCGATCTCAAGCTTGACCTTGGGCAGGAAATCCACCACGTACTCGGCGCCGCGATACAGCTCGGTGTGACCACGCTGGCGCCCGAAGCCCTTGACCTCGGTTACCGTCATACCCTGGACCCCCACCTCTGCGAGTGCGTTGCGGACGTCGTCCAGGCGAAACGGCTTGATCACGGCGGTAATGAGCTTCATATTCACTCCCAATTGTCTGCGGCTCGCGGCCCTCTCGGCCTGCGGTGGTGACAGCCGCGATCATACCACCGGCACCATGACAACACGGTCACCTGCCCGCGACCGGTACAAACGTCCGATGCCATGTCCGATCGACACCTGCTGATCGTCTACCACTCGCAGTCCGGCACCACCGAGGCGATGGCCCAGGCGGTGATCCGCGGTGCCAGCGATCCGGCGATCGAGGGCGTGAGACTGCGGGTGCGCGCGGCGCTGGACGCCGGCCCGGAGGATGTCCTCTGGGCCCATGGCGTGATCCTCGGCACGCCGGAGAACTTCGGCTACATGAGTGGCGGCCTGAAGACCTTTCTAGACCGCAGCTATCACGCCTGCCTTGAGCAGACGCAGGGGCTGCCCTGGGCACTGTTCGTGCGTGCCGGCAACGACGGCACCGGCGCGGTCGACAGTGTCGAGCGGATCGTCGCCGGCCTGCGCTGGAAACCGATCGGGGCGCCTCTGGTGGTCGCCGGGCCGGCAGAGGCCGGCGACTACGCCGCGGCCTGCGAAGAACTCGGGATGACGATGGCCGCCGGGCTCGAGGCCGGCATATTCTGAAGTCGCGCTACTGGCGATAGGCCCAGTTCAGCAGGGCATCCTGCAGTTCCTCGCCCGGCCCGCGATGGGCATCGGGGCTGTTCACCATGAGCACCACCAGCAGGCGCCGGCCGTCGGGCACCTGCAGATAGCCGGCGACGGCCGAGACGTCGTTGAGCGTGCCGGTCTTGAGGTGCATCCGCCCGCGCGAGGGGGCATCCTCCAGGCGCCGTCGCAATGTCCCGTCCAGGCCCGAGAGGGCCATGGAGGAGACGAATTCCGGCATGTAGGGCGCCTCCCAGGCCGCCTGCAGCAGATCCGCCACCTGGCGGGTGGTAAGCCGGACATCACGCGACAGCCCTGCGGCATTGTCGATCACCATGCCCTCGGTATCGATGCCGTGCATGGCCAGGATCTCAAGGATGGCTTCGAGACCCTTCTCCGGCGTGGCAGGCGCCCCGAAACGCTCCGCGCCCAGCGTCAGCTTGAGATGCCGGGTCATGACATTGTTGCTGTACTTGTTCACCAGCCGGACCAGTTCCCCCAGCGGCCGCGAGCGATGCACATGGAAGGCTCGGGTGTCATCTTCAGCGCCGTTCGCCGCCGGGCCGTTGAGGCCTGCGGCGTCCGGCAGACGGCGCCCGCCGGCCTCCGGGTCCACGAGGGCGGCGGGCACGGCAAGCTCGCCCCAGCGCCAGCCGCCCTCGAGTTCGCCCCCCAGCTGCGCCCAGTACACCTTGAACAGATCCCAGGCGTAGCTCTCCGGCAGCAGCACGCTGCGGGTGAGACGATACTGGTTGCAGGCGTTCGGGAAGCGGCCCTCGAGCAGGACCTCGTCGCGGGGATCGGCGAGCACCGTCAGGGTCACGCCGCGCTGGTAGCCGGCGCAGCGTCCCTCGCCCAGCCGCAGACGGTTGCGCACCTGCAGGTACCGGAGCGGCGGGTCGGTACGGACCTCGACACTGCGCCCGTCGCCCCCGGGCTGGAACTCGAAGCGTACGGCGTTGAAATTCACCAGCAGCGGGTGAGGCACGAGATTGTAGATCCGGTCGGGGCGGCCATCGAAACTGCCCGGATCCTCAGGCGGAAGATCGAAATAGGACACGTCGAAGACCAGGTCGCCCTCGATTCGCCGCAGGCCGCGTCCCCACAGTCCGCCGACCAGCTTCCAGTACTCCTCGGCCACGAGGTAGGGGTCTCCCCCGCCCCGGATGAGGAGATCACCCCGCAGGACGCCCTGTTCGATCGGCCCGAGCGCATGGACCTCGGTGTGCCAGCGATAGGCAGGGTTGAGTCCCTGCAGCGCGGCGAAACTGGTGACCAGTTTCATCACCGAGGCCGGATTGCGCGGCGTCTCGGGCAGATGCACGGCCAGCGGTTCGGGCGCACCGAGCTCCTGCACCCACAGGCTGATGTCCGAAGCGGGCACGCCCAGCGCAGCGGCCACGCGCGCCACAGGCTCCGGCAGACCAGCACCGGCCACGGCGGCCACCGGTGCGAGCGCCAGCAGCCAGACCAGTATGCCGCAGTGCACCGCCCCGGGGCTGCGCATGACGGACCCGCCTACTGCTGGGCCCGGGCGGCGGCCATGCGCGCCATCCCTTCGCGGATTTCCTCGATCACCCGGGCGGCGTGCGGATCGCCCTGGATCCCCTCCCAGTACTCGGCGAGCTTGTCGCGGAACGCCAGGGGCTTGTCCTTGCCGAACCGCGGAAGCATCTCGGTCACATAGACCAGCGTCGGCACCAGCGCGCAATCGGCCTTGCTGAGATGCGTGCCCACGGCAAACCCGTGCTTGTTGTCCAGATACCAGTCGAGGGTCCGAAGCCCCCAGTCGATCTTGTCCAGCTGCCTGGCGACGGCCGCCTTGTCCGGCGTGTCGCTGCGCATCAGCATGAACAGCGGGAACATAGGCTCCATGATGTAGAGGTCGGCGATGCGGGCCAGCAGCCGGGCCTTCGAGCGATGCAGTGCCTTTTCGGGGCGCATCGACGGCTCGGGGTAATGATCCTCGAGGTACTCGAGAATGGTGTCGGACTCGGGGATCACGCCCTCTCCGGTGTCCAGGGCCGGAACCTTGCGCAGCGGATTGATCGCCTCGTAGCTTTCCGAGCCCAGCCCGCCGGGCGGCTCGACGATATCGACGGGCAGGTTCTTGGCGTAGATCATCATGCGACAACGCGCGGCGAACGGTGAAGCCGGTAAGCTGTAGAGTTTCATGTGTCTCCCCTGGTGGTCGGAACCGGACGGCGGGGGGGAATCTTAGCAAGTCCGGATGCCGGACCGCAGGAGGATCGCTTGAGAATCGACATCGTCTCCGACCTGGTGTGTCCGTGGTGCTACGTCGGGCGACGGCGGCTGGCCCTGGCGCTGGCGGAGCGCCCGGCGCTCGCCCCAGAGATCCACTGGCACCCCTTCGAGCTCAACCCCGACATCCCGCCCGGCGGGGTACCTCGCGAACGCTGGTGGCGGGAGCGCTTCGGCTCACCCGAGCGCCTCGCCGAGATGCTGGGTCACCTGGTGTCCATCGGTCTGGACCTGGAGATCGAGTTCGACTTCAGCGCGATCGAAGTTCAGCCGAACACCCGGCTGGCGCACGAGCTCATGCATGCCGCGGGAGAACTCGGCCGTGCCGACGCGCTCGCCGAAGGCCTGTTCGCGGCCTACTTCACCCGTGGCGGGAACCTCGGCGATCCGGAGCACCTCGCCACGGTGGCTGCGCAGTGCGGGCTGGACGACGACACGATCGAGGCGGCACTCCGGGACCGCGCGCACGCCGCGACCGTGGACGAGCACCTCCTCCAGGTCCGCGAAGCGGGGGTCAGCGGCGTACCGACATTCATTTTCGGCGGGCGACACGCTTTTTCCGGCGCCCAGGAGCCGGCCTTTCTGCTGCAGGTCCTGGACGAGCTAGCGCGGCTTGGCGAGGAAGGCGGGCGGCTCTGACGGCGCGTCTGCCACGCTCTGGGCGCGGTGACCACCAACCACGCGCAGTCGCTCAGCCGCCGCGGGGTCCCGCAGCAGGCGCAGCAGCAGAGAGACGATCTCGTGCGCGCAGGCATCCGCCTCGGCAACCGACATCTTGCGGACCGTGGCCTCGACCGCGGTTTCCCCGCCGACCGGACGATGCTGCTGCAGGGTCTCCCTCAAGCTGACGAAGCCGCTCGCCAGCTCTTCCGGGAGCAGCTCGTCGTCGATATCCTCGAGATGTCGCGAGAAGGCCTGGACCAGCCTTGTCTTGATCGACCCTTCACCCGCCAGCGCGTAGACCGCCGACTGAAACCGGTCCGTGACCTGCGTCATGCCGCCCCTCCCGTCCTGCCACCCTGTGAGCGGACCGCGAGGCCCGCGTCGTGTGCGCACTGATCATCCCTGCTGCAGGTTCGCTGGTGAAATGTCCGGGCCTATGCCCCCACACGTCCGGACGTATCATTGGAACCTGCGGAGTTTCAGTACGCTGGTTGGCAAAACGTATAACAGGGGACAGCAAGCGGGCGCAAGTGCCTATGCAACCGAGGGCAGCGCGACCGGGATCACCGCCCCGAGCCGCGGGGGCTGCGGGGCTCCGAGCGCGCGGGCGGCTCACCCTCGCGGCGCGGCCCCCGCGGACGGTCGGCGCGTCGCTCACGCATCTGCTGGCGCAGCGCCTCACGCTCTTCCGGCTCCAGAGCGTCCCAGCGTGCCCGCGCCTCCTCACGGCGCACACGCATGGCCGCGCGGAGCTCCTCGCGCTCCTCGGGGGTCATTGCCGCCCAGCGCTCGTGGGCCTCGGCGCGGCGCGACTGCCGGGCCTCTCGAACCTCCTCGCGCTCCTCGGGGGTCATTGCCGCCCAGCGCTCGCGAGCCTCGGCACGGCGCGCCTGCATGGCTTCGCGCAGCTCCGCGCGCTCTTCGGGACTCATCGCAGCCCATGACTCGCGAGCGGCATCGCGGGCGTCGGGCTGGGCCGCGGCGGGCGCCGCGAGCACCATCAGGGTGCAGGCCAGAAGACTCAGGGGGATGACGGGGATACGGGTCATGGCGATCTCCTTGGATGACGCTCATCCACGCTAACGAAACCGGCGCCCGCGGGTTGACACACGCGGAGCTGCGGCGACGCGGGCGACGAGGCCCCGCGGGAATCTCAGGAGACCGCGATCGGGGGGTCGGCGACCTTGAGCAGCTGCTTGCCGAAGTTGCGCCCCTCGAACAGCCGGCGAAGCGTTGACGGGCAGTTCTCGAGCCCCTCCTGGAGGTCTTCCTCGAAGCGGATCTCCCCGGCCCTGACCCAGCCGGCCAGCGCCTCGATCGCCTCGGGGAAACGGTCGAGGTAGTTCAGCACGATGAAACCCTCCATGCGGCAGGATCGGATCACCAGCTGCATGTAGTGCTTCGGCCCGGGTGGGAGATCGAGGCCGTAGCCCGAGGAAATGCCGCCGCAAAGCACGATCCGCCCGAACTGCGCCATGTTCAGAAGACAGTCGTCCAGGATCTGCCCGCCGACGTTGTCGTAGAACACATTGATGCTGTTCCTGCAGAGCGCATGCAGGCGCTCGAAGGTGTTTTCGTTGCGGTAGTCGATAGCCGCATCGAAGCCCGCCACCTCGGTCAGCCAGCGGCATTTTTCGGGACCACCCGCCGAACCGATCACCCTCGCACCCTTGAGACGCGCAATCTGCCCCGCCACCGAGCCGGTCGCACCGGCTGCGCCCGACACCACCACGGTCTCGCCTTCGACGGGTCTGCCAAGTTCCAGCATGCCGAAATAGGCGGTCAGACCGGTGATGCCGAGCACCCCGAGCGGCCAGGTCAGCGGCACGCCCTTCGGCACCCGTGAAAGCCCCGAGATGCCCTGCTCACCGACCACGATGTAGTCCTGCCAGCTCAGGGTCCCGGAGACGATGTCGCCGGCCCGGAAGCGGGGGTGGCGCGACTCGACCACCTGGGCGACGCCGCCGGCACGCATGGGTTCGCCGATCTGTACCGGAGGCATGTAGCTTGGGACGTCATTGAGCCAGCCGCGCTGGGTTGGATCGAAGGAGAAATACAGGGTACGCAGCAGCACCTGGCCATCCGAGATCGTCGGGACCTCGCCCTCACGTAGCTCGAAATGACTGTCCTGGACCTCTGCATGCGGGCGCTCCCTGAGCACCAGCTGGCGGTTGATGTCGCTCATCTGTGTTCTCCCCCGTCCTTGTGTCGTGGCTGCCCCGGAGCCTCGCTCCAGGGCCAAGAGTAGCCGATCGCATCGGCGGGCGCATGGCCGGCTCAGCGTGCGGCGCGCCCCCCTCCCTCGCGCGAGGGGCGGCGGAGCTTCATCCGGCGCAGGCGGTCGGCAAGCGTGGTCGGCGGCACGCCCAGCAGTTCGGCGGCGCCACCGGGGCCCGAGACCCGCCAGCCGGCAGCCTCCAGGACGGCCAGCAGGTTCTCCCGCTCACGCGCCCTGATTTCGGCCTCGGTCAGGAAGCCCCGACCCGACGGGCTGGATGACGACAGGGCCGCACCGCTCACGGCACCGCCCTGCCGAGCATCGCCGCTGCCGGAAGGCTGCGGCGTCCGGGGTGCCGACACGCCCGGCAGCGCCAGGTCCAGGCGAAGCGCCTCGCCCTTGCCGAGAATGACCGCGCGCTCGATGACGCTTTGCAGTTCCCGCACGTTTCCCGGCCAGTCGTAGGCACGCAGTGCGGCGGCGTGACCCTTGCCGAGCGCGATCGGCGGGTAGCCGAAATCCTTGCAGGCACGCTCCAGGAAGTGCACCGCGAGCTGCAGCACGTCGTCGCCACGCTCACGCAGCGGCGGCACTTCGATGGGGAAGACCGTCAGCCGATAGTAGAGGTCGTCGCGGAATGTGCCCGCTTCGACCATCTCCTCCAGGTCACGGTTGGTTGCGGCGATGACCCTTACGTCGACCGTCCGTGTACGGTCACTGCCGACCGGCTCGAACTCCTTTTCCTGCAACACGCGCAGCAGCTTGCTCTGCAACTCCGGCGGGATCTCGCCCACCTCGTCGAGAAACAGGGTGCCGCCATCGGCCAGCTGGAAGCGCCCGATGCGGTCCTTGGTGGCCCCGGTGAAAGCGCCCTTCACGTGACCGAAGAATTCGCTTTCGAACAGCTCGCGCGGCACCGCCGCGCAGTTGACCTTGACCAGCGGGTGTCCGGCGCGCGGACTGCGTGCGTGGATGGCCCGGGCGACCAGTTCCTTGCCGACACCCGACTCGCCCAGCAGCAGCACGTTGGCCGAAGTCTCGGCCACCGCCTCGATTCGCGCCAGCATCTTCCGCAGCACCGGCGACTCGCCGACGATCTGGCTGAAGTTCATGGAGACATTGACCTCCTCGCGGAGGTAGTCACGCTCGCGCTCGAGCTGCTCGCGCAGCCGGGCGTTCTCCTCGAACGCCTCGCGCAGGGCGCGCTCGGCGCGGTTTCGCTCGGTGACGTCCTTCATCGCCACCAGCATGCGGCTGACGCGGCCCTGGGCATCGCGCTCGGCATGCGCCGAAATGAGCACCTCCATGACCTGGCCATCGCGGCTGATCATCTCGCGCGGTTCGTTGTCCAGCTCACCTGTGCTGATGATGCGCTGCAAACGCCCGCCCGAGAGCGCCTCCTGGCTGCTCGGGCTCATGAACTCCGAGATGTAACGCCCGAGCACCTCCTCGCGCCGATACCCCATCTTGCTCAGCCAGCGGTCGCTGCACAGCACGATCCGACCTTCCGGGTCGACGGTGTAGAGCATCGCCGGCGTCGCCCGGTAGAGATCGCGGTAATGGCGCTCGATGTGGGCCTGCACCGCCGACTCGGTGTACACCGCCACGGTCCGCAGATAGCCGCTGCCCTCGGCCACGGCGTGTTCGACCACCGCGCTGGTGACACAGTCGACCACCTCGCCCTGGCGTGTCTGCAGTTCGATCGGCACGGCGTCCAGCTGCCCGGTGCGACGCAGCAGCGGCGCGTATTCATCGAGAACCCGCCGCGCGCTCTCGGCGGTGGCGAAATCCTCCGGTCGGCGCCCGATCACCTCGTCGCGCGCGTAGAGCATGCGCGAAAGCCAGGTGTCGCTGGCATCCTGCACCCGGCCTTCCGCGTCGAATACCAGCACCATGGCGGGAATCCGCCGGAATACCCACAGGTAGGCGCTGGCTTCGGATGATCGTGGCATGTCTGGACTAGCGCTCATTTTACGTTTTTCCGTATTTTTTTATAACGTATTTCCGTTATTTACGTTTTTCCGTAACCCCGAAAAATCATAACTCTTTGTTTTTTATATCGCACTAAATTGGCACGCTGCGTGCATTAGTTTAGGGCATCAATCAGGATGCTCTCGAAAGACGACATCCCGGAAACGCGAATTATCGGAAAGGTGAGCGACATGAACAAGCAGATCAAGGTGATGTCCACCGGTCGCACGCTGATGGTGGCGACGGCCCTGGCCGCTCTGGCCGGGACACTGGCCACGCCCGCGGCGATGGCGACCGAACCCACGGCACGGGTGATCCACGAAATCGTCGTGACGGCCCAGCGCCCGGTACAGAGCATCGAGGAGATGGTCGTGACGGCGCCGCGGATGTCGCGGGCGCAGCTGGCCGACCAGTTCGGCATCGACGATGCCATCTACCAGGCGCGTCTGCTGGCCGCGGGCGTCGATACCCAGCGGGCGATGCCGCGGGAGATCCGGCTGGCCGCTGCCGAGACGACGGTGGACCGCGGCTGAGACACGGTCACAGTGTTTGCATGGGGCGGCACGCCAACCTCCCCCCCTCCCCCCCTGGCGTGCCGCCCCCTCAGAACGAACGGCCTTCGGGACCAGAGTTTGCCGTTCGTTCAGGGTGTGAAGCCCGAAACCGGAATGCGGATCGTGTTATCCGGCTCTGGTCCCACTTCCTTCAGGGCGTACGCGCCAGGAGCATCAAGACATGACCATGGATGTTGACTTCGACGGCCCGGTCGACAGC
The DNA here is from genome assembly GCA_007127715.1 of Gammaproteobacteria bacterium. Lineage (GTDB taxonomy): Bacteria > Pseudomonadota > Gammaproteobacteria > Steroidobacterales > PWYM01 > PWYM01. The sequence continues at coordinate 5,378 of SKYU01000034.1, read as the reverse complement.
CGAGACGATTCCACCGGTGAGATCCCGGAGCGTCTGCCGAGCCATGATGGCGGGGCGCGCCGACGCCTGGAGGCGGTGCTGGAGGAGCGGCGCATCCGGCGGGAACTGGCGGAGCTCGGGATGGACGATCTCGAAATGCAGGTGTTGAGTCTTTACGAATAGGGCCTGCCCGCCGTCTTGAAATCCGGGCCCGCTACCCCCACCCTGTGGGCCGTTCCAGCCACACCCGCCCGGAGTGCCCCATGACCGCCACAGCGACCGCACGCCCCGTGACAGCACAGACCTTCACCCAGGAGGTAGTGCAGCGTTCCATGGAGGTGCCGGTCCTCGTGGATTTCTGGGCCGACTGGTGTGGCCCCTGCAAGACGCTCTCGCCCATCCTGGATCGGCTGGCGGGGGATTACGCCGGCGTGCTCGATGTGGTGAAGGTGAATGTCGACGAAGAGCCGATGATCGCCCAGCAGCTGGGAATCCGCAGCCTGCCCACGGTCAAGCTGATCCACCAGGGGCGCATCGTCGATGAATTCATCGGAGCGCAGCCGGAAGCCCAGATCCGCGAGATGCTCGCGCGCCATCTGCCCGACACCCCGGTGGCGGCCGACGGGGCGGCGACCGACGCCGAGCGTCCGGATGAACGGCTCGCGCGCCTGGAGGCGGCCCATCAGGCCCAGCCTGAGGATGCGGACACCGCGCTGGAACTCGCCGAAGTCCTGGCGATGCACGGCGAGACGGCACGCGCAGACGCGTTGCTTGCCACGCTGCCGGTGGATGTCCAGACCAAGGACGCCGCCGAAAGGGTCCGTGCCTACGTGCTGTTCGCCGACGCCCTGCTCGAGGCTCCGCAGCGCCCGGCGCTGGAGGCGCGGCTGGCGGCACATCCCGAAGACCACCGCGCCCGCCACCAGCTGGCCGCCCGACTGTTCGGCGAGGGCCAGCATGAGGCCGCCCTCGACCAGCTGCTCGAACTGCTCCGTCTGGACCGCAATTTCGACGAGGGGATCGCCAGACGGAGTCTCGTCGCGGCGTTCAACATCCTTGGCGCCGGTTCGGAACTGACCGGCCGCTATCGACGTCGGATGTCCTCGGTCCTGCTCTGAGGGACAGGCGCATGCGCCTGCCGGCGAGCTGCCGGCAGCGACGCCAGCCCGGCTAGTCTTTTTCCAACCCCTCGCCGCGCAGATGGGCGGCGAGGAACCCCAGCGTCCGCTGCCAGGCGTCCTCGGCTGTCTCCGGGTGGTAGTTCCCCCCCGAGGGATTGGCGAAGGCGTGGTCGACGCCCGGGTAGATCTCGATATGGGCGTTCTTGCCAAGCGCGGCGAGCTGGTCGCGGAACGCATGAACCCCATCCAGCGGTACGGCGGCATCGTCTTCGGCGAACAATCCCAGAATCGGCATCTGCAGCGGCGCCAGCACCTCGGCATCAGATGACACGTTGCCGTAGAAGATGACCACCGCGTCCAGCTGATTCGGCAGCACCAGGCCCGTTTCCAGCGCCCATGTACCGCCCAGACACCAGCCCAGCGAGGCCACGGCGGGGGCCTCGAGGTAGGACACCAGATAGTCGTGAGCCTGACGGACGTTCTCGCGGCCCTGCTCCCGCGTCCCCATCAGCGCCTGCATCAGCCCGGCCGCCTCTGACGGGTCTTCGGTGGTCGCGCCGCGGTACAGATCCACTGCCAGGGCCACGTAGCCTTCCCCCGCAAGCCGTTCTGTCATCGCGCGGATGTTCTCGTTCAGCCCCCACCATTCATGAATGACGATGATCGCCGGCAGCGGCGCGGCATTCTCGGCCTCGGGCATGGCCAGGTAGCCGGTCAGCGGCACCCCGTCCAGTTCGCCGTACTCGACGGCCCGGGCCACGACGGGCGTGCGCGGCGGCGAGGCGACCGCCGGTGTCGCCACAGGCGCGTCGTGAGCATGTTCATGGGCGATCCGTTCAGCCGCCTGGCGATCTTCCTCGGAGAGGGTCGGGTCGGCGGGGGGATCCTGCGGCGGCTGACCGCAGGCGGTCAGGCCGATGGCGCAGAACACCAGCACCACGAGGGTGGGAAACTTGCGGGGCATCTTCTGGGCACTCCCGAATCGATAACTGCTTCCATGATGAAGATCGCGCCTCTGCCGGGCAAGCACCCGGACGGCGCCGGCCTACAACAACCACCAGAGGAGCAGCGGCAGGGTCAGGAAAGACAGCGCGGTCGATACCACCACCAGGCCAGCCACCTCGCTCGGGGAGCGCCCGAACTGCTGCGCCAGCAGGTAGTTGAACACCGCCGCCGGCATGGCCGACTGCAGGATGACAACCGCGCGGGCCACCCCGTCGAGGCCGAGCAGCGTGGCCACCAGCCACCCGGCCGCCACGCCGCCCCCAAGGCGCAGCAGCGCAAGCGCGGTGGTCCGCCCCAGCGTCGCCACCTGGATGCTGGCCAGCGACACCCCCAGGGTGATCAGCATCAGCGGGATGGTGATGGCGCCGATCAGCTCCAGCGTATTGTCCAGCCACGCAGGAAAGCCGGTGCCGGACAGCTGCACGAACAGCGCGACGAAAGCCGCCCAGAGAATCGGCGTACGAAGCATCTCGCCGAGGTTCGCGCGGCCGGCCGTCACGTAAATGCCCACGGTGAAGTGCGCCATGGTGTTGGCGACGAAAAAACCGAGCGCAAGAGCCAGACCGTCGGCGCCGAATGCGAACAGGGCCAGCGGCAGCCCCATGTTCCCCGCGTTGGCGAACACCAGTGGCGGCAGGAACACCCGTCTATCCAGCCCGGCCAGACGCAGTACCAGGCCGAACGCCGCCATGGTCAGCGCGACCACCAGCCAGCAGGCCAGGGCACTGGTGAGCAGCACATCGGTCGCCACCTCGGCACGACCGATCGTGGAGACGATCAGGCACGGCGTGCCGATGTTCATGACCACGCGGCGCACGAAGATCCCGTCGTAGTCCCGCCCGCTGCGCGCCCAGGCGAATCCGATACCGGCCGCAATGAAGATCGGCGCGACGATCGCAGCCAGCTCGGCCGCGAGCGCGCCGGTCACTGCCCTGCCCCCGGTCGGGTATCATCCCGGCAGGCCCAGGACAGGACGCAGGAATGAGCGAGAGTACGCAAGCCCCCGAACCCTACACGGCACTGGCCCTGCAGGTCAGCACCGACAGCGTCAACGCCATCAGCGACCCGGCGGAGACGCGACGGGTGATGATGGAGAACATCCGCCGCATCGGGGCCAAGCTGCGCTCGAGCAAGGGCTTCGTGCGCCAGTACAACGGCACCGATGTCAGGCTGGTCGTGCTGCCGGAGTACTTCCTTACCGGCTTCCCGATGGGCGAGGACGTGCCGACCTGGATCGCCAAGGCCTGCCTCGACCCGCAGGGTGCGGAATACGAGGCGCTGGCGGCGCTGGCCGAGTCGGCCGACGTGTTCCTCTGCGGCAATGTCTACGAGACCGATCCGAATTTCCCGGACCTCTATTTCCAGTGCTGCTTTCTGATCGACCCGGCCGGCCACACGGTCCTGCGCTACCGCCGCCTGATCTCGCTGTTCGCGCCCTCGCCCTGCGACCTCTGGCAGAAATACCTCGACCTCTATGGCATGGATGGAGTCTTCCCGGTAGCGGACACCGAAATAGGCCGCATTGCCGCGGTGGCCTCCGAGGAGATCCTCTACCCGGAGGTGGCGCGCTGCCTGGTGATGCGCGGCGCCGAAGTGCTGCTTCACCCGACCAGCGAGGTCGGTAGTCCGCTGCTCACCCCGAAGGCGGTCGCGAAGCGCGCGCGGGCGATCGAGAACATGGCCTACGTCGTCTCGGCCAATTCGGCCTCGCTGGAGCGCATCCCCTTCCCGGCTGCGTCGACCTCGGGGATGAGCACGGTCATCGACTACTACGGCAACGTGCTCTGCGAAGCCAATTCGGGGGGCGAGAGCATGGTGGCGCACGCGCTGATCAACCTGAAGAGCCTGCGTGAGGCGAGACGCCGCACCGGGCTGACCAACATGGTCTCGCGGCTGCCGCTGCAGGTGTTCGCCGAGAGCTACCGCGATATCGTGTTCCGGCCCTGCAACCGCCTTGCGCAGCCCGACGGCAGCTACCGCATTCCCGGGCCGGGCGAAATGACGAATTGGCAGGAAGAGGACATCCAGTCGCTGGTGCGGCGCGGACTGCTCTGACGCTGCAGCCACGTCCGCGCTAGCGGGCGACCGCTTCGCCGGCGAGCTCGGCGAAGCGGTCGGTGGCGCTGACCAGCTCGTGCAGGATGCCCGGCTCGAAGGCGGAGTGACCGGCATCGGCCACCAGGCGGAAATCGGCCTCCGGCCAGGCCTGGTGCAGTGCCCAGGCGCTGTGGACCGGACAGACCATGTCGTAGCGTCCCTGCACGATCACCCCGGGGATGCCGCGGATACGGTCGATGTCGTCCAGGATCCGGGACTCGCGGTCCATGAAGCCACCGTTGACGAAGTAGTGACACTCGATCCGCGCCATGGCGAGCGCAAACTCGTCGGCCCCGAAACGCTCCACCAGGCCCTCGGAGGGCCGCAGGCAGCTGGTGGCGCCCTCCCACACCGACCAGGCGCGCGCGCAGCGCAGCGCCAGCGCACGGTCCTCACCGGTCAGACGCCGGTGATAGGCGGCAAGCAGATCGCCCCGCTCCTCCGGCGGGATGGGGGCCAGGTACTCCGCCCAGCGCTCGGGCCAGACCATGCTCGCGCCGTGCTGATAGAACCAGTCGAGCTCATGGCGGCGCAGCATGAAAATGCCTCGCAGAATGAGACCGGTCACCCGCTCGGGATGACGTTGAGCGTACAGCAATGACAGCGTGCTGCCCCAGCTGCCGCCGAATACGGTCCAGCGCTCGATCCCGAGGCGCTCGCGAATCGCCTCGATATCGCCGATCAGATCCCAGGTGGTGTTGTTCTCAAGGCTGGCGTGCGGGCGGCTGCGGCCACAACCGCGCTGGTCCAGGATGACGATGCGCCACTTCGCAGGGTCGAAGAAACGCCTTGCGTTGGTATCGCCTCCACCGCCGGGCCCTCCATGCAGAAACAGAATGGCCGGGGCGTCGGGGTTGCCGCACTGTTCGTGGTAGACCTCATGACCGTCCGCAGTCTGCAAGGTGGCGGTCATCCACGGCTCGATGGCGGGATACAGGGCGCGCAGGGTCTCGGTCATCGGCATGGCGGGCACTCCGCGGAAACACAGGCGCCAGTCTACCAGCGGCGGGCGTCGCTTCAGCGCCGCAATGCCTGCGGCCACGCCGTATACTGTTTCGAAGTACACGCGAACGGAGAGCCTGATGCCCCGCCACACCAGCCCACCGATGCTGTCTCCCTCCCGGATGGCCGTGGCCGTCCTGCTGGCCCTGGCCGCCGCCGCGCTGGCCGCCTGCG
>SKYU01000030.1 GCA_007127715.1 Gammaproteobacteria bacterium | reverse complement strand
GGCATCACCCGGCGGCGCTCCTCGTCCAGCGGCACCGACTCCGCACCAGGCCGGGTCGACTCTCCACCGATATCAATGACCGCCGCGCCTTCGGCCACCATCTCCGCGGCCCGCGAGAGCGCGCGCCCGGGGTCGAGAAACCGCCCGCCGTCGGAGAAGGAGTCCGGGGTGACATTCAGCACCCCCATGACACGGGGCACGGAAAGATCAAGCATGTGATCGCCGCAGCGGAGTCGCCAGCCGGCGGATGAATCGGTCATTCACGTCGTCCTGAAAGACGAAAGGCCCCGACGGGGGCCTTTCGCGGCGCACGGGGCGTCAGAGACCGCCCTCAGTGCTGGCTGGCGGGGCCGCCGATCGTCCCTTCGCCACCCGACTCGCGCGGCTTGCGGGACTCGCCGGACCCGGCGGCAGGCGGCGGCGTATCCGACTCCTCCCAGCTCTGCGGAGGCCGGGGCTCGCGCCCTTCCATGATGTCGCGGATCTGCTGCTCGTCGATGGTCTCGTACTTGATCAGCGCTTCGGCCATGGTGTGCAGCTTGTCCATCTTCTCTTCGAGAATCTCGGTTGCACGCGCATAGCTCTCGTCGATGATCTTGCGGATCTCCTCGTCGATGGTGTGCGCGGTCACGTCCGACACATGCTTGTGCCGGGTCACCGAACGGCCGAGGAACACCTCGCCGTCATCCTCGCTGTAGGTCAGCGGTCCGAGCCGGTCGGACAGACCCCACTTCGTAACCATGTTCCGAGCGATATCCGTGGCACGCTCGATGTCATTGGAGGCTCCGGTGGTCACGTGATCGGCCCCGAAGATCAGCTCTTCGGCGATCCGGCCACCGAACAGGCTGCAGATCTGTGAGCGCAGTCGCTGCTTGGAGTAGCTGTAGCGATCTTCTTCCGGAAGGAACATGGTGACGCCCAGCGCCCGGCCCCGGGGGATGATGCTGACCTTGTACACCGGGTCGTGATCAGGAACCGTCAGGCCGACGATGGCGTGACCGGCCTCATGGTAGGCCGTCAGCTTCTTCTCGCCCTCGTTCATGACCATGGAGCGGCGCTCGGCGCCCATCATGATCTTGTCCTTGGCCTTCTCGAAATCTTCCATTCCGACGAGTCGGCGGTTGGCGCGAGCGGCGAACAGTGCCGCCTCGTTGACAAGGTTCGCCAGGTCCGCCCCGGAGAAGCCCGGGGTGCCGCGCGCGATCACGCCCGGCCGGACATCGTCGCCCAGCGGCACCTTGCGCATGTGCACCTTGACGATCTGCTCGCGGCCACGCACGTCCGGCAGCGGCACCACCACCTGCCGGTCGAAGCGGCCCGGGCGCAGGAGCGCCGGGTCCAGCACGTCAGGCCGGTTGGTGGCGGCGATGACGATGATGCCCTCGTTGCCCTCGAAACCGTCCATTTCGACGAGCAGCTGGTTGAGCGTCTGTTCACGCTCATCGTGGCCGCCGCCGAGCCCCGCGCCGCGATGCCGACCGACCGCGTCGATCTCGTCGATGAAGATGATGCAGGGCGCGTGCTTCTTGGCCTGCTCGAACATGTCACGGACGCGCGAGGCCCCCACGCCGACGAACATCTCGACGAAGTCCGAGCCGGAAATGGTGAAGAACGGCACCTTGGCCTCGCCGGCGATGGCACGCGCCAGCAGGGTCTTGCCCGTACCGGGCGGGCCCACCATCAACACACCCTTGGGGATCTTGCCGCCCAGGCGCTGGAACTTGGAGGGGTCCTTGAGGAAGTCGACGACTTCGACGACCTCCTCCTTGGCCTCGTCGGCGCCGGCCACGTCGTTGAAGGTGACGTTGACCTGGTCCTCGCCGAGCAGGCGGGCCTTGCTCTTGCCGAAGGACATGGCACCGCGCCCTGCACCGCCGCCCTGCATCTGCCGCATGAAGTAGATCCACACCGCGATCAGCAGCAGGATCGGGAACGACGAGATGAACAGCTGCATCAGGAACGAGGTCTGGCGCGGCGCGCTTGCATCGATCCTGACGTTGTTGTCCAGCAGGGTGCTGATCAGCGCGGTGTTGTCGGTCTCCGGGTTGTACACGAGGAACTGCTCGTTCCCACGCACGGCGCGGATGGTGTCTCCGTCGAAGGTCACCTTGTCGACCTGCCCCTGGCGGACCTGGCTCAGGAAGGCTGAATACTCGAGTGTCTCGACCGTCCTGCCACCGGTGCCGAAGCTGTTGAACACCGACATCAGCACGATCGCGATCACGATCCACAAGATGATATTTTTTGCCATTTCGTTCAACGACTTACCCTCGCTGACGCCGCGATCCGTGCGGCCTGGTTGCTGATGCCGGCCGGCCGATTCCGGCCGACTGGTCTGACTTGCGGCGGCGCACTGCCACGCTCATGAACTCTGACACTACACCATGCCATTGGTTCTCGCCACCGCGCCCCGCACGCGTTGCCGCGAGCCTACTCACAAGCGGCCGCATCCTCACGGAACCCACGCGCCACCAGATAGCTCTCCCGGCTGTCGCCGCGGGAGGCCTCGGGCTTGCGGGCACGAACCTGCTCGAAACTCGTCCGGCAATCGCGAACGAACGCATCGAACCCCTCCCCATGGAACAACTTCACCACGAAATCACCACCGGGCCTGAGCACCTGCCGGGCAAACTCCAGCGCCAGTTCCGCGAGCAGCATGGCACGGGGCTGATCGACGGCCCGGGTGCCGCTGAGGTTCGGCGCCATGTCCGAGAGCACCACGTCCACCCGGCGTCCGTCGAGCGCGGCGAGCAGCGTCGCGAGCACCTCATCGCCGGTGAAGTCGCCCTGAAGCACCTCCACCCCGGCCAGCGCATCCATCGGCAGCAGGTCGAGCGCGAATACGCGCCCCCGACCGTCTAGTCGCCGCGCTGCATACTGGCTCCAGCCGCCAGGTGCGGCACCAAGGTCCACGACGACCTGGCCCGGTCGAAACAGCTGGTCCCGCCGATCGATCTCCTCGAGCTTGAACACCGCCCGCGAGCGCCAGCCCTCACTTCGGGCGCGCCGCGTGAACGGATCCTGTGCCTGGCGCCGAAGCCAGCGCTGGCTGCTGGAACTGCGTTTAGGCATCGCCCGATCGCTGGCCTGATGTGGCATGCGGTTCATGTGAATGGGTACGCCGCCGGCACCGCGGCGGATGCATGGCGAGGCGAGGCGTGCGAGAATCGCTCCCCCCAGGCGGCTTCGGCCCGAGGCCATGACACAGCTCAGCGAACCCCAGAAAAAATATCTGCGCAGCCTCGGCCACGCGCTCAAGCCCGTGTTGATGGTCGGCGGAAACGGCGTCACCCCGGGCCTGCTGCAGGAGGCCGAGACCACACTCGACACCCACGAGCTCGTCAAGGTGCGCCTGCGGGTCGGTGACCGAGAGGCCCGCGACGCGGCGATCTCCTCCATCACGGAAGCGACCGGGGCTACCCTGGTGCAGCGTATAGGCCACGTGGCCCTGCTTTACCGTCCTCATCCTGAAAAACCGGGCATCATTCTGCCCTCTGGGCGCCCCGCCGCCAGCCCATCACGCTGACACGCAGTCAGACGTAGCGGACCTCGAGAATCTCGAAACGCTTGGCGCCGCCCGGCGCGTTGACTTCGACCTCGTCGCCCTCTTCCTTGCCGATGAGGGCACGGGCGATAGGGGAGCTGATGGAGATCAGGCCCTGTTTGCTGTCGGCCTCGTCGTCGCCGACGATCTGGTAGGTCACGTCACGGCCCTCATGCTCATCGTGGAGCACCACAGTGGTGCCGAACACCACCTTGCCGCGGTTTTCGAGCTGAGTGACATCGATGATCTGGGCATTGGAGAGCTTGGCTTCGATCTCGCTGATCCGACCCTCGATGAAACCCTGCTGTTCCTTCGCCGCGTGGTACTCGGCGTTCTCCTTGAGATCGCCGTGCGCACGGGCTTCGGAGATCGCCGCGATGATGCGCGGACGCTCCTCACTCTTGAGACGCTTGAGTTCCTCGCGGAGCTTCTCTGCACCACGCAACGTCAATGGCACCCGCTGGCTCATGTGCTTACCTCCCGGTGCAGATCCTGCAGCCTGTTCACGCCTGCCTCATCCAGGTAGTCCAGCGCCAGCGCCGTGGCGCGGGCGGCGGCGAGCGTCGTGTAATACGTCACCTTGTGGTGCACTGCCTCGCCGCGAATCGACTGCGACTCGCGGATCGACTGCTTGCCTTCGGTGGTGTTCACGATCAGGCTGATTTCCTGGTTCTTGATCATGTCGACGATGTGCGGTCGGCCCTCACGCACCTTGTTGGCGCGCCGGCACGGAACCCCGGCCTCGGCGATGGCGACCGCCGTCCCGCCCGTGGCCACGATATCGAAACCCCGCTCCACCAGCAGGCGCGCCAGTTCCACGGCTCCCGGTTTGTCACGGTCGCGCACGCTGATCAGTGCCGTGCCGCGACGGGGAATGATCACCCCCGAGGCGAGCTGGGCCTTGGCGTACGCCTCCCCGAAACTCCGGCCCGTGCCCATCACCTCGCCGGTGGATTTCATCTCAGGGCCCAGTATAGGGTCCGCCTCGGGGAATTTGGCAAACGGGAACACCGATTCCTTGACCGAAAAATAAGGCGGCGAGGCAAATCCGGTCACGCCCTGCTCGACCAGCGACCGCCCGGACATGGCCCTCGCGGCGATCTTCGCCAGCGGTTGGCCCACGGCCTTGGAGACGAAAGGCACGGTCCGGGAGGCCCGCGGATTGACCTCGAGAATGTAGATGACGCCGTTCTGGATGGCGAACTGTGTGTTCATCAGGCCGACGACATTGAGCCCGCGCGCAAGCTTCTCGACCTGAACCCTGAGTTCCGCCTGGGTGGCCTCGTCCAGGGAATATGGTGGGATCGCGCAACCCGAATCCCCGGAGTGCACACCAGCCTGCTCGATATGCTGCATGATTCCGCCGATCAGCACATCGCGACCGTCACTCACGCAGTCGACGTCGACCTCGATGGCGAGATCGAGAAAGCGGTCGAGCAGCACGGGACTGGCATTGGACACCTTGACCGCTTCCTGCATGTAGCCGCGCAGGTCCTCCTCGCCGTAGACGATTTCCATCGCACGGCCGCCGAGCACGTACGAGGGCCGCACGACCAGCGGGTAGCCGACCTCCGCGGCCAGCTCCAGCGCCTGTTCGGCGCTGCGCGCCGTGCGGTTCGGCGGCTGGCGGAGGTTCAGTCGGGTGACCAGATCCTGGAAGCGTTCCCGATCTTCGGCAAGGTCGATGGAATCCGGCGACGTCCCGATGATCGGCACACCGGCGGCCTCGAGCGCCCGCGCAAGCTTCAGCGGCGTCTGACCACCGTACTGGACGATCACGCCCTCCGGTCGCTCGAGGTGGACGATCTCGAGGACATCTTCGAGCGTCAGCGACTCGAAATAGAGCCGGTCCGAGGTGTCGTAGTCGGTGGACACCGTCTCGGGGTTGCAGTTGACCATGATGGTCTCGAACCCGTCTTCCCTGAGCGCCATGGCCGCATGCACGCAGCAGTAGTCGAACTCGATGCCCTGGCCGATGCGATTGGGTCCGCCGCCAAGAATCATGATCTTCCGCCGGTCCGAGACGTCCGCCTCGCACTCCTCCTCGTAGGTCGAGTACATGTAGGCAGTCGTGCTGGCGAATTCGGCGGCACAGGTATCGACCCGCTTGTAGACCGGCCGCACCCCGTGAGCCCAGCGTGTGTCACGCACCTCCTGCTCGGTGACCCTCAGCAGACTGGCCAGCCGGCTGTCGGAATAGCCCTTGCGCTTGAGGCGGCGGAAATCTTCCCGGTCCAGATCCTCGAGACGACGTCCGCGCAGTGCGGCTTCACCGGCAATCAGGTCCTCGATCTGCACCAGGAACCAGGCATCGATGCCGGTGAGTTCGCCGACCTCGCTCACCGAAAGCCCGTGACGGAAGGCGTCGGCGACATAGAACAGGCGGTGCGAGCCGGGCATCCGCAGTTCCTGGCGCAGACGGGTGTGTTCATCTTCGTCGAGCCGCGCCGGCAGCATCTCGTTGAATCCATCGGCATCGATCTCGAGGCCGCGCAGCGCCTTCTGCAGCGACTCCTGGAACGTACGACCCATGGCCATCACCTCGCCGACAGACTTCATCTGCGTGGTGAGCCGATTGAGAGCCCCGGGAAATTTCTCGAAGGTGAAACGCGGGATCTTGGTGACCACATAGTCGATCGTCGGCTCGAAGGAGGCCGGCGTCGCGCCGCCGGTGATCTCGTTGCGCAGCTCGTCGAGCGTATAGCCGATCGCAAGCTTGGCGGCGACCTTGGCAATGGGAAACCCGGTGGCCTTGGAGGCGAGCGCAGAGCTCCGCGAGACCCGCGGATTCATCTCGATCACCAGCAGCCGGCCGTCATCCGGACTCACCGCGAACTGGACATTCGAGCCTCCGGTCTCGACGCCGATCTTGCGCAGCACGGCGATCGAGGCGTCGCGCATGCGCTGGTATTCCTTGTCCGTGAGCGTCTGCGCCGGCGCCACGGTGATCGAGTCGCCGGTATGCACGCCCATCGGGTCGAGGTTCTCGATGGAGCAGACGATGATGCAGTTGTCGTTGCGGTCGCGCACCACCTCCATCTCGAACTCTTTCCAACCGATGACCGACTCCTCGAGCAGTACCTCGGTGGTCGGTGAAAGATCGAGACCCCGCGCGACGATGTCCTCGAACTCCTCGCGGTTGTAGGCGATGCCGCCACCGCTGCCGCCCAGCGTGAATGACGGCCGGATGATGATCGGAAAACCGTTCTCGGCCTGGTAGGCCAGGGCCTCTTCCATGCTGTGGCAGATTGCCGCGCGCGGCGTCGCCAGGCCGATCTCGCCCATGGCAATGCGGAATTTCTCGCGGTCCTCGGCCATGTCGATGGCCTCGCGGGAGGCGCCGATGAGCTCGACGCCAAACGTCTCGAGCACGCCCTCGCGCGCCAGGTCGAGCGCGCAGTTCAGGGCCGTCTGCCCGCCCATGGTCGGCAGCACGGCATCGGGGCGCTCACGCTCGATGATGGCGGCCACGGCCTGCCAGTGCACCGGCTCGATGTACACCGCGTCGGCCACTTCCGGGTCGGTCATGATGGTGGCCGGATTGGAGTTCACCAGGATGACCCGGTACCCCTCTTCGCGCAGCGCCTTGCAGGCCTGGGTGCCGGAGTAGTCGAACTCGCAGGCCTGCCCGATGACGATGGGGCCGGCGCCGATGATGAGGATGCTGTTGAGGTCCGTGCGCTTTGGCATGCTGGAAGTTCTCTCGGGTGATCAGCGCGCAGTGGCGCCCTGGCCGCGCTGGGCGCGGTGGCGGCGCATGAGCTCGGTAAAACGCTCGAACAGGGGACGCAGGTCATGCGGGCCCGGACTGGCTTCCGGGTGCCCCTGGAAGCCGAAGGCGGGACAGTCTGTCCGCTCGATGCCCTGCAGGCTGCCATCGAACAGCGAGCGGTGGGTTGCCCGCAGCGTCGCCGGCAGGCTGGCTTCATCGACGGCGAAGCCATGGTTCTGGCTGCTGATCATGACCCGGCCGCTGTCGAGTTCCTGGACCGGGTGGTTGGCGCCATGATGTCCGAATTTCATCTTCAGGGTACGGGCGCCGCTGGCCAGACCCAGCAGCTGGTGGCCGAGGCAGATCCCGAACAGCGGCACCTCGGCGGCCATCACCTCCCGGGCGGCATCGATCGCGTAGCTGCAGGGCTCGGGGTCACCTGGGCCATTGGACAGGAACACCCCGTCCGGCGCCATGGCCAGCACCTCGCTGGCAGGCGTCTGCGCCCGGACCACCGTCACGCGGCACCCCGCATCGACCAGCAGGCGCAGGATATTGCGCTTGATGCCAAAGTCATAGGCCACGACATGCAGGGGGGCCTGGCGCGCCGGCGCCATCGGGCGCGGTTCAGGAAAACCGGAACCCTGGTTCCACTGGTAGCTTTGCCCGGTGGTGACCACGCGGGCGAGGTCCATGCCCTTGAGACCGGGGAACTTGCGGGCGGCAGCGACCGCCTCTTCAGCATCCGCTTCCGCACCGGTGATGATGCACCCCGACTGGGCACCCTTGTCGCGCAGCAGCCGCGTCAGGCGCCGGGTGTCGAGGTCGGCGATCGCGACCACCCGCGCCCTGCGCAGAAACTCCGTCAGCGACCACTCCGAGCGCCAGTTGCTGGTCACCATCGACATGTCGCGGATCACCAGGCCGGAGGCGTAGATCTGGCCCGACTCCATGTCCTCGCTGTTGGCCCCGACATTGCCGATATGCGGGTAGGTCAGAGTCACGATCTGGCGACAGTAGGAGGGATCGGTGAGGATCTCCTGGTAGCCGGTCAGGGCGGTGTTGAACACCACTTCGCCTATCGTGCGGCCGGGGCTGCCGACCGAGAGGCCGCGGAAGACCGTGCCGTCTTCCAGTGCGAGGATGGCGGATTCTGTCACGTTGTTGGAACTCCCAGTCGGTTTCCGTGGGCAGTCAGGGGTCCGTGGGCGCGCGAACCGGCCCCGTCCCGCGACGGACGGCGCGTTCCTGACTGTTCAGCGTGGATACGGAATGCAGGCTGGGTCGATATTGTAGTGCAGGCCGTGCCCGCATGCACCCGTCACCAGGGGCGTCTCAGCCCGCAAGGCCCAGCACGTGGCGCATGTCGTAGAGGCCGGGGGAGCGGTCCGCCAGCCAGGCCGCGGCGCGCAGCGCGCCACGCGCGAAAACGGCGCGGTCGACAGCCCGGTGAGTCAGTTCGAGCCGTTCCTCATCGGCTGCGAACATCACCGTATGATCGCCGACGATACTGCCGGCGCGCACTACGGCGAAGCCGATACGCCCGGGCGTGCGGGCACCGGTCTGCCCGTGCCTGCTCCAATCCGCGAGCGTCTCGAGTTCACCCCCGCGGCCGCGTGCGACCGCCTCCCCCAGGGCGAGCGCCGTGCCGGAAGGCGCATCCACCTTGCCGCGGTGGTGGGCTTCGACGATCTCCGCATCGTAATCCTCGCCCAGCCGTGCCGCGAGCAGCTGGCTCATCTCGGTCAGCAACGTCACCCCGACGCTGAAGTTTCGCGCATAGACCACGGGGACGCTGCGTGCGGTGTCGCCGAGAAGGGACTCGAGTTCGCCGGACAGGCCGGTCGTACCCAGCACCAGCGCCACTCCGGCCTCGCGGCAGGCATGCAGGTGCCCGGCGGTGGCTGCGGGAAGGGTGAAATCGATGGCCACCTGGGCCGTGGCGAGCGCCTCGAGCGGATCATCGACCACCGTGACGCCCTGGGGCAGCGCCGGACAGAGGGTCGCGGCATCTCTGCCGAGCATGGGATCCCCGGGGGCGGCAAGCGCGCCCGACAGCCTGAACCTGTCCGGTGCGCCGGCAATCCGCCCGAGCAGTGCGTGACCCATGCGGCCCGTCGCACCAAGAATGGCCAGGCGCAAGGCCGAACCCTCAGCCACCGATGCTCTCGAAAAACCGCTTCACGCCATCCATCCAGGAACGCGAACGCGGACTGTGTTTCTCGCCACCGTGATGCAGTGCATCGTCGAATTTCCGCAGCAGGTCCTTCTGTTCGCTGGTCAGGTTGACCGGTGTCTCCACGCTCACACGGCAGTAGAGGTCACCCTGCGGCCCGCCGCGCACCGGGCGCACTCCCTTGCCGCGCAGCCGGAACGCCCGCCCGGACTGCGTCTCGGGCGGGATCTTCAGTGTGACGGAGCCATCCAGGGTGGGCACTTCTACGCTGCCACCGAGGGCGGCCGTGGTGAAGGCCACGGGTACCTCGCTGTGGAGGTCAGCGCCCTCACGGGAGAAGAGGGGGTGGGGCTTGACCAGGATATCGACGTAAAGGTCGCCGGGCGGGCCACCATTGCGACCGGCCTCGCCTTCTCCGCCGAGGCGGATACGATCGCCGGTATCGACCCCCGGCGGCACCTTGACCGACAGCGTCTTGTCGCGCCGTACGCGCCCCCGACCGTTACAGGCGGTGCAGGGGTCCTTGATGATGCGCCCGGTGCCGCGACAGGTCGGGCAGGTCTGCTGGACTGAGAAAAACCCCTGCTGCATGCGAACCTGGCCGGCCCCGTTGCACGTCGGGCAGGTGACCGGCTGGGTGCCCGGTTCGGCACCCGTGCCCTCGCAGCGGCTGCAGTCCTCTTCGCTGGGAATGCGCAGTTCGACGGTGTCGCCGAAGACCGCCTTCTCGAGGTCGATGGCCAGTTCGTAACGCAGGTCAGCGCCCCGGTAGACCCCGTTGCGCCCGCCACGACGCCCGCCACCAAAAATATCGCCGAACACGTCGCCGAAGATATCGGCGAACGCGTCAGCCGAAGCGCCGGCGCCCGGGCCGCCACCGCGGCCCATCTGGGCGTCGAGACCCTCGTGTCCGAACTGGTCGTACGTGGCCCTGCGGCGCTCGTCCGACAGGACTTCGTAGGCTTCCTTGACCTCCTTGAAGCGCGCCTCCGCGGCGGCATCACCGGGGTTGCGATCAGGGTGGTTCTTCATCGCCAGACGGCGATAGGCCTTCTTGAGCTCATCTGCCGAGGCACCGCGGCTCACGCCCAGAACCTCGTAGTAATCCCTTTTCGCCATGGTTCAGCTTCCGTTGCAGCGCAGCCGGGTGTCGCCGCGGCGGCCACGAGGGCCGCCGGGACGGCGGATCCGGGGGATCCGGTCAGCCGGACTTCTTGTCGTCGTCCTTGACCTCCTCGAATTCCGCATCGACGACGTCATCGTCGCGGCGGCCACCCTCCTGAGATCCGGCGTCGCCGCCTGCGTCGGCACCTTCGCCGGCCGCCGCCTGCTCGCCGTAGACCCGCTGGGCCATGCCTGCCGAGGCTTCCGCCAGCGCCCGGGACTTCTCCTCGATGGCGTCGCGGTCATCGCCCTTGAGCGCCTCACGCAGCGCTTCCATTGCACTCTCGATCGCGCTTTTCTCGTCCGCAGTGACCTTGTCGCCCAGCTCACCGAGGGTCTTCTCGGTCGAGTGCAGCAGGCCGTCGGCCTGGTTACGGGTTTCCACCAGCTCGCGGAACTTGCGGTCCTCGTCAGCGTGCGCCTCGGCGTCGCGCACCATCTTGTCGATTTCCTCGTCGGAGAGTCCGCTGGAGGCCTTGATGACGATCTTCTGCTCCTTGCCGGTGGCCTTGTCCTTGGCCGAGACATTGAGGATGCCGTTGGCGTCGATATCGAAGGTCACCTCGATCTGCGGCACGCCGCGCGGCGCGGCCGGCAGTTCACTCAGGTCGAAGCGCCCAAGGGACTTGTTGTCCAGTGCCCGGTCACGCTCGCCCTGCAGCACGTGGATGGTCACCGCGGTCTGGTTGTCGTCGGCAGTGGAGAAGGTCTGCTGCGCGCGGGTCGGGATCGTGGTGTTCTTCTCGATCAGCTTGGTCATCACGCCGCCGAGGGTCTCGATGCCGAGCGACAGCGGGGTGACGTCCAGCAGCAGCACGTCCTTGACCTCGCCGGCGAGCACGCCGCCCTGGATGGCCGCACCCACGGCCACCGCCTCGTCGGGATTGACGTCCTTGCGGGGCTCCTGGCCGAAGAAGTTCTTCACT
Organism: Gammaproteobacteria bacterium; assembly: GCA_007127715.1. Lineage (GTDB taxonomy): Bacteria > Pseudomonadota > Gammaproteobacteria > Steroidobacterales > PWYM01 > PWYM01. The sequence continues at coordinate 10,563 of SKYU01000030.1, read as the reverse complement.
TCCTCCTGCACCTTGGGCATGCGCGTCTGGCCACCCACGAGGATCACGTCCTCGATCTCCGAGACTTTCAGGCCGGCGTCCTTCAAGGCGATCCGACAGGGCTCGATGGTGCGCGCCACGAGGTCCTCGACCAGCGACTCGAGCTTGGCACGGGTCAACTTGATGTTGAGGTGCTTCGGTCCGCTGGCATCGGCGGTGATGTAGGGCAGGTTGACTTCAGTCTGCGAGGCGCTGGAGAGCTCGATCTTGGCCTTCTCTGCGGCTTCCTTCAGGCGCTGCATGGCCAGGGGGTCCTTGCGGATGTCGATGCCGCTTTCCTTGTTGAACTCCTTGGCCAGGTACTCGATGATCCGCAGGTCGAAGTCCTCGCCCCCGAGGAACGTGTCGCCATTGGTGGCCAGCACCTCGAACTGGTGCTCGCCGTCGACCTCCGCGATCTCGATGATGGAGATGTCGAAGGTACCGCCGCCGAGGTCGTACACGGCCACCTTGCGGTCCCCGCGCTGCTTGTCCAGCCCATAGGCCAGTGCCGCGGCGGTCGGCTCGTTGATGATGCGCTTGACCTCCAGGCCGGCGATCTTGCCTGCATCCTTGGTGGCCTGGCGCTGGGAATCGTTGAAGTAGGCCGGCACCGTGATCACCGCCTCGGTGACGGGCTCACCGAGGTAGTCCTCGGCAGTCTTCTTCATCTTCATCAGCACACGCGCCGAGATCTCGGGCGGCGCCATCTTCTTGTCGTTGACCTGCACCCAGGCATCGCCGTTGTCCGCCTTGACGATCCTGTAGGGCACCATGTCGACGTCCTTCTGGACGACCTTGTCCTCGAACCGACGGCCGATCAGTCGCTTGACCGCGAACAGGGTGTTCTGCGGATTGGTGACGGCCTGGCGCTTGGCCGACTGACCGACCAGTACCTCGCCATCCTTGGTGAAGGCGATGATGGAGGGCGTCGTGCGGTCACCCTCGCTGTTCTCGATGACCTTGGGCTTGCCGCCATCCATGATGGCCACGCAGGAGTTTGTGGTCCCGAGGTCGATGCCGATGATGCGTCCCATGATGTCTCTCCGTGTCTGCCGCGGCGACTCGGCGCTGCGGGTGATCCTGTGCGTTACCCGCTAGATGGGGCGGGCTGGCGGTATTTCAAGCCCGGCGTGCGGGATTTCTCCTGGCGGCGGTCATTCGCCGCTCGAGGCCGGCGTTTCGGCCGCCACCACGACCCGCGCAGGCCGCAGCAGACGCTCGTGCAGCAGGTAGCCCTTCTGGACGACGGTCACGACCGAGCCCGGCTCGGCATCGGCCATGGGCACCATGCTCATGGCCTCGTGAAACTGGGGGTCGAACGCCTCACCCTGGGGATCCAGCGGCCGCACGCCGGCCTTCTCGAGCACGCTCAACAGCAGCTTCAGCGTCGCCTCCTGGCCCTCGAGCAGCGCGCCGCCGGCACCTTCGCCGCGCGCCGCTTCCAGGCCCATCTCCAGGCTGTCGACCACCGCGAGCAGGTCACCGGCCAGGCGTTCGGCACCGAATTTCCGTGCGCTGTCGATTTCCCGCGCCGAGCGCTTGCGCAGATTGTCGATTTCAGCGGCCAGCCGCAGCGCCTGCTCGTGCTGGGCCTGGGCGCGCGCCTCCGCTTCGGCCAGCGCGGTCTGAAGGTCATCAGCAGGGCCGGTCCCATCGCGGTCGACCGCATCCGGCTCCAGCACCTGGGTCTCCGCATACTCGTCCACGGCGTCGCGGCTTGCGGCGCCCGTGGGGTCATCGTGGCGGGGGTTGTTCGGTTCGCTCATGCTTCCTCCAGACAGGCCTGAGGGGATGCCGCAGAACGGCACGCCCTTCGCAATCAACGGGTTCTGACGATCGTAGGGCGGACATGGGGGCGCCGACCGGGTTTTCAAGACCCGGATGATCGACCCCGGAGGCGCTCAGTTCCGCGCTTTCAGGCTGGTCCCGAGCAGTCGTGCGGTGACGTCCACGATCGGAATGATACGGTCATAGGCCATGCGGGTGGGGCCGATGACGCCGAGCACGCCCACGACGGCGTCGTCGAGCGTGTAGGGGGCGGTGACCACGCTGCAGTCGTCGAGCACGCTGTAGCCCGACTCCTTGCCGATGAACAGCTGCACGCCCTCGGCGGACAGGCAGCGGTCGAGAATGTGCAGCAGGTCGCGCTGGCGGGCGAAGGCCTCGAACAGCCGCCGCAGCTTCTCCACATCGGAGAGTTCGCGAAATTCCATGAGATTGGTCTGGCCGGCGAGGATGTACTCGGCGCGCGGGCGGCTCGGCTCCTCGAAGGCCATGCGGGCGATCTCGATCGCATCGAGCATCATCTCGTTGACCGTCTCCCGGGTGCGCTGCAGCTCGTCGATCAGCAGCCTGCGCACGGCCGACAGGTCACGCCCGGCGAACTTCTCGTTCAGGTAATTGGCTGCCGTCTTCAGCTCCTCGGGCTTGAAATCCCGCTCGAGGTGGAGGATGCGGTTCTGCACCTCGTGATCGTTGACCACCAGGATCGCCAGCACCCGGCGCTCCGACAGCGCCATGAACTCCACCTGGCGCAGCGCGGCGTGTGGCTGCTTCGGCACGGTCACTACACCGGCCAGCCGGGTGACCTTGGACAGCATGTTGGAGGCGTGCTCGAGCAGGGCCTCGGGGTCGTCGGCATGCTGTCGCAACTCCTGCTCCAGGCGACGAATGTCCCGGGCGGTCGGTGGCTGCAGCCTGAGCAGGGTGTCCACGAAGAAGCGGTAGCCCAGGTCGGTAGGCACGCGGCCCGCCGAGGTATGCGGCGCCGTGATGAAGCCGAGTTCCTCGAGATCCGCCATGACATTGCGGATACTGGCCGCCGACAATTCCAGGCCCGTGTCGCGGGACAGGGTGCGCGACCCCACGGGTTCGCCTTCACGGATATACTTCTCGACAAGCACCCGCAGCACATGCTGCGCGCGCTCCGAGGGCAGGTCAGGGTAACTCGCCTCCTGCATCAAAGTCTCCGCCATTCAAGTCCCTGAATCGGAAAGAACAAATTAAAACCGGAACAGCCTCGAAATGAAGCTAGCAATCGCCCTGCCCGAGTGTCAAGAATATGCGTTCGTGGGACCCCGTCCCGGCATGGCGAGATCATGAGCGAACGCGCCTTTCAAACCATCGGCCTGGTGGGCCGTTTCGATGACCCGGCGGTGATCGAGCCGGCCACCAGCCTGTTGGCCATGCTGCGCGCAGACGGCCGCCGAGTACTGGTCGGCCTGGCCGAGGGGGCCGTGCCCGAGGCGCTGGCCGCCGCAAGGCGAGTCGACGAGGACGCCCTGGCCGCGCAGTGCGACCTGGTCATCGCGGTCGGCGGCGACGGCACCATGCTCTACGCGGTGCGGCTGGTCGCCGGCCACGGGGTGCCGCTGATCGGCGTCAACCGCGGCCGGCTGGGTTTCCTCACCGACATCTCGCCCGAGGATATGGCGACGCACCTTGCCGCCATTCTAGACGGCCGCTACCTGGCGGAACCCAGGCGCCTGCTCGAGGCGGAGATCGTGCGCAGCGACGGCACCCGCACGGGGCCCATGTCGGCGCTGAACGATGTCGTCCTGACCAAGCACCTCACCGGTAGAATGCTCGACGTCATCACCCGGATCGACGGCCGCTACCTGAACACCCACGGCGGCGACGGCCTGATCATCGCCACGGCCACCGGCTCGACGGCCTATGCGCTGTCCTGCGGTGGGCCGATCATCCAGCCCAATGTCGACGCCCTGGTGCTTGCGCCGATCTGTCCGCATACCCTCAGCGACCGTCCGCTCGTGCTGCCTGCCAGCAGCCTGATCGAAACCAGTGTGGAGCCACGCTTCGACGTGCGTGCCCAGGTGATCTGCGATGGCTGGCCGCTTGGCGATCTGGCGCCGGGAGACCGCTTGCAGGTGCGCGCAGCGGATCAGCCCATCACCCTGCTCCACCCGGAAAACCACGACTTCTACGAGATCCTGCGCTCCAAGCTGCACTGGGGCCGGGACAACCGCTGGCGACGCGGCTGAGCGGTGGCTGCCCGATGCTGACCCATATCCGCATCCGCAATTTCGCGATCATCGACGAGGTGGAACTCGAACTCGACCGCGGTCTGACGGTGCTCACCGGAGAGACCGGCGCCGGTAAATCCATCCTGGTGGATGCGCTGGGGCTGGCGCTCGGCGACCGGGCCGATGCCGCAGCCGTCCGCCACGGGGAAAAGCGCGCCGAGATTGCACTGACGGTCGACATCAGCGGGCAACCCGGCATACGCGACTGGCTGGTCGAGCAGATGATCGACGATGACGACGAGTGCCTCATCCGACGCGTGGTCGGCGCCGAGGGCCGATCGCGCGCGTTCATCAACGGCCAGCCGGTGCCGCTGGCCAGCCTGCGTACGCTGGGCGAACGGCTGGTCGACATCCACGGGCAGCATGCACACCAGTCGCTGCTGCGCGGCGAGGAGCAGCGCCGACTGCTTGACCATCACGGGGGCCTCGAACCCCTTTCGGCCCGCACGGCCGAGGCCTGGCAGCGCCTGCAGGCCGACCGTCGAACCCTCGAGGAGGCGCGAGACGCCCGCGAGGAACGCGATGCGCGACTCGCGCTACTGCGCTACCAGGTCGATGAACTGGAGAGCCTGGGGCTCGAGGCCGGCGAACTCGAGGCACTCGAGGTCGAGCACCGCCGCCTGGCGCATGCCGAAAAACTCGCCGCCGGCGTCCAGGCCGCCCTCGCCGCGCTCTACGAGGAGGAATACGCCGCCCAGCCGGTCATCGCGCGCCAGCTTCGCCAGCTCGAGGCACTCGCCGAACTCGACCCCTCCCTGGTGGAGGTACGCGACCTGCTCAGGGACGCCGAGATCCAGCTCGGCGAGGCGGCGGATGGCCTGCGCCGCTATGCCGACGACGCGGAAATGGACCCCGAACGGGTCCAATGGGCCGAGCGACGCCTGGGACGGATCCGCGAGCTCTCGCGAAAGCACCGGGTGGAGGAACAGGCACTGCACACGGTGCTGCCGGAACTCCGGGAAGAGCTCGATGGACTGGAATCGCTGGAGGCCACGCTGGGCACCCTCGAACAGGCGCTCAGCCAGAGCGAAAAGGCCTGGCGTGCCCTGGCAGGCGAGCTGTCGGATGGCCGCAGGAAAGCCGCCACCTCGCTGGGGCAGGAGGTGACCGCGCTGATGCAGGAGCTCGGCATGGCCGGTGGACGCTTTGAAGTCTCGGTGGACCCGCTGCCTGCAGACAAGGCCAGGGCAAGTGGCCTGGATATCGTGGAATTCCGCGTCAGCGCCAATCCGGGACAGCCGCCCCGGGCGCTGGCCCGCGTGGCCTCGGGGGGCGAACTCTCACGCATCGCCCTGGCCATCCAGGTAATCGCTGCAGATGCGGGAAGCACGCCCTGCATGGTCTTCGATGAAGTGGATGCCGGCATCGGTGGCGGCGTGGCCGAAATCGTCGGGCGCAAGCTCAGGGAGCTCGGCGAGCGCCGCCAGGTGCTGTGCGTCACCCATGTGCCTCAGGTCGCCAGCCAGGGTCACAGCCACCTTCACGTCAGCAAACATTCAGACAGCCAGACCCATACCACGCTCCGGCGCCTGGACGATGGCGGCCGGATCGAAGAACTCGCAAGAATGCTGGGGGGCGTGGAGATCACGGCGCGCACGCGCGCGCACGCTGAGGAGATGCTGGGCCGCGCGGATCAGCCTGCCGCCTTGCGGCGGACGTAGAGCACGAGGCTGTGATCCTGCAGGTCGAAGCCATGGCGCGCGGCGATCTCTTCCTGCAGCGCCTCGATCCGTTCATCGTAGAACTCGATCACGTCGCCGGTGTCCACACAAACCATGTGATCATGGTGCTCGCCGTCGTCGAGCTCGAACACGGAGGTGCCACCTTCGAAATAATTCCTGGACACCAGCCCGGCGTTCTCGAACTGCGTCAGCACCCGGTAGACCGTGGCCAGCCCGATATCCTCACCGGCCTCGATCAGGGCCTTGTAGATATCTTCGGCGGTCATGTGCAGGTCGCTGTTGGCGCTCAGGATTTCCAGTATTTTCAGGCGCGGTAAGGTGACCTTCAGACCGGCCTTTCGCAGTTCCTTCGTCCCCACCGTTGCGACTCCGTAGCTCTTGATCGGTTATCATGCGAGACTTTCCTATTATGGACCATTTTGGTCCTGTTAAACACCCCGGAAGACCGATGTCCACTGTTCAGCCGCTCCCCTCCCGCCCCGCCGCCTGGATGGCCGTGCTGCTTGCCTGCCTGCTCACCGGCTGTGTCTTTCGCGTCGACGTGCAGCAGGGCAACCTGCTCGACGACGAGAAGATCGAGCAGGTCGAGGTTGGCATGACCCGCAGCCAGGTACGATTTCTGCTGGGCACCCCGGTGGTGCAGGACAGCTTCAGGGAAGACCGTTGGGACTACGTCTACACGCTCCGGCGCGGGCGCTCGCGGGAGGTCGAACGCAGCTGGCTGATCGTGCACTTCGACGGCGATCGCGTCAGCCGCATAGAGCAGGACGTCCCACTGGAGCCGAGACGCGCGGGCCTGTTCGACTTCTGATCGGAGCGGTTGCCGGCCTCAGCCGGAGCCGACATCGTCTGGCGTACCCGCCGGGCCGTCCCGCATGGTGCGGCGGTGGCGTGCCAGCTGGCGCCGCGCCTCCCGCGGATCGATGGCCAGTGGCCGATACAGCTCGACCCGATCACCGTCCACCAGCATCTGCCCGGGCGGCACCACCTCGCCGAATATGCCAAGCGCGGTACTGGCGAGATCGATCTCCGGATGACGCTCCAGCAGCCCCGAACGCATGACCGCCTCGCGCGCGGTCACCGGCGCCGGTGCACGCAGCCGGATCAGTGTCTGCTTCGCCGGGGTGGCATACACCACCTCCAGGTCCAGCACCTCGGGATCAGGCTCTGCCGTAGACACGGTCCGCACGACGCGTGAAGGCATCGACCAGGGAATTACAGATCTTCTCGAAAGCCGGTGTCAGCACGGCGGACAGCAAACGGTTCGAGACCTCGAAACTGACCTCGAGATGAATCTTGCAGGCCTGCCCGGAGAGCTCATCGAAGCGCCACTCGCCATGCAGATGCCGGAAGGGCCCGTGCAGCAGCGACAGTTCGATCCGCCCGGGCGGCTCCAGCGTGTTGCGGGTGGAGAAACTGCGGGTGAGGCCGCCGACAGCCATTTCGATCTGTGCGCGCATGTGGCTGTCACTCGCCTCGAACACCCGGCTGGAGCGGCACCACGGCAGGAATTCGGGATAGGCTTCGACGTCGTTCACCAGGTCGAACATCTGCCGCGCGCTGTGGTGTACCAGCGCCGTTCTGCGTACATGCTTCATGTCAGACGCAGGATCCCGACCGCGTTCAGGAACACCACGACCACCGCCAACGGGGCCACCCATCGGGTGAGAAACCGCCAGGCCCGATAACGGCCCTCCCCGGCCAGGGCGAGCTCGTCCCGGGTGACACGGGCCGACAGTACCCAGCCGGCGAACACCGTGATGAACAGGCCCCCAAGCGGCAGCATGAGGTTGTTGGTGAGGTAGTCGGCGTTATCGAACAGCGTCCCGGCCCCGAACTGCAGCCCGGACAGCAGGTTGAACGAGAATACCGTACCGAAACCCAGCACCCAGATCACCACGCCCACGGTCACCGCGGCCTGCGCCCGCGTGAGCTTCATCCGCTCCACCATCCAGGCGACGGCTGGCTCGATCAGGCTGATGGCTGAAGTCCAGGCCGCGAAGGTCAGCAGAATGAAGAACAGGGTGCCGAACAGCAGGCCGCCGGTCATGTTGCCAAAGGCGAGCGGCAGGGTGAGGAATATCAGACCGGGCCCCTGCCCGGTCTCCAGGCCGTTGGCGAACACGATCGGGAAGATCACCAGACCGGCAAGAATCGCGATGGCCGTATCCGCAATGACGATCGTGATGGCCGTGCTGCCGATCGACGTGCCTTCGGGCAGATAGGCACCGTAGGCCATGATGGCGCCCATGCCGAGGCTCAGCGTGAAGAACGCCTGGCCCAGCGCGATCAGCACCGACGCCCCGGTGAGCTGGCCGAAATCAGGCGCGAACAGGAACCGTACCCCGTCGCCGAAGCCGCCTGAGGTGATCGAATAGATCAGCAGAACAAGCAGGATACCGACCAGTCCCGGAACCAGGATGCGTACGGCACGCTCCAGGCCCTTCTCGACACCACGTGCGACGACCACCACCGTCATGACCATGAACGCGGTGTGCCAGAACCCTATGGTTGCCCAGCTGCCGGTCAGCCCTTCAAACAGGGCACCGATCTGCGAGGCGTCCGCCCCGGAGAACCGACCGGCCCCACTGGCGAATACGTAGGCCACCGACCAGCCGGCGATGACACTGTAGAACGACAGGATGATGAACCCGGCCGCGACGCCCATCAGGCCGACCAGTCCCCAGTGGCGGGTACTGCCCTCCTCCTGCGCGAGCAGCGACATCGCCATCACCGGGTTTCGTCGGCCGCGACGGCCGATGAGGATTTCCGACATCATAAGCGGCAGGCCGATCGCCAGTACGCAGGCGAGATACACGAGCACGAACGCGCCGCCACCATTGTCCCCGACGATGTAGGGGAAACGCCATATGTTCCCGAGCCCCACCGCCGAGCCCGTCACGGCCAGGATGAATGCAAGCCGCGAGGACCACTGACCATGCAGCGACTGCCGGGAACTGCCGATGCCGGACGCAGGACTCACCGCTTCACCTCGGAATTGCCGTGGGCAAGCGCCGGATTCTGCACAATGCCACCCGCCGGCACAATTGCCCCGCAATGCCGGGGCGGGCCTGGCGCCCCGGCGGTATAATGCGCCGCCTCATGGCCGGCAAACGAAAAAAACCCACCAGCGACAACACCATCGCCGTCAACCGCAAGGCGCGCTTCGACTATTTCATTGAAGAGACCATCGAAGCCGGCCTGGTGCTCGAGGGCTGGGAAGTCAAGTCACTGCGGGAAGGCAAGGCCCAGATCGCCGAGGCCTATGTGGTCCTGCGCGACGGAGAGGCCTTCCTGCTCGGCGGGCTGATCACGCCCCTGCTCTCGGCCTCCACCCATGTCCATCCCGACCCCACGCGCACCCGTAAACTGCTGCTCAGCCGGCAGGAAATCGACCGCCTGATCGGGGCCGTCGAGCGCAAGGGTTACACGCTTGTACCCCTATCGCTGTACTGGCAGCGCGGGCGCGCAAAGCTCTCCGTGGGGCTGGCCAAAGGCAAGAAACAGCATGACAAGCGCGCCACCGAGAAAGCTCGGGACTGGCAGCGCGAAAAGGCCCGGCTGCTGAAGTCCGGCAGCTGAGACGATCGCCGCGGCGCCCGCGATGATCGTCTCCGCCGCCCAGGCGCCAGCGCCTGATCAGCCGCCGAAGCCGCCCGCCGGATCTGGCTCGAGCGGTGCGAAGAAGCTCTCCCAGTTCACGGCCTCGCCCGCAGAACCGCTGATGATTTCCAGCGTCTTGCGGTGGGCATCGGCACGGCCGAGCGCGGCGACACACACCCGCGCCACGTCCGCCCGCGGGATCCGTCCCTGCTCCATGGTATCCCCCTGGCCCACGCGGATCCCGGCCTGCCCCCCTGGCTCGTCGATCAGCCCGCCAGGACGAACAATGGTGTAATTCAGGCCGCTGAAACGCAGCGCATTCTCGCCCAGCCCCTTCCAGAGCAGGATATTGTTGGCGAAGCGGTTGAGCGGATGGGTCGGCTGGGTGATGCCCATGGACGAGACCAGCACGAAGTGCTCGACCCCGCCAGAGCCGGCAGCGGCCTCAACCAGCGCCTTGACACCGCGGTAGTCGACCGCCTCGGGAGAGTTGTCGGGGTCGACGCGCCCGCTCGAGCCGATGGCCGAGACCACGTAGCGCACGCCATCCACGGCGGCCGCAAGTGTTTCCGGCTGGCGCACGTCCCCGACCACCACCTGCACGGTCTCGCCGAAGGCGTTACGCGCACTCTCTTCGGAGCGACTCAGAACACGCACCGTGTGCCCCTGCTCGAGCAGCTGCCCCACGATATGGCGCCCGGTGCCACCGGTACCCCCGGCGACCAGCACGACCGCCGCCTCCTCGGCCGCGGCCGACTGGGCCCCCGACACGACCAGCGCCAGCAGGCCGAGCCAGGCGGCCAGCATTCCCGTCATTTTCATCGATTGTCTCCCATGAAAGTGGCACGCTGCCGGTCCCCACCCGCCGAGCGAGCCTAGCCCAGCCCGTGCCAGGACGAAAGAGCCCCCCGCCCAGCATGACCCGGCGCCGACACGAAACACCAATCAGGGAACCGACCGCCCGCTGTGCGGTCACATGAAAGGTGACACGAATTGATGCGGTCGACGCAGGAGAAGCGTAGACTGACGGTTACAAATCCGGGGGCGACATGGCTTCGACGTGGGTCGCGAAACTCTGGGTGCATGCCGAGGGGCAGACCACCTCGTAAATCCAGCTGCAAACAATCTAGTTGCGAACGACGACAACTACGCTCTCGCTGCCTAAGTAACCCTTAGGTTAGCGTGCATCCGACCGGTACTCGCCCGTGGGTCCG
>SKYU01000056.1 GCA_007127715.1 Gammaproteobacteria bacterium | reverse complement strand
GAGCAGATGCGCCGGATCCTGTCCGATGATGCGCTGCGGCGGGATTTCCTGCTGCGGCAGTCGCTGTTCACCAGCCTGGAGGACGCCGCCGCGGTGGCCTGAGACGCGCCGTGGACCGTCCGGGTCAGGATCAGCCAAGGGGAGTGAAACATGACTGATGCACAGGGATGGCGCCGGCTGTTCGGCGTCCTGGGGCCTTCCACCAACACCATCGTCCAGCCGGACTTCGACGACATGCGCCCGCCGGGGGTGACCAACCACTACAGCCGCATTTTCACGCCCGACAGTCAGGCCATCAGCAACGAGACGTTCCTCGCCGGCACGCAGAAGATCTCCGACAATGTGCTCGCCGCAGTGGAGTCGGTGATGACCTGCAGCCCGGACTACCTGGTGATGGGGATGTCCGCGATCACTTTCTATGGCGGCATCGAGGGCAATGCGGCCTTCGAGCGCAAGGTCCAGGAGGCCTCCGGCGTGGGCGTGAGCACCGGGGCAGCCGCCACGCGTGCGGCACTCGAGGCCTACGGCGTCAAGCGGGTGGCGTTTCTCTCGCCCTATTTTCCAGCCGCCAATGACGAGGTCCGGCGTTACTACGAGGAGTGCGGGTTCACGGTGCTCCGGGATATCCCGCTGCAATGCCCCTCGTGGACGCGGATTGCCCAGGTGCCCACCGCCACGCTGCGCGAGACCCTGCTTGCGCTCGATGGCGACGATGTCGAGGCCATCGTCCAGGTGGGCACCAATCTCAGCATGGTCCGGCTGGCCGCCGCGGCGGAACTGTTCCTGGCCAAGCCCGTGATCGCGATCAATACCGCGACCTACTGGCATGCGCTGCGGGCCAATGGCATCAGCGACAGGATGCGCGGTTTCGGACGCCTGCTCGAGGAGTTCTGAGCTCCGGGTCTTGGCCCGACACGAGCCACCGCCTAGAATCTGACCGAATGGTCAAGAGAAGGCCGCCAGGGGTGCGGCCCGGAGGCGTGTCGCATGTCCCTGCCCGAGATCCTCTACATGATCGCCTACTGTCTGTACCTGCTCGGAGCAGGCTGGGCACTCTGGCGGCCGGACCAGCGCGCGGCGGTTGCACTGGTGGCCGTAGCGCTGGCGCTCGATCTCGGGATCACCGTGGCGCCTCTGTTCGGGGTGGAGGCCTTAACCTTCCAGGTCACGGGTCGTAACATCGGCTTCAACCTGGGCGCGCCGCTCGGGGTGTTGACATGGCTGCTGGTGGGCGGTGGCCTGGTGGCGCGCTGGCGCGGGCGGATGGATGTCTTTCGTGGCATGCTGCTCGCCGCACTGCTGACCTGGTTCCTGTGTTTCCAGGCGTTTCAGATTGGTCTGCATGTGCTGCCGCAGGTCTGAGGGGCGCGTATGCTGCGCGCGCCGGGAGTGAATCGCGTGCCAGAGAAGACGGTTACCGGGCCTGCACCGGCCAGAAAGAAGCAGAAGAAAAAGGCCTGGCGCAGGGATCGGGCCGGGAAGGAGCAGAAGCTGATCGCGGCCTTCGACCGCATCCTCCAGCGCCACGGGATCCAGGGCATCGGCGTCAACGAGGTGGTCAAGGAGGCCGGCGTTGGCAAGTGGCTGCTGTACGAGTATTTCGGTGGTCTGCAGGGACTGGCGGCCGCATGGGCGCGTAACACCGATTTCCTGCCCACCGATGAGGAGATCGGCGGGGGGGATGCAGAGGCCTACGCCCGCCAGAGTACCGCCGAGCAGCTTGCGGGGAACTACCAGCGCTTCGCCCGGGCGCTGCGCCGCCGTCCCCGGACGCTGGAGATCCTGGCCAACGAGCTGACACAGCCGACCGCGCTGACACGGACGCTGGAGTCGGTGCGCAGCGAATACGGACGCGGCCTGACACGGTTCTTCACCCGTCCCGAAGAATATGCCAGCGACGAGGCCGTCGCCCTGCAGGTTCTTCTGTATGCCGCGGTCAACTATCTCGCCCTGCGGGCGCGGACCTCGCCCCGCTATCTGCACCTCGAGCTCGACTCGGAGGAAGGCTGGGCGGCGATCGACCACATGATCGAGCTGGTCGCGCACCGGGTGCTCGACGAGGACGCCGATCGCTGACAGCCGCGCGGGGCGGCTGTCCTGACTGCCTGGCGGATGGCCCGGTCACTCGTCCACGTAGTAATTGACCTAACGGTCAGGTACTGCTAGCTTGAAGTCTCGCCCGGCGTGCCGCCGGGGCTGTCGAGATCGCTGACGGAGTGGCTCCTGGATGACGGGCAAGGTGGTGGTGCTGACCGGCGGGACACGCGGGATCGGCCGGGGGATGGCCGAGGCCTTTCTGGCGCGCGGCTGCCGTGTCGTGTTCACCGGGCGAAGCGAGGCGAGTGTGGCGCAGGCGCTGGCCCACCCGCCCTATCCCGGCCAGTCGGAGTCAGTCCTTGGCCTCGCCTGCGATTCCGCCGATCCCGCGGCGCTGCAGGGGCTGTGGGACCGGGCGGTCGAGCGTTTCGGCCGGGTCGATTACTGGATCAACAACGCCGCCCTGATGTCGCCACGTCGACCGTTCGCTGAACAGTCGCTGGAGACTCTCGAGGCGGTGGTGCGCACCAACGTGCTGGGTGCCATGGCGGCCACGCGGATCGCCCTGGCGGGCATGCAGCAGCAGCCCGGAGGCGGGCAGGTCTTCAACTTCGAGGGCTTTGGCAGCGACGGCATGGTCACGCCCGGGTTCGCCGTGTACGGCACGACCAAGGCGGCCATGCGTTATTTCTCCCGCTGCCTGGCCAGGGAATACGCCGAAGGGCCGGTCTACACGGGCAGTCTGTTCCCGGGCATCGTCGTCACCGAGATGATCACGGGCGAGCGCGAGCATGTCAGCGAGGCCGAGTGGCGGCGGGCGCTGCGCATGTACGAGATTCTCGGCGACCGCGTGGAGACGGTGGCGCCATGGCTGGTCGAGCGGGTGCTCGCCAACCGCACGCATGGCGCGCGGATCGCCTGGCTGACCCGCGGCAAGGCGATCGGCCGGTTCCTTGCAGCGGGCGTGCTGCGCCGGCGCCGGCCGAGCCCTTTCGATACCCCGGATCCCGCAAGGAGCTGATCGCATGCGTCCACTGGCCCTGGTGTGTCTGCTGATCCTGCTGGTGCCGGCAGGACTGCGTGCCGAGCCCCGTCCGCTGCTGAGCTCGCCCTACGGCGAACTCTGCACCACCTGCGAAGGCTATGCCCTGTGCGAGCCCGATGCCGGGCAGGGTGACGTCCAGGCCCTGCTGCTCCACGTACAGAGCCTCAATTTCTGGCAGCAGGTCGGCACCATCTGGTCGTGGCTTCGCCATCTGTTCGCGCCGGTGCGGCCCGAAACCCGCACGACGGTGCTCTACCGGCCTGCGGATGACGGCGGCTGGACACCCGTGGAAGAAACCCGGGCGGTACTCGACATGGGTACCCAGCGGATCGACTATCCGGGCGGCTGGATCGACCGGCGTGATGGTGCCTGGCACGACACCGGTGACCGGCGTATCGGCCACTGTGTCGCCGTGAACGGCCGCGAACTTCTCTCAGGTTCAAACGAGTAAACCGCCATGAGTACTACCGTCCCGCTCAGCGATGTCGATCCGTTCCGGTGGAGCAACTTCCGCACCCAGCCGTTCCGCTCACTGGGACGCGTGTTCGTGCTGTTCAACCGCTGGGTGTTCGGGCTGTTCTACCTCTTTGCCGCCATCAACAAGTTCCGCGGTGGCTACCTGTTCACCGACCGTCTGAAGGTCACGCTGGAGCAGCGCGTGCCGGAGCTCGACCCCGGCTCGTTCGCGGTGACCTTCATCGAGGTGTTCGCCGTTCCGTTCTACGTGCCGATTTCCTGGATGATCGCCTGGGGCGAGCTGGCGGCCGGAGTGGGGCTGCTGCTCGGGCTGTGTACCCGCTGGGCGGCGGCCGCGGCGCTGTTCTTCATCGTGATGTTCGGCATTGGCGGGTTCTATGACGCCTCGCTGATCGTCCTGGGTGCCATCGCCCTGATGTTCATCCTGACGCCTTCGGGCCGCTGGATGGGCCTGGACCGGCGGCTGGCCCAGCGGTATCCGGGGAATATCCTGTTCCGCTGAACAGGGCCGGCAGCCTTGTCTGCCGCGTTGCAGCAAAAATTGACCATATGGTCCAAAATGCTATGCTGATGGCCGGTTCAGGGGAGAGGTCATGGCAGGAGAATCGGGAACGCCGGCGCGCAGGACAGCCGCCCGCAGGGACAGTCGGCGGGCGCCGCGCCGGCGAAGCTGGACACGCGACCCGGAGGCCAAGGAACAGGCGCTGATCCGCGCCTTCGACAAGGTGCTGCACCGCGACGGGGTCCAGGGGATCGGCGTGAACGCCGTGATCAAGGAGTCCGGGGTCGGCAAGAACCTGCTGTACAAGTACTTCGGTGGTCTGCAGGGGCTGGCCCGTGCCTGGGGCGAGCAGAGCGATTTCATGCCGGGCGAGGGGGAGCTGGCCGGTGCCGATCTCGAGGCCTACGAGCGCATGTCCACGGCGGAACAGATCTCCCACAACTACGCCGCCTACGCCGCCGCGCTGCGTCGCAGACCACGCACGCTGGAGATTCTTGCCAACGAGCTGCTGCGGCCCAACCAGCTGACCGAAGCGCTGGAAGAAGTCCGTACGGGATTCGGCAAGGACCTGCGGAAATATTTCACGCGCCCGGATGAATACAGCCGTGAGGGCACCATCGCGCTGCTGGTGATCCTCAACGCGGCCGTCACCTATCTCGCGCTGCGCGCGCACAGTGCGCCGCGCTATTTCTGGTATTCGCTGGACCAGGACGAGGACTGGCAGGACATCAACGAGATGATCGAGCTGATCGTGCAGCGGGTCATGGCCGGCGAGGCCGAGGGCGGCCGCCGCCGAGGCGACCGTGCGCGCCGCTGGATGCGCCAGACCGCTCCCAAGGCCCGGTCCAGGGCGAGTGGCCGGCCTGGCCACTCTGTGGACTGATCGGTCATATTTATAATGGACCGCTTGGTCAGTTTGATACTGTGCTTGCAAGGCCCGGGAGTATCCCGGGAAAGGTCACCGACGCGGCCAACGCCCTCTTCGTCAGCCCCCTAGCCGAGTCCCTCATGGCGAATGGTGCTGGCCGCGTCACCTCATAGACCCGGGAGAGATCGATGCTGGTGAACCTCTGGTATGTCGCGCAGCAGTCGCGCAATGTCACCGACAAGCCCGTCTTCGTCAGGCTGCTCGGCCAGGACCTGGTGCTGTTCCGGGACGAGAGCGGCCAGGTGGCCTGCCTGAGCGACATCTGCGTGCACCGTGGCGCGTCGCTCTCCCAGGGCCGGGTGGTCGACGGTACGGTCGAGTGTCCGTTTCACGGCTGGCGCTATGCCCGTGATGGGCGGTGCAGCCGCATCCCCGCCCATCCCGACATGAAAGTCCCGGGCCGGGCCCGGGTCGACAGCTACCCGGTGGTCGAGCGCTATGGGTGGATCTGGGTGTTTCTGGGCGACCTCCCGGAAGCCGAGCGTCCCCCATTGCCCGAGCTGCCGGATGTGGACAGCGCCGACTGGCGCTTCGTCCACGGTGTCTGGGAGTTCAAGATGAACTGGGAGCGGGTGGTGGAGAACGGCCTCGATGCCTCGCACGCCCCGTTCGTCCACGGCACCGCCTTCGGCGATCCGGACCGCCCGGAAGTCATGGACTTCTCCATCGACGTGCATGAGTGGGGTGCGAAGGGCGAGATCATCATGCATCCGCCCAAGCCGCGTGGTGTATGGGCCTTGACCACGCCGGACCGTCCACCCGTCGCCACCAAGCCGTTCTTCCACATGTGCGGCCCGATTGTCGGCCTGCGGCTGGACATCACGCCGAAGATGGCCATCTGGATCTACAACGCTCACACGCCGGTGGACGAGAACAACACCCGCAGCTGGTGGATGATGGGCCGGAATTTCCTGCGTCTGCCGATGTTCGACAAGAACACCGTCAAGCGGAACATCAGGATCTTCGAACAGGACGCCCACATCATCGAGAACATCCGGCCCATCCACGTGCCCGAGAACTTCCTCGAGGAAGTCACGGTGCGCTCCGATCAGCTGCAGATGGAGTTCCGTCGCATGGTGCGCAAGCTCGAGGCGCGCGGCTGGCTGATCGACAGCGACCGGCTGGCCGCCGAGTTCACCGGCAAGCGCGCCGCCACGCTGCCCTGCCCGATGCGTCATGAGCACCGTCCATGGGTGCTCGACAACGTGCCGCTGAAGACGCGCCAGGCGCGCGCTACCCGGCCGGGACAGGACGATGAGGCCGGTTCGGCCGAGGAGCTCGCCGGCTGACGCCGGCGACGTGCGGGGGCGCGGACATGCAGACCGAGAAGCTAGGACCCTTTCATCTCACCCCCGGCGTCACCCGGGGCAACGCACTGGTGTTCTTTTTCGCCGCGCTGCTCAGCATCGGCCTGTTCACCTTCATCAATACCATCCAGCCCTACATCCTGACCGAGCATCTTGGGCTCCCGGAGTCGGTGCATGGGCGGATCAGCGGGCAGCTGCTGCTCTGGCAGGAGCTGGTGATCCTGCTGCTGGTGGGCCCCTTCGGAGCCCTGTCCGACCGTATCGGCCGGCGCGCCGTGTACATGGGCGGGTTCTTCCTGATCGGCGTGGGCTACGGCCTGTACCCGTACGCGACCACGGTCAACGAGCTGATCGGTGCGCGCGTCGTCTTCGCGGTCGGCGCTGCCGCGGTCACCGCCATGCTGGCCACGGTGCTTGCCGACTATCCGCAGGAGCAGTCCCGCGGCAAGTTCGTCGCCGTGGCCTACATGCTGAACGGCGTCGGTGTGCTGATCTTCGCCATCGTCCTGACCCGCCTGCCGGCCTGGTTTTCCGGGATCGCCGAGGATCCGCGGGCGGCCGGCCAGTATTCGCTGCTGGTGGTGGCGGCGATCGCGATCATCGGTTCGCTGGTGCTGCGGGGCTTGCGGGGCGGAGTGCCGGAGGCGGCCAAGAGCACTGACAGCCTGATGTCGCTGATGACCCAGGGCATGGCCGCCGCGAAGAACGCGCGCATCAGCCTGGCCTACGGCACCGCTTTCGTCTCGCGCGGCGATCTCGCCGTGGTCGGGACCTTCCTGCTGCTGTGGGCCGTGCAGTCCGGCATAGCCCAGGGTGCCACACCTGCCGAGGCCACGGCACGGGCCGGCATCCTCTTCGCGGTCGTGCAGACCGCGGCGCTCATCTGGGCGCCGATCTTCGGTACCCTCGCCGACCGCGTCGATCG
>SKYU01000161.1 GCA_007127715.1 Gammaproteobacteria bacterium | reverse complement strand
GGTGCGCTCGCCATGCTGTTCGCACTGCTGATGATTCTGGCTTACGTGTCGTTCCGCTTCCAGTGGAAGTTCTCGTTGGGTGCCGTGGCTGCATTGGCGCATGACGTGATCATCACCATCGGGATCTTCTCGCTGTTCCAGATTCCCTTCGACCTGGCCGTGCTGGCCGCGATCCTCGCAGTGATCGGCTATTCGCTGAACGACACCATCGTGATCTTCGACCGGATTCGCGAGAACTTCCTGCGGCTGCGTCGCGAGACGCCGGAACGGGTCATGAACGTGTCGCTCAACCAGACGCTGGCCCGCACCATCGTGACCGGTCTGACCACGCTGCTTGTGCTGATGGCGCTGCTGTTCGTGGGTGGCGATGCGCTCTATGGTTTCTCCATCGCGTTGATCATCGGCATCGTGGTTGGCACCTACTCGTCGATCTACATCGCAAGCGCGACCGCGCTGGCGCTCAACGTGTCGACCGTGGACCTGCTGCCACCGCAGAAGGAAGAGGACGAGACGCTGAAGGAGCTGCCCTGACCGTCCGGCGGTCAGGGTGCCTGGTCAGCCGCCCCCGAGAAGGCGCACCATCCGGTCGCTGATTCCGGGTGAAGCAATGCGTGAGGCCAGTTCGAGATGCTGCGCCGTGACCGGGTGCCCGTGCGCGATCAGCATTTCCGCGAGTGCGTGCATCCCCACGGCATTACCGGGCCCGACGCGTGAGAGGACCTGTGCAAGCGCGTCCTGACCGCGGGTGGTCTCTGTAGTGTCCACGCCGAGCGCAAGCAGGCTGGCCATATGGCGACCCGCCTCCTCGGGTGCCATCTGCCCGCCCGCAACGTGGCTGATGAACGTGCCCAGCGTCGTGTTGCCGTTCAGCGGGTTGCGGATATCGAGATCGGACAGATGCCCGCGTGCGGCCAGGCTGGCGATATCGTCGACACGGCCTTGCCATGCCAGCGACAGCGCACTCCAGTCCGGCAGCGGCAGACCGCCAGCCGCCAGCTGCTCGAGCTCCTCCAGACTGATCTCGCCGCTGTTCAGCCCAAGCTGGAGTTCCAGCTCCCGATAGTCCTGGCCGGTCAGGCGCGAGTGCTCGTGGATCAGTGCCCGCATCTCCGGCCAGCTGAGATCACCCCCCATGAGTGCCAGGTAGAAGTCGGCCTCGTCTGACCCGAGGGAGTCATCCAGCAGCGCCCGCCACTGTGCGTAGAGCTCGCCTCGGCCTTCCCGGAACGCCGGCAGCTGTGTCGCAAGCTCGGTCCAGGCGTCGGCCATCTCGCGCAGCTGCGACGCGTCCCCGGTGCTGCCGGATGGGGGGACGGCGGGCGGGGAGACCGCCGTCGTGGTTCCAGCGCCAGATGTGGGGCGGGTGCCGCCGCCCGGCGCGGATGCCGGTGGTGCGGTCGGCCCAGAACCACCGGCCGCCGAGGCCAGCGGTGCGCGGCCCGGTTCCGCGAGGTGCCCCGGGGCGTCTCCGGCCGGGGGTGGCGGTGTCGCGAGACGGGACCACGCCCACGCCGTTGCAAGTGTCAGGGCGACCAGGGCAGCGCCGATCAGGGTCACTCTGTTCATATGTTGGCTCCCTGTGTTCATGCGCCGCCCTGGGTCAGGGGACGCCCGTGTGGTGTTGGCCCGGGCCTACGCTTCGCAGCCAGCTGCGCGCGGGCCGCGCGCCGGATCGTCTGCGATGACCTGGCAGCGCTCCTCCAGCGCCTGTGTGATCTTGTTGCATTGCCCCGCGGCCAGCGCGCTCAGCATCACGTCCGCAGGGACCAGTTCCCAGGCCAGGCGGAACGCCGGCGTCAGCGTCAGCAGTCCCTTGGCAACCAGAAACAGTCCGCCGGTGCAGTAGGGCGCGAGTGCGCGGTAGAAGCGCTGACAGTCGTTTTTCCACTGATTGATCAGCAGGGCGCATTCCTGTGCCAACGCCGAGTCATCCTGTGATGGTTCGGGCACCAGTTCCGGTGTCAGGAGCATCGTGTCCAGTGGGTTGAACAGCCAGGGTGCCGTCCATTCGAGCTCATTGAGCTGCCAGAGGGTCTCGTCACCCTCGAGCCAGGGTGCCGTCACGACGATCTCATCGATCTGTTCCATAAGCGTGCCGGCACTCCAGCTGCCCTCCAACGCCGTGTCGAACTCAAAGGCCTGTACCACGGCTGGTACCGTGCTGACCCATAACAGGCAAAGCATGCGCAGGATTTTCATGACCCACTCCTCCCTGAGTGATCGACGCCCTCCATGGCGCCGTACTGTCGAGATTAGGGGTCGGGATGACGCCGGGCCATCCGGGAATCCGGCAGGTTTGCGCAGTTAAGGATGTTTCGGCTGCGGTTCAATCGGCCCGATGCAGGCGTCGTCGCAGCAGGAATACCGTCAGTGCGGCGACATGCAGCAGTAGTGCGACAGCCAGACTGAAGCAGGCGAACACCAGCACGAATGTCATGGGCTCTCCGATCTGGCCGACGAACTCACGCAGTCTCTGCTTGACGGGATCCGGCACCAGCCAGTGGTACAGCAACGGGATGAGCAGGATATGGATGAGCAGTGCCATCGGAAGCAGTGCGCTCGCGTCGCGCCCGCCACGCGGGCGCGGGCTGGCAGGGGGGGGCGGCAGGCGGAATTGCCCGCGCAGGTCATCACGAAAGACCAGCAGGTAGATCACCACTCCGAAGCCCGCGATGCCCGGCAGCGGTGGGGGCTGCTCCATACCCAGCGTAAAAAACAGCCCGACGAGCAGCGCGGCGCCGACATGCACCAGGCCTGCGACCACGTGCCCCCAGCCCTGATAGCGCGGACGCAAGGTCCACTGCGCCCAGGCGCGCTCGACCTGCTGGCGGTGCTGTTGTTGATCGGCTCCGGACATCAGGCAGGCCCCCCTCACGAGGCGCCTGCACAGGACGGGACGCAGTGTTCGAGGCGCCAACCCGAGAATCAAACACAGGAGCTGGCCCAGGTCCAGCGTCATTTCCAGGAGATTTCCCTCTATTCGGAGTCGGTGGCGCGCTGAGCGGACGCCGCCTGTCTGCCTCGCGCATAGTGCGGCGCCAGCAGCCGGGAGAGCTGGGCATAGATCTTCGGGTTTCCGCCGATCACGTGACCGCTCTGCATGAAGCCGTCGCCGCCCTCGAAATCGCTGATGCGGCCGCCGGCTTCACGGATCATCAACGTGCCCGCGGCCACGTCCCACGGGGCCAGCCCGAACTCCCAGAACCCGTCGAGCCGACCGGCCGCGACGTAGGCCAGATCAAGCGCGGCCGCGCCCGGCCGACGCAGTCCGGCCGTGTTCTGCATCACGTCCCGCAGCATCGCCAGGTAGGTCTCCGCCCAGTCGAGGTTGGCCCGGTAGGGAAATCCGGTGCCGATCAGCGCATCGTCGAGCGTGGTGCGCTTGCTGACCCGGATGCGCCGTCCGTCGAGCTGGGCCCCACCGCCACGTTCGGCGGTGAACAGTTCCTGGCGCATGGGATCGTAGACCACGCCGCATTCCAGGCGGCCCGCGACCTGCAACGCGATGCTTACGGCGAATTGCGGAAACCCGTGCAGGAAGTTCGTGGTCCCATCCAGCGGATCGATGATCCACAGGGTGTCGCCGCTGCCATGCGCGCCGCTTTCCTCGGCAAGAAAGGCATGCGCCGGATAGGCCTTGCGGATCACCCGGATGATTTCGGCCTCGGCCTGGCGGTCGACCTCGGTGACGAACTCGTTGCGGGCCTTGGTGGTGACCTGCAGGGAGTCCAGCTGGTTGAGGCTGCGGATGATGAGGCTGCCGGCCGCGCGCGCGGCGCTCACGGCAATGTTCAGGGTCGCGGACATGGCGCGAGATCGACTCCGGGGGTTGTCTTGATGAGCGGCGCTCGCGTACCGGGTCGCAGCGGTGCGGCACACGGGGCGCGTAGAATACCAGACCATGAGCACTGAAGCCCCACGTCCCGATGCCTCCCCCGACTGGCTGCCCTGGCCTGTGCGGATCGTGCTGGTGCGCACCACCCATCCGGGCAACATCGGCGCGGCGGCGCGGGCGATGAAGACCATGGGGCTGACCGAACTGGTGCTGGTCGCTCCACGCGACTTTCCCCACGAGGAAGCCACGGCGCGCGCCTCCGGTGCCGACGACGTGCTGACGGCGGCCCGGGTGTGCCCGACCCTGGAGGACGCCCTGGTCGGCTGTCGGCTGGTGATGGGCACCAGTGCGCGGCTGCGCAGCGTGACCTGGCCGCAGCTCGAGCCGCGCGCCGCCGCCGCTGCGCTGCTCGAAAGCGCCCGCGAGGGGCCCGTGGCCCTGCTGTTCGGGACCGAGAAATCCGGCCTGTCGAACGAGGAGCTCGACCGCTGCCAGGTGCTGGTGAACATTCCCGCCAACCCCGCCTACAGCTCCCTGAATCTCGGCATGGCCGTGCAGCTGCTCGCCTATGAGCTGCGGCTGGCCTGGCTGGGCGATACCCGGACAGCGGTCGAGCGTGAGGTGCCGCTGGCCCGTGCAGACGACCTCGAACGCTTCTATACCCACCTCGAGCAGGTGCTCATCCATACCGGCTTTCTCGATCCGGCCTACCCCCGGCAGCTGATGCGCAGGCTGCGACGGCTGTATGCCAGGGCACGGCCGGACGAGCAGGAGCTCAACATTCTTCGGGGCATCCTCTCTGCGGTCGATCCCCTGGGCGAGGCGGCGCGTCGCCGGCGAGGCGAATGAGCGGGCCGTCGCCGATCTATCTCGACCACGCCGCGACCACGCCGCTGGCACCGGAGGTGGTGGCGGTCATGCAGGCGGTGCTGGCCGACCCGATGCTTTGCGCCAACCCGGCCTCCGCCACCCATGCCGCGGGCCGCCGTGCAGCCGCACGGGTGGCGAGCGCGCGTGAGGCGATTGCGCGGGTTGTCGGTGCGTCCCCCGGGGAGATCGTGTTCACGTCCGGAGCGACCGAATCGGACAACCTCGCCGTGCTGGGTGTGGCCCGGGCCAGTGCCTGGCGGGGCCGCCACCTGGTCAGCAGCCGCACGGAGCATCGCGCGGTGCTCGATGCGCTCGAACAGCTGGAGCGGGAGGGGTTCAGCGTCACGCGCCTGGATCCCGGCCCGGACGGCCGGGTCGACCCCGACGCCCTGGCCGGCGCACTGCGCGAGGACACGGTGCTGGTGTCGCTGATGCACGTGAACAACGAGACCGGGGCGGTCAACGACATCGCCGCGCTCGGGGCGCTGTGCCGTGATGCCGGCATTCCGTTTCACGTCGACGCCGCGCAGAGCATCGGCAAGCTGCCCATCGATTTTCACGCGCTGCCGGTCGATCTGCTGTCGATCAATGCCCACAAGGTACATGGCCCGAAAGGCATCGGCGCGCTGGTGCTTACGCCTGCGGCGCGGCGGCGGATCGAGCCGCTGCTGTTCGGTGGCGGTCAGGAGGGCGGCTTGCGACCGGGGACGCTGGCGACCCACCAGGTGGTGGGCATGGCGCGTGCGCTGGTGCTCGCCGAGCAGTGCCGCGAGACCGAGTATGCGCGGCTGCAGGGGTTGCGACTGGCGTTCCGGGAAGCCCTGGCCACCGCCGGGGGTGTGCTGTGCAACAGCCCGCTGGACGCGCACGGGTCGCCGTGGATCCTCAACGTCAGCTTCGAGGGGGTGGTCGGGGAGAGTCTGCGCCTCGCCCTCGAGGGGATGGCGGTATCCGGCGGTTCGGCGTGCAACTCGGCGAGCGGGGAAGGGTCGTACGTGTTGCGTGCGCTGGGGCGGTCCGATCTGCTGGCCGAGGCGGCGTTGCGTTTCAGCTTCGGCCGGGACACCGACGAGGCGCTGCTGGCCCGGGCTGCGGTGGAGGTGCGGGCAGCGCTGCGCCGCCTGCGGCGGATGGCCCCCATCGCCAGTGCCCCGCCCGTCGTGCACGCAGACCGGGCTTCAGGTTAAACTGTAGAGTCGCATGGGCCAGATCGAGGGCGATTGGATCGGCGGGTATTCCGGGGTGGTCCTGGCGCGGTTTCGCGATCTGGGCCATGCAGCGGAGCCGGAGGAGACGCCGGATGCGCTTGGCGAGGCCGGGGAGGCGGCGCGCGGCAGTTGCGTGCAGATCCTGGTCTGGCAGAGCCCGGAGGGCGCCGAGGGCGCACTGGCCCGGGTCAGGTTTCGCGCGCTGGGCTGTCCGGCGCTGCTGGTGGCCGCAGATCTCGCCTGTGAGCAGCTGGAGGGCCGGCCGCC
The DNA here is from genome assembly GCA_007127715.1 of Gammaproteobacteria bacterium. Classification (GTDB taxonomy): domain Bacteria; phylum Pseudomonadota; class Gammaproteobacteria; order Steroidobacterales; family PWYM01; genus PWYM01. The sequence goes on along the minus strand of SKYU01000161.1, from coordinate 16,130 downwards.
CTCGGCGCTGGGGGCGGTCGAGCCCGCCGCACTGCACGCGGCGCTCGGGCTGCCGGTCGAGAAACTCGGGCAGGTGCTGCTCGTCGAAGATGCTGCGCGGCGCTGCCTGGAGGTATTGCGCGCGCGGCAGGTCAACTGAACAACAGGAGGTGTGCTGATGGCCATTTCTCTGACAGATTCCGCCGCCGAGCGGGTACGCAGCTACCTGGCGCGCCGGGGGCATGGTGTCGGACTGCGTCTGGGGGTCCGCAAGACCGGCTGCTCCGGGTTCGCATACGTCGTCGACTATGCCGATGACGTCGGCGAGGGCGATATCGTGTTCGACGGTGCCGACGGGGTGAAAGTGGTGGTCGATGGCGAGGCCCTGCCCATGATCGACGGCACCGAAGTGGACTTCGTCCGCGACGGCATCAACGAGGCCTTCCGTTTCCGCAATCCCAACGTCGCCGGGGAATGCGGCTGCGGCGAGAGTTTCAGCGTCTGATCACCGCGACCGGCCCGCGCCCGCAGGCCGGCGTTTCCTCCACGCTTTGTTCAACCATCACCAGGGAAGTCTCATGACCATCGAAAGAACGCTGTCCATCATCAAGCCCGACGGCGTCGAGAAGAACATCATCGGCGAGATCTACTCGCGCTTCGAGAAGGCCAGCCTGCAGATCATCGCGGCGCGCATGCTGCACCTCAGTACCGAGCAGGCGGAGCAGTTCTATGCCGTGCACGCCGAGCGGCCGTTCTATCGCGACCTGGTGAACTACATGACCTCCGGGCCGGTGATGGTGCAGGCCCTCGAAGGCGAAGATGCCGTGGCCCGCCATCGTGAACTCATGGGTGCGACGGACCCGGCCAAGGCCGCGCCGGGCACTATCCGCCGTGACTTCGCGGCAAGCATCGAAGAGAACGTGGTGCACGGCTCCGACGCTGCCGAGACGGCTGCCGAGGAGATCCGCTTCTTCTTCGGTGATGACGGGCTCTGCCCGCGTACGCGCTGAACCCCGGACAGCGATCATGGCCGTGGCGTTGCCAGCCGTCTCCGCGACCCACCTGCTGGGCCTGTCCCGGCAGGCGCTGGAGGCGCACTTCGCCGCCTGGGGTGAGAAGCCCTTCCGGGCCCGCCAGCTCATGCAGTGGGTCTACCAGCGGGGCGTGCTGGATTTCGACGAGATGACCGACATGTCGCGCGCGCTGCGCGCGCGACTGTCGGCCGAGTGCACGCTCGAGCTGCCGGCCATCGACAGCGAGCAGCGCTCCGCCGACGGCACCATCAAGTGGCTGCTCAACATGGGGGCGAGCCAGGGCATCGAGATGGTCTACATCCCGGAGCCCGACCGCACCACGCTGTGTATCTCCTCCCAGGTCGGCTGCGCACTGGACTGCGCCTTCTGCGCCACCGCGCAGCAGGGCTTCAACCGCAACCTCTCCGCCGCCGAGATCGTCGGGCAGGTCCTGCTGGCCAACCGCATCCTCCAGAGCGAGGGGCGGCAGATCAGCAACGTGGTGTTCATGGGCATGGGCGAGCCGCTGGCGAACTACCGGTCGGTGGTGCCTGCGACCCGGGTGCTGATCGATGACCTGGGCTTTGGACTGTCGCGGCGCCGGGTCACCATCAGCACCTCGGGCCTGGTGCCGCAGATCGACCGCCTGGGCGAAGACTGCAACGTGGCGCTGGCGGTGTCCCTGCATGCGCCGGACGATGCGCTGCGCGACGAACTCGTGCCGATCAACCGTATCCACCCCATAGAGGAGTTGCTGGCCGCGTGCTGGCGCTACGCCGACCGTCAGTCCAGTCGTCAGATCACCTTCGAATACGTGATGCTGGACGGGGTCAATGACAGCCCGGCTCACGCGGACAGGCTCGTGGCGCTGCTGCGGGGCCGTCCGGCCAAGGTCAACCTCATCCCCTTCAATCCGTTTCCCGAGACGCGGTTCCGGCGTTCGCCGGCGCGTGTCATCGACGCCTTTCGTGACCGCCTCAACCAGTGCGGTGTGCGCACCACCACGCGGCGTACCCGTGGCGACGACATCGATGCCGCCTGCGGGCAGCTGGCGGGCCGGGTCGCCGACCGCACCCGGGTGCGCCTCGGCGAGAAGCGTCTCAGGGCAGCCGGGGCATGAGCCGCCTGTCTGGCCTGCTGCTGGTGGCGCTGGCCCTGCTGGGGACGGGCTGCGCCACGACCGGCGACCGGCCGCGGACCGAGTCCGCCGCCTCGCGGGAAGAGGCCGCCCGCATCAACACCGATCTCGGCATCGGCTACTTCCGCCAGGGTCGCATGGAACTGGCGCTCGAGCGCCTGACGCGGGCGGTCGAGCAGGACCGGCGCTATGGTCGCGCGCATGCCGCGCTGGCGGTGCTCTATCAGCAGCTCGACGAGACCGATGATGCCGAACGTCATTTCCGGATCGCCCTGCGGCTGTCGGAGCGTGATCCCGAGCTGTGGAATACCTACGGTGTCTTCCTGTGCGGCCAGCAGCGTTTCGACGAGGCCGAGGGGTTTTTCCGCCGCGCGGCACAGGACAGGCTGTATCCCCGTCCGGAGCTGCCGCTGACCAACGCCGGCGTCTGCATGGGCGAAAAGGGTGATGCGGCTGCGGCGGAGGCCTATTTCCGCGAGGCGCTGGAGCGCAACCCGCGGTTCTCCGAAGCCCTGATCAAGATGGCCGGCCTGTCGCTGGACGGCGGCAATCTCATGGGGGCGCGGGCGTTCCTGCAGCGCTATTTCGCGGCGGCCCCAGTCAGCGCAGAGGCCCTGTGGCTGGGTGTGCGGGTCGAGCGCGCCCTGGGCGACGAACGCACGGCGCGCGAGTACGCCGCGCGCCTTCGCGAGGATTTCGCCGACTCGGTGCAGGCCCGCCAATTGCTCGAGTCACAGCGCGATGAGCGATGACACCGAAACGCAGGAGGTTGCCGCGGAGCCCGAGGTCTCCATCGGTGCCGTCCTGCGCGAGGCCCGTGAAGCCCGTGAACTGACCGAGGAGGCGGCGGCCTCGAGCCTGCATCTCGACCCGGCCATCCTCAGGGCGCTGGAGCGCGATGATTTCGCCCGGCTTGGCGCGCCGGTCTTTGTCCGGGGCCACCTGAGAAAGTACGCGGGGCTGCTGGGGCTGGACGGCGATGCCCTGCTGACGCGCTATCAGGCGGTCGAGTCGGCGAGCGACCCGCTGCCCTCGCCGCCGACCAAGCGCCCGGATCGTTTCGCGGTCGACGACGGGCTCAACTGGCCGGTGGTGCTGGCGGTACTCGTGGTGCTGCTGATCGCGGCCGTGGCGGTCTGGCGGCTCTGGGCGCAACCCGCTGAACCGGTTCCGGTAGAGACCGATCTCTCTCTCGCGCTGGAGGCCGGCGTGCAGCCGCTGCTCTCGGAAATCGAGCCGACCCTGCTGCCGACACTGCGCTCGCGGGCGCCGGCGGATCCCGCTGCGACCGACCCATCGCCGCCCGATTCCTCGCCTCCCGGCGCATCCATGCCCGCCGCCGAGACCACGCCGTCACCTGCACCCGCCGCCGCTGAGCTGGCTCCCGGTGAGGGCCTGCACCTGGTGATCGGTTTCACCGGTGAATGCTGGACCGAGATCAGCGACGCCGACGGCCGTCGGCTGTTTTTCGGCCTCGCTGCGGCTGACCAGCGGGTCGACGTTCGGGGCAGGCCACCCGTGTCGGTGCTGCTGGGCAACGCGGCGGCGGCCACGCTGTGGATCGACGGTGAACCCTGGCGCGTGCCGCCCGATCAGGTCGTCAACAACGTCGCGCGGCTGCGTCTCGATCCGCCCCGCTGAACGCTCTCCCCAGATTACGGAACCGACCGATCACCATGACCCGGACGCTTGCACCCCTGCGCGGCATGAACGATGTGCTGCCCGACGACAGCCCATGGTGGCAACTGCTGGAGGATACGGCCCGCAACGTGTTCGAGGCCTATGGGTTCCGCCAGATCCGCGTGCCCCTGCTGGAGCGGACCGAACTGTTCCGCCGTTCCATCGGCGAGGTCACCGACATCGTCGAGAAGGAGATGTACACCTTCGATGATCGCAGCGGCGACAGCGTTACCCTGCGCCCGGAGGCGACGGCGGGGATCGTCCGGGCCGGCATCTCCAACGGCCTGCTCCACAATCAGCAGCAGCGCCTGTGGTGTCTGGGGCCGATGTTCCGCTACGAGCGTCCCCAGAAAGGCCGTTACCGCCAGTTCCACCAGATCGACGTGGAGGCGCTCGGCTATCCAGGGCCGGACATCGATGCCGAGATGATCCTCATGAGCGCCCGGATCTGGCGCGAACTCGGCCTGCGCATGCCCCGGCTGGAAATCAACTCGCTGGGCACGCCGGAAGCCCGGGCGGCCTATCGCGACGTGCTGGTCGACTACTTCGAGGCACGGCGGGCGGAACTCGATGAAGACAGCCTGCGCCGCCTCGGCACCAACCCGATGCGCATTCTCGACAGCAAGCATCCTGACATGCAGACGGTGATTGCCGAGGCGCCGCTGCTCACCGAACATCTCGACGCCGAGTCGGCCCGCCATTTCCAGACACTGCGTGTCCTGCTCGACGCCGCCGGGATCGAGTACCGGATCAATCCCCGCCTCGTGCGCGGCCTGGACTACTATTCGCGTACGGTGTTCGAGTGGCTGACCGATCGGCTCGGGGCGCAGGGCGCCGTGTGTTCCGGGGGGCGTTACGATGGGCTGGTCTCCCAGCTCGGGGGGCGTCCGACGCCTGCGATCGGCTGGGCGATGGGCGTCGAGCGGCTGGTGGAACTGCTCCGGCTCGACCGCCCCGATCTCTCGGCCTCGGCGGCGGACATCTATGTCGCCGTCGGTGACGATGCCGTTGGCGAAGGCATGCAGCTGGCCGAGTCGCTCCGTGATGGCCTGCGCGGCGTGCGGGTGCAGCTGCATTGCGGTGGCGGAAGCCTCAAGACCCAGTTCCGTCGGGCCGACCGCAGCGGGGCGCGCTGGGCGCTGGTGCTGGGGCAGAGCGAGCTCGAGCGCGGTGAGGTGACGGCCAAGCCGCTGCGCGGGGAAGGGGAGCAATGTGCCGTCCCGCGTGTCGAAGTGCTGGCGTGGCTGCGGGCGCGGCTGGACTGAGCTGCAGTTGAAAACGACGCTACGGCGTTGCGGGAGTTTTGGAAGTGAGCAATTACGACGACGACGAGACGCTGGAAAGCCTCCGTCAATGGTGGGACGACAACGGCCGCTACGTCATCGGCGGCGTGGTGCTCGGTGTGGCCGGCCTGGTGGGCTGGCAGCAGTGGGGCGCCTGGCAGACCCGCACGGCCGAGGAGGCAAGCCGGCTGTACGCGGCGATGACCACGGCCGCGGAGGCGAGACGCCGTAACGAGGCCGGCGAACTGGCGCAGACGCTGGTGGATGGCTTCGGGCGGACGCCCTATGCCGACCAGGCCGGGCTGCTGATGGCCCGCCTGCACATGGACGCCAACGATCCGCGGGCGGCGGCCGCCTCGCTTCGCGAGGTGATCGGGCGCACACGCGACCAGGAGCTGCGGGCGATCGCGGCGCTGCGGCTGGCGCGCGTCCTGCACCACGATGGCGATCTCGACGGCGCGCTGTCAGCGCTGGAAGATGCCCGGGGAGAGGCTTTCGTCGCGCGCGCGGCGGAAATCCGCGGAGATATCCTCGCCGCCCGCGGCGATGTCGCGGCTGCACGCGCCGCCTATCAGCGCGCCCTGGATGCGCCGGACCGCGGCATGATCGATCGCACCCTGGTACGGATCAAGCGTGACGACCTGCCCACCCAGGTGGGCGCGGGAGACTCCTGATGAGGTTCGATCTGCGCACGGGCGGGCTGCTGCTCTGCACCCTGGCACTGGCCGGCTGCGGTGTCTTCGGCGGCAAGGACATTGCCGAGCCTCCGGCCGAACTGGTGGCGTTCCAGCCGACGCTGCAGCTGCAGCGCGCCTGGCAGGCATCCACTGGCGGGGGCGGCGACCGGCTGCGTCTGGGTCTTGCGCCTGCCAGTGACGGCGCACGGGTCTATGCGGGAGGCCATGACGGCCGGGTGATCGCCATCGATGCCCGCGAAGGCACACGGGTCTGGCAGGTCAATACGCGCATGAGCCTGTCGGGTGGGCCGGCGGTCAGCGGCGACCTGGTGGTGTTCGGCACGCTCGACGGCCACGTGCTGGCGCTGGACAGCGGCACAGGTGAAGAGCGCTGGCGGGTGTTCGTCGGCGGTGAGGTGCTTGCCTCACCCGCCGGCTCGTCGCGTGCGGTGGTCGTGCGGACGGTGGACGGGCGCCTGATTGCGCTCGCGCCGCTGGATGGTCGCCGGCTGTGGGCCAGCGACCACTCCGTACCCCGGCTGATCCTCCGGGGCAATGCGCCACCGGTGATCAGCGGCAACACCGTGATTGCCGCCTTCGACAGCGGCCGGCTGGGGGCCTATGCACTGGCCAACGGCGACACCCTCTGGGAACAGCAGATGGCCGTGCCCACCGGACGGACCGAACTCGATCGACTGGTCGATATCAACGCCCGGCCGCTCGCGATCGGTCGCGATCTGTTCGTGGTGGGATTCCAGGGCAACATGGCGAGCATCGCACTCGAGTCCGGCCAGGTCATCTGGGCGCGGGAATTCTCCAGCCATGGGGGGCTGGCAGCCGATCTCGCCAATCTCTACGTGGCCGACGCGGCGAGTGAGGTGCTGGCCGTCTCGCGCCGCAACGGCAACAGCGTGTGGCTGAACAGCGAGATGCGCATGCGGGATCTCTCGACGCCCGTGACCCTGGGCGACTCGGTGATCTTCGGCGACTTCGAGGGATACCTTCACTGGCTGTCCACCGACGACGGCAGTTTCCAGGCCCGCGTGAGGGCGGGGAATCGTCGCGTGCTGGGTCTGACCACGGTGGCCGACCTGGTCGTCGCCCAGCTGGACGACGGCCGGGTCGTGGCCTATCGCGTTCGGCGCGACGACTGACGCCGGCCCCGGCCGCCCGGAGACGCCAGGATGCTTCCTGTCATTGCGCTTGCCGGACGGCCCAATGTGGGCAAGTCCACGCTGTTCAACCGCCTCACCGGGACCCGTGACGCGCTGGTCGCCGACTACCCCGGGCTGACCCGCGACCGGCAGTACGGGTTCGGACGGATCGGCCCTGTCCCCTACGTGCTGGTGGACACCGGCGGCGTCGGCGAGCAGGACGATGACCTCTCGGGCCTGATGGCCGGGCAGACCTGGCGGGCGCTGGAAGAGGCCGATGCGGTCATCCTGCTGGTGGATGCCCGCGGGGGGCTGACGGCGGCTGACCAGCGCATCGTCAGCGAACTGCGCCGGCGTGGCCGGCAGGTGTATCTGGCCGTGAACAAGGCCGAGGGTCTGGATCCCGACCTGGCCCTGGCCGAGTTCCAGGCTCTGGGCCTCGGGGAGGGCATCGCCATTTCCTCGGCGCATGGCGACCGCGTCGCCTATCTCATGGACAGTGTGCTCTCACCGTGGGCCGGGGCCGAGGCGGCTGATGCCGACACGCCTGCGGCCGTGGAGGACGGCATCACGGTCACCGTGGTGGGCCGGCCGAATGTGGGCAAGTCGACGCTGGTCAATCGCCTGGTGGGCGAGGAACGGGTCGTGGCCTTCGACCGGCCCGGGACCACGCGGGACAGCATCCGCGTGCCCTTCGAGCGGGGCGGGCAGCGCTACACGCTGATCGATACCGCGGGCATCCGGCGGCGATCGCGGGTTGACGAGGTCATCGAGAAGTTCTCGATCGTCAAGGCGCTGCAGGCGATCGACGCGGCCAGCGTGGTCATCGCCCTGTTCGATGCCAGCGAAGGCATTACCGAACAGGACGCGACGCTGCTCGGTCTGGTGCTCGAGCGCGGGCGCGCCCTGGTGCTTGGCATCAACAAGTGGGACGGTCTCAGTGCCGAGCAGCGCGAGCGGACGCGCCGCCAGATGGACGTGCGTCTGCCGTTCATCGATTTCGCGCCGCGCCATTTCATCTCCGCCCTGCACGGGACCGGCGTCGGCGACCTGCTCGATGACGTGCGCCGAGCCCATCGTGCGGCCACTGCGGACCTCGCGACCCCGGAGCTCACCCGCGTGCTCGCTGCGGCCGTCGCCCAGCATCCTCCTCCGATGGTCCGTGGGCGGCGCATCCGGCTGCGTTACGCCCACCAGGGCGGACGTAATCCTCCGGTCATCGTGATCCACGGCAACCAGACCGAGAGGGTGCCCAAGGCCTATCGCCGATTCCTGGTGAACCGCTTCCGTGAGGCCTTCCGGCTGCATGGAGCACCGATCCGTCTGGAGTTCCGGTCGAGCGACAACCCCTACGCGGGCAGACGCAATCCCCTTACGCCGCGCCAGCGCCACAAGCGCGAGCGTCTGATGAAACACCTGCGCCGGAATCGCTGAACCCCCCCGGCGGGGCGGACAGGCTCATGCCCTGGCGGCATGACGTTGTAACCGCTCGGCCCAAGCTGGCGCGATCGCGACCCGTAGAATCGGGATCATGAGCGCACGGCAGAGTTTCCGAATCGACGGCGAATTCGCCCTCTACCGGGGCGGGAAGCTGCGCGACCCCGTGGTCGCCTACGAGACCTGGGGCCGGCTGGACCGCAGCCGCGAGAATGCCGTGCTGGTGTTCCCGGGCATGTCGCCCTCGGCCCATGCGGCGGCCTCGCCGGCGGACCCGGCACCCGGCTGGTGGGAGGGCATGATCGGCCCGGGCCTGCCGCTGGACACCAGCCGCTACTTCGTCATCTGTGTCAACTCGCTGGGCAGTTGTTTCGGCAGCACCGGGCCGGCATCCACCGACCCCGAGACCGGGCGGCCCTATGCGACCACCTTCCCGGTGCTGTCGCTGGAGGACGTTGCCAATGCCGCCTGGGCGCTGGTCAGTGCTTTGGGTATCCGTCAGCTCGACACCGTCGTCGGGCCCTCGATGGGCGGCATGAGCGCCCTGGCGCTGGTGCTCCAGCACCCCGGGGCCAGCCGCCGTCTGGTCAGCATTTCCTCGGCGATGCGGGCCGAGCCGCTCGCCATCGGGCTTCGGTCGCTGCAGCGGGAGATGGTTCGGCGCGACCCGGAATGGCGCAGCGGGCGCTATGAACCGGGTCGCGGGCCGCTGCGGGGCATGCGCCTGGCGCGCAAGCTCGGCATGATCACCTACCGCTCCGCGGAAGAGTGGCGCCAGCGTTTCGGGCGGGAACGGGTCAGCGGCGAGCGTGCCACCGGCGACCCCTTCGGGATCGACTTCGAGGTCGAGGCCTATCTCGATGCCCACGCGCGGAAGTTCATCGGCGAGTTCGACGCCAACGCCTATCTGTATCTCTCGCGCGCCATGGACCTGTTCGATGTGGCCGATCACGGTGGCAGCGTTGCAGCAGCCATGGCCCGCACCGGACTCGAGCGCGCGCTGGTGATCGGTGTCGAGACCGATCTGCTCTTCCCGCTTCACCAGCAGCGCGAACTCGCCGAGGCCCTGGAGGCCGGCGGCTGCGAGGTCGAGTTCCACGCCCTGCCCTGCCTACAGGGGCACGACGCCTTCCTGGTCGACATGGACCGGATGCGCCCCCCGATGGCGACGTTTCTCGACGCCCGCGGCCGCACTGCCGCGCGTCTCAGGCGGATTCATCCCCCGGCTCGAGGCGCCTGATCTCGGCCTCCAGGCGGCCATTCGCGAGCCGCGCCATGATGCGCTCGCCCACCTGGACCTCGCGGACATCACGCAGCACCCGGGCCTCGGTGTCGGTGACGATGGCATAGCCGCGTTGCAGCGTACCCAGCGGGCTGACCGCATTGAGTGCGCGGGCGACGGCCGCCAGGCTGGCGGTGCGTCGCTCGAGCAGGTGCCGGATGGCGGGCGCCAGCGTACCCGCGGCCCTCGCCAGGCGTTCGCTGGCCAGCCTCTGACGCTGGGCCGCGGCAGCCCGCAGCCGCCGCTCCAGCAGGCCCAGCCGATGCCCCTGGGCCTGCAGCCGCAGGGCCGGTGACTGGCGGGCCATGCGTGCGGACAGCCCCTCGAGACGCCGTCGCAGCCCCGCCAGTCCTGCCGCCTGTGCGGCCCGCAGCCGTCGTTCCAGGCCATCGAGACGCTGCGCATCGCGCGCCAGCTGCAGCGTCGGGTGAACCCGGCGCAGCCGGTGCTGCAGGCCCTGGAGTCGGGTGGTGGCCAGCCGGGTTTCGCGCTGGGCGGCCTGGTGCAGCCGCCGGTGCAGCGTGGCCAGGCGCTGCAGCCATTCGCCCGCGTCGGGCACCGCGCGTTCCGCCGCCCCGGTGGGCGTCGGCGCCCGCAGATCGGCGGCGAAATCCGCAATGGTCACGTCGACCTCGTGCCCGATCCCGGCGATCACCGGAACGGAGCAGCCCACGATGGCGCGGGCGACGGCTTCCTCGTTGAAGGCCCAGAGATCCTCGAGACTCCCGCCCCCCCGTGCGAGGATCAGGACATCGCACTCGCCCCGGCGGCTGGCCCGTTCCAGGGCCGCTGCAATCTCCTCCGCCGCGCCGCGGCCCTGTACCGGGGTCGGGTAGATCAGTACGGGTACGGCCGGGAAGCGGCGCCGCAGGGTTGTCAGAATGTCGCGGATGGCGGCGCCGGTCGGGGAGGTCACCACGCCGATCCGCCGTGGCAGAGCAGGCAGTGCCCGCTTGCGCGCCTCGTCGAACAGGCCTTCCGCGGCCAGGCGGGCCTTCAGCGCCTCGAACTCGCGCTGCAGTGCGCCGAGTCCCGACTCCTCCATCTGCTCGACGATCAGCTGATAGTCGCCCCGTGGCTCGTAGAGGCCCACACGCGCCCGGAGCACCACCTGCAGTCCGTCGCGCGGCTGAAAGCGCAGCCGGCGGTTGGCCTGGCGGAACATCGCGCAGCGCACCTGGGCGCGCTCGTCTTTCAGGGTGAAATACAGGTGGCCGGAGGACGGTCGGGCGATCGACGAGAGCTCGCCCTCGATCCACAGTCGACCCAGTCCTTCGTCGAGCAGCAGGTTCGCCTCCCGGTTGAGGCGGCTGACCGTGTAGACCTCGCGGTGGGGTTCGAACAGCTCGCTCATTGCCATCGAGTATACCGACCCGGGTCACTCCGCGCCGGCGGTGAGGATTTCAGGTTTACGCTTCCGGCCCGCGCCCAGTACAATGCCCGGTTCTCCCGCCACCTATCACGGGATCCCACCGATGCGCATCGTCCACGACGCCCTGACCTTCGACGACGTCCTCCTGCAGCCCGCCTACTCGGAAGTGCTGCCACGCGAGGTCGACCTGTCCACGCGGCTCACCCGCGAGATCCGCCTCAACCTGCCCCTGCTCTCGGCGGCGATGGATACGGTCACCGAATCGCGGCTGGCGATCACCCTGGCCCAGGAAGGCGGCATCGGCATCATCCACAAGAACATGACGGTCGAGGCGCAGGCCCGCGAGGTGCGCCGCGTCAAGAAATACGAGAGCGGCATCATCAACGACCCCATCACCGTACGCCGCGATGCCACGGTGAGCGATGTCCTCGCGCTCACGCGCGCCAAGAACATCTCCGGCGTCCCGGTGGTGGACGGGGACGTCCCGGTGGGGATCGTCACCAATCGCGACCTGCGCTTCGAGACCCGCCTGGATGCGCCGGTCTCCGAGGTGATGACCCCGCGCGAGAAGCTGGTCACGGTACGCGAGAACCCGGATCCCGAAGAGGTGCTGCTGCTGCTGCACCGCCACCGCATCGAGAAGGTGCTGGTGGTCGATGACGGCTTCCGCCTGAAGGGCATGATCACGGCCAAGGACTTCCAGAAGGCGAAGGATTTCCCGGTTGCGGCCAAGGACAGCAGGGGTGCGCTGCGGGTCGGTGCGGCGGTGGGCACGGGTCACGATACCGATGAGCGCGTGGCCGCCCTGGTCGAGGCCGGGGTGGACGTGATCGTGGTCGACACCTCGCACGGCCACTCCCGCGGCGTGCTCGAGCGCGTACGCCGTGTGAAGCAGACCTACCCGGACGTGCAGGTCATCGGCGGCAACATCGTCACCGCCGCGGCCGCGCTGGCGCTGGTCGAGGCGGGCGTCGATGCCGTCAAGGTCGGCATCGGTCCCGGCTCGATCTGCACCACCCGGGTCGTGGCCGGCGTTGGCGTGCCGCAGATCACCGCCGTCGCCGAAGTCGCCAAGGCCCTGGAGGCCTCGGGCGTGCCACTGATCGCCGATGGCGGGATCCGCTACTCCGGGGATCTCGCCAAGGCCATTGCCGCGGGCGCGCACTCGGTGATGATCGGCGGGCTGTTCGCCGGTACCGAGGAATCGCCCGGTGAGGTCGAGCTCTACCAGGGCCGCTCCTACAAGACCTATCGAGGGATGGGTTCGCTGGGCGCCATGTCCGGTTCGCACGGCTCCAAGGACCGCTACTTCCAGGACACCACCGAGGAGCTCGAGAAGCTTGTGCCCGAGGGGATCGAGGGGCGTGTGCCCTACAAGGGCAGCCTAGTGACCATTGTCCATCAGCTCGCCGGCGGCCTGCGCGCCGCCATGGGCTATACGGGCAGCCAGAGCATCGAGGAGATGCGCACGCGGCCACAGTTCGTTCGGATCACCTCGGCGGGCGTTCGCGAGAGTCATGTCCACGACGTGACCATCATCAAGGAAGCCCCGAACTACCGGGTCGAGTGAGCCGGAGACGCCCGTGAACGTCGAAGCCGCGGCGAGTCTGCCGGACCTGCATGCCCACCGGATACTGATTCTCGATTTCGGTTCGCAGTACACCCAGCTGATCGCACGCCGCGTGCGCGAGGCCGGCGTCTACAGCGAGATCCTGCCCTGGGATGCCACCGCCGCGAGTATCCGCGAGTTTGCGCCCGCCGGGGTGATCCTCTCCGGAGGCCCCGAGTCGGTCACCGTGGGGGATGGGCCGCGCGCCGCCGACGTGGTGTTCGAGCTTGGCGTGCCGGTGCTCGGCATCTGCTACGGCATGCAGACCATGGCCGCGCAGCTCGGTGGCCAGGTGGCGGGGTCCACCCATCGCGAGTTCGGCTACGCGGAGGTCACCCTGGGTGCCAGCAGCCGGCTGCTCGACGGGCTGAACGACGCCACCGGCGAGGGCCCCGGGCATGGAAGCGGCGAAGGGCCGGACGATGCCGAGCAGGGAGGCGGGCAACCCCGGCTCAAGGTCTGGATGAGCCACGGCGACCGGGTCGAGCGTCTGCCGCCGGGGTTCACCGCCGTGGCCAGCACGCCGAACGCGCCGCTGGCCGCCATGGCCGACGAGCGCCGCGGGTTCTACGGCCTGCAGTTCCACCCCGAGGTCACCCACACGCTGCAGGGCCGCGCCATCCTCGAGCGCTTCGTGCTCGGACTGTGCGGCTGCCCGCCGGTGTGGAACGCCGGCAACATCGCCGCCGAGCACATCGCGCAGGTGCGCGAGCGCGTGGGCCGCGACCGCGTACTGCTCGGCTTGTCGGGCGGGGTGGATTCCTCGGTGGTTGCGGCGCTGCTGCACGCCGCCATCGGCGAGCAGCTGGTCTGCGTCTTCGTCGACCACGGGCTGCTGCGTCTCGGTGAGGGCGACCAGGTGATGGCCACCTTCGCCGAGCATCTCGGCGTCAACGTCATCCGCGTTGACGCCGCCGAGCGCTTCATGCGGGCGCTGGCAGGTGTCAGCGATCCCGAGGCCAAGCGCAAGATCATCGGTCGCGAGTTCATTGCCGTGTTCGACGAGGAGGCGGCGAAGCTCGAGGATGTGCGCTGGCTGGCCCAGGGCACGATCTACCCGGACGTGATCGAATCGGCCGGCAGCAAGACCGGCAAGGCGCATGTCATCAAGTCTCACCACAACGTCGGCGGGCTGCCCGAGCACATGAAGCTCGCGTTGATCGAGCCGCTGCGGGACCTCTTCAAGGACGAAGTCCGCCGGCTCGGCGTGGAGCTCGGCCTGCCGGCGGAGATGGTGTACCGCCACCCGTTCCCGGGACCGGGCCTGGGTGTGCGCATCCTCGGCGAAGTGCACACGGAATACGCCGAGCTGCTGCGCCGCGCCGACCACATCTTCATCGAGGAGCTGCGCCGCCACGACCTCTACGACAAGGTCAGCCAGGCATTTGCCGTCTTCCTGCCAGTGCGCTCGGTGGGCGTGATGGGCGACGGGCGGCGCTATGACTGGGTCATCGCGTTGCGCGCGGTCGAAACCATCGACTTCATGACGGCCCGCTGGGCGCACCTGCCCTACGAGTTTCTGGACCTCGTCTCGCGGCGGATCATCAACGAGGTCGAGGGCATCTCGCGGGTCACCTACGACATCTCCGGCAAGCCGCCGGCGACCATCGAGTGGGAATAGACGATGCCGGGTGGATGGCCCGGGCTCTGGAGCTCGCCCGTGAGGCCGAGCGTCAGGACGAGGTTCCGGTCGGGGCATTGCTGGTCGATGCCGAGGGCCGAGTGCTGGCAGAGGCCTGCAACCGCCCGATCGGCCTGAACGATCCCACCGCGCATGCCGAGCTGCTGGTGCTGCGGGAGGCCGGGCGACGGCTGGGCAATTACCGGCTTGTCGGCACCACCCTCTACGTCACGCTGGAACCCTGCGCGATGTGCGCCATGGCGTTGGTGCATGCACGGGTAAGGCGCCTGGTGTTCGGCGCGTCCGATCCGCGAACCGGCGCCTGCGGCAGTCTCATGAACCTGGTCGAGCATCCGGCGCTCAATCATCGACTCGAGGTGACCGGTGGCGTGCTGGCCGAAGAGAGCGCGCGCCTGCTGCGTGACTTCTTTCAGGCGAGAAGATGATCCCGCGGCGCGGCGACGCGTAGATCGCCTCACTGGCTGGCAAGCAGATCTGCCGGCTCTTCTTCCTGGTCCCCGGCGGTCATCCATTGCAGGACCTGGTAGTAGCGCTGGATGTTGTCGACGTAGTGGACCGGCTGCCAGCCGCGGGCGAAGCCGCGGCGCACACGGCTGTACCACTGGCGCTGCGTGAGCAGGGGCAGGTGCTCCCTGACCTCCACCCAGCTGTCCGGATTGCCCCCGCTGATTTCCGTGAGAATCCTTGCATCCTCCAGGTGGCCCCAGCCGATGTTGTAGGCTGCCAGCGCCAGCCAGGTGCGGTCGGGTTCGGGCATTCTCTCGGGAATGCGGGCGTGCTGGCGGGCAAGATAACGCGCCCCACCCATGATGCTCTGGAACGGATCCACGCGATCCTCGACTTCCAGGGAGCTCGCCGTGCGCTGTGTCAGCATCATGATGCCGCGGACGCCGGTCGGTGATACGGCCTGCGGGTTCCAGTGCGACTCCTGGTAGCCGATGGCCGCGAGCAGCCGCCAGTCGAAGCCGGTCTCCGCCGCCGCTTCGATGAAATAGTCGCGATACCTCGGCAGCCGCGTGTCGAAATGGCGTACGAACGCCCGGGTGCCCACGTAGTCGAAATCCTGCACAGGTTCCAGGTAGCGCTGGAAAATCGCGGCGAGCTCGGCTTCGGCGTCCAGCGTGGCGAAGTGAGCGGAGACGACCTCGCGCAGGCTGGCGTCTCCCCGACGCCGCGTCAGTGCCCAGGCCACCGGCTCGGGGTCGCCCAGATCGAGCACCGCGCGCAGCTCGGGGTAGAGATGGCGCGCCACCATGAATTCGCTGGAGTCGACCACCGTGAAGTCGGCCTCGCCATTGGTGACCCGCGACAGCAACTCGTCGACATCGACGCCCTGGATGGCGTGCCAGTGCAGCGTCGGATGTTCTTCGGCCAGCCGCGCCAGCTGCTCCGCGTGGCTTGATCCCGCGAGGACTTCGATGCGGGCCTCCTCCAGCGCCGCAAGTGACTCGACGCTGGAAACCCGTCGGTCACCCTGCCGCTGCACCAGCTGCGGCTGGACCATGCTGTAGGCAGGGCCGAAGTCCACCCGGGCATGGCGCGCGGGGGTGACGGTCAGGCCGGCGGCGGCGATATGGGCGCGGCGTGCGACCAGCTCGTCGAGGGTGGTGTCGAAACTCTCCGGGACGAAGATGTGCAGCCCGACCCCGAGCCGGTCGGCCAGCCCCCGCGCGAGGTCATACTCCGGTCCC
Organism: Gammaproteobacteria bacterium; assembly: GCA_007127715.1. Taxonomy (GTDB): domain Bacteria; phylum Pseudomonadota; class Gammaproteobacteria; order Steroidobacterales; family PWYM01; genus PWYM01. The sequence continues at coordinate 173 of SKYU01000161.1, read as the reverse complement.
ATGGGACCGTCCAGGCCGACGTAATGGCTGATGGGGCTGTTGCGCGTGACGACGCGGAGTTCGCCGAGCGCCCGGATCTGTTCGACGAGCGAGGGCGTCGTCGAACAGGTCACGAGTCCGAAACAGGCGAAGATAATCAACAGGGGCCGCAAGGTGGAACACCCTCCGCGGTC
>SKYU01000044.1 GCA_007127715.1 Gammaproteobacteria bacterium | reverse complement strand
TGTTGCCAAGTGTGTAAGTCACCGTATGCCTCCCCAATGGTTGTAGCGCCCGAAGTCATTGTAATATGGTTATAGTGTTGTCATAAGCATATGACAACATAATCGGAAGATTCAAGCGGCAATGCCAGGCGAGGCTGCTGCGGATAGTGCGGACTTGTGGCAGGGCGCAGGGAGTGGTGAAGTGACGGGTGCATCAGGCTGGGGAGTGGGTGTATGGGAACGTCGATGAATCGGCGCCAGTGGCTGCGGTTTCTAGGTGCGACGGCAGCGGTATCCGCGGCCGGGGGGCTGGGCGCCTGCGCCTCTCGTGGTGGCAAGGATGCTGACGTCATCGTGCTCGGTGCCGGTATCTCCGGTCTCTACAGCGCGATGCTGCTCGAAGAGGCGGGTTTCCGGGTCATGCTGGTGGAGGCTGACCGGCGCATTGGCGGTCGCATCTTCACGCTTGACACGGTGGACGGACGGCCCGAGGCCGGGGGCTTCGAAGTTGGCCCGATGTACGCTCGCGTGCTGGCCCAGGTCGAGCGCTTCGGACTGGGCCTGCACGGCTGGATCGGCGATTCGATCCGCTACGCGCTGCATATCCAGGATCGTCTGATGCCCGCCAGTGCCTGGCAGGATGCGGGAGAAAACCGGCTGGCCGGAGAATTCCGTGCCCGACCGCCGTTTGCACTGGCCAGCGTGTTGCTGCCCGAGCGCAGCCCGCTGCCCGGTCTCGAGAGCTGGGTGGACCCGGAGGTCGCGGGTCGCTGGGATCTTCCCTATGGGCAGTATCTGCGGGCCCAAGGCGCTGACGAGGCTGCGCTGAGTCTGCTGTCGGTGGGCCTGGCGGCCGACGAAATCGATCAGATGTCGCTGCTGTGGATCCTCCGGCAGCAGAAGGTCAGGGAGTTCTCACGCGATGCCGGTGGACTCCAGTTCATTGACGGTGGGATGAAGCGGCTCGTCGAGGCAATGCAGGGCAGTCTGCACGGCGATCTCGAGCTCGGCTGCCCGGTGGAGGCGATCGAGAGCGGGGCGGGCGGCGCGGAGGTGCGCTGCGCCGGCGGACGCCGCTACCGTGCGGACTACGTGGTCAGTACCTTGCCGCTGACGGTCCTTCGGGACATCGCGATTCATCCCGGCCTGCCGGACGTGCAGCGCGCGGCAGTGAATAACATCCCCTACGGGCATGGCACCTCGATATTCCTGCCGGTGCGTGAGCCTTTCTGGGAGGAGGACGGCCTGCCTCCGTCGATATGGAGCGACGGCATGCTGCCACGGGTGATGAGATGGCAGTCGCAGGAAGGGCAATACCTGTGGGTCTATCTCTCGGGGATCGCCAACGACTTCTGCCGCAACAACCCGGACGACGTCGTGCTGGAAGAGGTAATGCGCGAACTGGTGCGCATCCGGCCCTCGACGGCAGGGCGGGTCGACCCTGGCTTCGTGATGTGCTGGAGCAAGCATCCCTGGGTGCGCGGAACCTTTGCCTATCGCGGCCCAGGAGATGTCAGTCGTTACGGGACGGCCGCAGCCACGCCGCACGGACGCGTGCACTTCGCCGGCGAGCACACCTCGGTGCTGTCGATGGGCCTGGAGGGGGCGATGGAGTCTGCCGAGCGCGCGGCCTTCGAGATCCTGGAACGGGCAGGCTGATGACCCGTCATGTTGTTATATAGTTAATACATGTGATAGCGTGCCTGCAGCGTGGCGCCTGCCGCGCCGGGTATCACGCGTTGATGGAGTAGGTCGCATGCTCAAGAATCTCTGGTATGTCGCCGCGCAGGCCGCGGACGTCCCCGCCGATCGTCCGAAACATGCGCGGGTGCTGGGACAGGACCTGGTGATTTTCCGCAAGGGCGACGGCTTCGCCTGCCTGCACAACGTCTGCGTCCACCGTGGTGGCAACCTCGCCCGCGGGGAACTGCATGGCGGCCAGGTGATGTGCCCCTACCACGGCTGGCAGTTCAACGCGGAAGGCCGCTGCACGCTGATTCCGTCGCTGGGCCCCGATGCCCGCATTCCCAAGCGCGCCCGCGTGGACGCGTATCCGGCCGAAGAACGCTACGGGTTCGTATGGGTATTCCTCGGCGACCTGCCGGCCGACCGGCGGCCACCCCTCCCCGATATCTTCCCGGAGTACTATGACACCGAGAACTGGCGTTGCATCAGCGGCGCGTTCCACTACCGGGCCAACTGGCAGCGCGTAACCGAGAACGGGCTGGACTCGGCGCACACGCATTTCGTCCATCCCGCCTTCGGTAACCGCGAGGATCCGCGCGTCGAGGACGCCGACATCGAGCATCTCCCCTGGGGCGCCAGGACCGGCCACTTCTACAAGGCGAAGGAAAAGAAGGGCGGGCTCGGCGAAGTGCTGGACAAGGACCGGGGTGGGCGCAAGGGCGCGTCGACGGACCTGCAGTTCCACATGTGCGGGCTCACCGTCAAACTCAAGCAGATCATGTCGCCGGTGGTCAGTCAGATCATCTTCTCCTGCAAGACCCCGATCGACGAGGAAAACACGCTGACCTTCTACGTCCAGGCGCGCAATTACCTGATGGATTCCGACCAGGACGAGGAACGGCGCAAGGGCCTGCTCGAGGTCTTCCAGCAGGACGCCGACATCGTCGAGTACATCGCGCCGCCCAAGGTGCCGGCCGGCCTGGCCGATGAGCTCTCCGTATCGACCGACAAGATGCCGATGGCTTTCCGTATCTTCTGCAAGCGTCTGGCCAAGAAGGGCTGGGAGCTCGATCCGCATGCCATTCCGGAAGTGGCGCAGGGCAAGGAACTGCGGGTCGTGCCCTGTCCGGCGCGACGGGATGACCCTGCGGGCTGGACCTTCAAGCCGATGCCCACGACGCTGCCCGAGAACGATGCGGAAGACCTCGATGTCGAGAGGGAATCCGAGGCCGCGATGGCCAGCTGAGCAGCCCGCAGACGCCCGACTGCCGCGATGCTGAAAAACCTCTGGTACGCCGCCTGTGTCGAGGGCGAGCTCGACGAGCGGCCGCATCCGATCCGGATGCTCGGCCACGACCTGGTGTTGTTCCGGGATGCGGCGGGCCAGCCGGCATGCCTCGCCGACACCTGCGTGCATCGGGGTGCGCCCCTCAGCCGCGGGCAATGTGTCCCGGGCGGAGTGCAGTGTCCCTACCACGGCTGGGTGTATGGCGCTGACGGGCGCTGCGTGGAGATTCCCTCACTGGAGGCGGGCGAGCGGATTCCCCGGCGGGCCCGGGTGGATGCCTACCCCTGTGCGGTGCAGTTCGGCCTCGTTTGGGTGTTTCTCGGTGATCTCCCGGCTGAGGAACGCCCGGCCATACCCGACTTCCTGCCCGAGTTCAGCGCGGGCGACGGCGCATGGCGGTTCATCCACGGCCGCTTCGACTATGCCGCAAACTGGGAGCGGGTGTTCGAGAATCATATCGACTCGGCCCACACCCATTTCATCCACCCGGATTTCGGCAATCGGGAAGACCCGCGGGTCGCCCGGACGAAGGTCGAAGCGCAGGGCCTGGGCGCCTGGGCAGAGCACAGCTACCCGCCACGGCCGAAACGCGGACCGTTGGGTGAGCTGGTCGATGAGCACCGCCCGCCTGTGCGTACCCGCCTGGCGTTCGACCTGGGGGGGCTGTGCGTACGCCTGGCGATCAGGATGACCGATACCCTGCGCCAGGTCGTCTTTCAGGCCTTCACGCCGATCGATGAACAGCGGGCTGTCAGCCATTACATCCAGGCGCGCAACTTCCTGCTCGAGCCGGAACACGATGCGCCGATGCGCGCTGATCTTGAGAAGATCTTCACCGAGGATCGGGAGATCCTGGAGCTTCTGCGGCCGATCGCCGTACCGGAGGCCGTGAAAGCCGAGCTCTCGGTGCACACCGATGCCCTGCCTGTGGCGTTCAGGCACCAGGTGCGCCGCTGGCGCCAGGCCTACGGATCGGTACGCTCCCCGGATCCCGCGACGGCGGTCACCGCCATTGCCTGTCCTGCGCGCAGGGCAGGCGAGCGCTGGGTGTTTCCTTCGACCTGAACGCGCCGCGCCTCAGACTCAGCGTTCGATGTGCAGGTAGCGGGTGAGATTCGCGGCGCGTGGGTTGTCGACCCAGCCCTGCACCACCGGATTGACCAGCCGCTGGCCGGAATAGAAGAACACCGGAATCAGTGCGTGGTCTTCCATGGCGACGCGCTCGGCCTGCTGCATCAGCGCACGGCGCTCGTCGAGGTCGGGGCTGGCGGAGGCCGCGGCCATCAGGGCGTCGAACTCTTCGTTCGCGTAGCGCGCGAAGTTCGTGCTGCGGTTGGTGGAGTCCAGGGTGCCTAGGAAGGTCGAGGCATCGTTGAAGGCGGCAAACCAGGCGTACAGTGCGCTTTCGTAATTGCCGGACCGGGCGTCAGCGATGACGGCGCCGAAGTCTGAGTTGACCATCTCCATGTTGGCCCCGACGGCCCGCCACATGGCCCGCACGGCGATGACGATGTTGTTGTTGGTGTCCTGACTGTCATAGCGCATTGCCACCCTGAGCGGATCGCGCTGGGAAAACCCGGCCTCCTGCATGAGTCGTCGGGCTTCGGCCATTCGCTCCTGCATGCTCATGGTGTGAAACGACGCCTTCTGCGGCGTGTAGTTGTCGATGGTGGGCGGCACCAGCGAGTAGGCTGGCTCCACCTGTCCCTCGAGCAGCCGGTTGACGATGCCTTCGCGGTCTATGGCGAGGGACAGCGCACGGCGTACGCGGGGATCATCGAAGGGCGGGCGGGAAATGTTGAGCAGGATGAAGCCCGTACCGAGGCCGGGAGAGGAGCGCAGATGCCCCGGCAGGTTGCGTTCGATCCAGCGCGTCTGGTCGGCAGGGTAGCGCAGGGTCAGATCGAGCTCGCCCGCGCGGTAGCGTTGCAGGCTCGCCGAGTCGTTTTCCAGCGGGTAGTAGAAGACCCGCTCGATGCGCACGTTGTCGGCGTCGTAATGATAGGCGTTGCGTTCGGCGAGCAGGTAGGTCTGGGGCACGGCCTGGACAAGGCGGTAGGCGCCGCTGCCCACGAAGTTGGCGGGGCGCGTCCACTGCTGACCGTGCTGCTCGATGGCGTGCCTGGGCACCGCCACCGCGGCCACGGCCGCCATGAGGTCCGGCAGAAACGGCGCGGGATTGGTCAGCCGGATTTCCAGATGCCGCTCATCCACGGCACTGACGCCCAGCGTTTCCGTATCGGCCTGTCCGGTGTTGACGGCACGGCCGTTTTCGATGAGGTAGAGAAAGGAGGCGTATCGCGCGGCGGTCTGAGGGTCCATCAGCCTGCGGAAGGAGAAGACGAAGTCCTCCGCGGTCTTGGGTGTGCCGTCGGACCAGCGCAGGTTCTCTCGCAGGCGGAACACGTAGGTCAGGCCATCGTCACTGACCTCGTAGGCCTCGGCGGCCCCATAGGTGAGACGGCCCTCACGGTCGACGGTCATCAGCCCTTCGAACAGGTCGTAGATGAGGATAGAGGCGGAGGTGCCGATGGCGCGATGCGGGTCGAGGGTGCGCGGTTCATTGCCAATGCCCCGGTGAAAGACGCTGTTATCGGCAATGACCGGGGTGGTCGTGACTGCAGCGGCCACTGCCGCCAGCGCCACCAGGACGGTGCGCATTATCCCCATGTGCTTGAAAATCCCCACGGTGCCCCTCCTCACTGTGTTGCTGCGCGGGCCGGGTACTCGACCAGACCGCACAGGGAATACTTACGCCCGATATCGTGGCGGCGGACGACGGCACCGCCGTCAACCCTGCGGACTTCGACCACGCCGGAGAAGAAATTGTTCAGGAAAAAATGTCTACCGTCGCTCGCCAGGGTGACCCGGGACCAGCCGGGTTCCACGGGAACGTCGTAGTCCTCGACTCGCACGCCCCTTGCATCGTAGCGGCAGCACCCCTTGCCCGTGGCCAGGAGCATCCCGCCATCGCCAAGCGTGGCGATTCCGCAGGTGCCGCGGGGGTCATCGGCATCCAGGCGCAGAAAATCCTCGAGCTGGCGGTGGCTCAGGAGATCGAAGCGCATGACCCGGCGGCCGCCTTCCGAGACGTAGCGCAGCGTGTGGCCATCGGGCTCCAGGGCGAAGTGGGTGACGCAGTGGAAGCCGCGCATGCCGCCGTCGATCTCCACGTCGAAAGCCCTGACTTCGCCGGTCTCGGGGTTGCCATGGAACAGCCACTTCTGGCCCCAGTGATCCTCGGGCGGCGGGCCCAGCCGGGAATGCACCCCCAGCCACAAGCCGCCATCGACGGGCAGGATTGCACCGAACCGGCGCCTGGGCAGCCAGTCCTGCACCATGGGCCCCCGGCCGGCCGCATCGAAGGCGACGAGGGTGTAGGCCTGCGCATCCGCCGCATAGAGCATGCCGCTGGCGGGGTCGACGGCGACGCCGATCACCAGACCTGTGGTGCCTGTATGCAGGCTCGCACGCAGTGCGAATCCGGCGTCCATGTGCAGCAGTCGCCCGGGGCCGGCGTGGTTGCGCAGATCGACGTTCCGGTCGTCGACATCGCTGCTGGCCACGACGATGTCACCGGGGGCGAAGGCTGTCGGGGTGTCTGTCGTCATGCCGGGATCCGTTTCAATACCAGTAGTTCATCCAGCGGGCGGCATCCTTGAGCATCCGCGCCCCCTCGACCTTGTCCTGCGGCAAGCGCTCGAGATAGGCGCTGTGGTCGTAGCGCTCACGGTACTGGTCGAAGATGTGCCGATAGAGCGCGATGTGCAGGTCCGGGATCCGGTGCTTTTTCCGGTAGGCCTCCATGTTGATCATCGTACGGCGCTTGGTTTCGAACACGCCGGCCTCGGTCAGCACCTCGCCGCGCGGCCCGAAGATGGCCGAGCGGCCGATCCAGTTGTTCTTCGGCGCGTTTTCCTCGAAGAAATGCGGGTTGCTGCTGCCGGTGCTGACCGAGTTGTTCACCAGCGTCGTGTAGACGTCGTTGTGGTAGGAAGTCAGGCGCATATCCTCCCACTCGCAACCCCCGGTTGCGACGCGACAGATGATTTCAGCGCCTTTCATCGCCATGCAGCGGAAAAGCTCCTGCTCGAACTGCACCGAGGACATCGCGATATTGCCGATATCGGTCCGGGCGACAGGGATGACCCGGTCCCATCCGTATATTTCGACATAGCGGTCGAACACGTCGTAAATCGTCGTGGTGATGTTCTCGCTGCCCGGGAACATGCCGCGAACGTTGCGCTGTTTCCAGTGCACATCGACCACCTGGCCCTCGGGACCGACCAGTACCTGCCAGTTCATGACATGGTCTTTCCAGTCCGGATCACGGGCGAGACAGCCGAAGGCGATATAGCAGTTGTACTGCCTGGCCCTGGCAGCGATCGCCTCGACCTCCGGGCCGGGCACATCGATGGCAACCCGTAGATACTCCGGTCTTGTCCAGCCCGGCTGGTAGCCCTGCAGAGGGAATTCGTGGAAGCAGAGCAGGTCCGAGGGCCCGCCGTAACCCTGGGCCTTGTCGATGCACGCGAGTGTGTAGTCGAGGTTTTCGCGGATGCCGGGGCCGGGGTTGGCGCCGTCGACGCCGCGGACCCGGGTCTGGACCACGGCAATGGAGATCACCGGCTTTCGCAGGGGCACCGTGGGGTAGGTGCCGTCTTCCCGGACCAGTGGCGGAATGTCTTCCCGGTTGCTCATGTCACTCCCCCGTGGGTTGATCGGTATGGGTTTCTGGGGTCAGGCTCTGCCAGTAGTGGCAGGCGACCTGGTGCGCCTCCGAACCCGTGGCTTCGAGCACGGGCGCGGATTTGATGCACAACGGTGTGGCGTGCGGGCAGCGGGTCCTGAACACGCAGCCCGAGGGTGGATTCAATGGCGAGGGCAGGTCGCCTTCAAGCAGTTTCTGGTCGCGCTGGCGGGCGCGTCGTGGATCGGGGATCGGGACCGCCGACAGCAGGCTCTGCGTGTAGGGATGCCGGGGCGTGTCGAAGATGTCCCGCTTTGGACCGATCTCCATGAGCTTGCCCAGGTAGAGCACCATGATGCGGTGGCACAGGTGGCGGACCACCGACAGGTCATGGCTGATGAAGATGTAGGAGACTTCGTACTCCGCCTGGAGCTCCCGAAGCAGGGCGATGATCTGCGCCTGGATCGACACGTCGAGTGCACTCACCGGTTCGTCGCAGATGACCAGTCGCGGTCGCGAGATCATGGCCCGGGCAATGCTGATGCGCTGGCACTGCCCCCCGCTGAATTCGTTCGGGTAGCGGTTCATCATCTCCGGTCGCAGGCCCACCCGGCGCATCATTGCCGCAGCACGGTCCTCGGCTTCGCTCCTGGCGATACCGGGTTCGAAAGAGTATAGAGGCTCGCGAAGAATGCCACCGACCGTCATTCGCGGGTTGAGGCTGGCCAGCGGGTCCTGGAATACCAGCTGGAGCTCGCTGCGCTTGACGTTCATGGCGTCGTCGTCGAGGCGACAGAGGTCTTCGCCAAGCCACAGGACCCGTCCGGCGGTCGGTGGGATCAACTGGAGCACGGCCCGACCCAGCGAGGATTTGCCGCAGCCGGATTCACCGACCACGCCGAGGGTCTCGCCAGGGGCGAGCTGGAAGCTCACGTCATCCACGGCCTTGAGCATGCGCGGCCGGGAGAACAGCCCGCCCCCCACGGGGAAGTGCACCCGAAGGTTCTCCACCTGCAGCAATGGACGGCTCATGGGAGCGCCTCCAGGTGGCAGGCCCTGGCATGGCCGGGTGCGGCCAGGGACAGCGTCGGGCGCTCGGCCTCGCAACGCTCGAAGGCGTACGGGCAGCGTGGTGCAAAGGCGCAGCCGGCCGGCAGGGCGGCGAGGTCGGGGGGTTGACCCGGAATGGCGGTCAGCGCCTCGCTGTCGCGATCGGCGCGCGGCATGCAGGCGAGCAGCCCCCGCGTGTAGGGATGACGGGGCGCGTAGAAGAGCTCATCGACGGCCGCATGCTCGACCACGCGGCCGGCATACATGACCATGACCTCGTCGCACAGTCCGGCGACCACGCCGAGGTCGTGAGTGATCATCACCAGGGCGGTGTTGGTGTGGTCGGCCAGTCCCTTGAAGAGCTTGAGAATCTGCGCCTGGACGGTGACATCGAGCGCGGTGGTGGGTTCATCGGCGATCAGGACATCCGGCTGGCACAGCAGCGCCTGCGCCACCATGACCCGCTGGCGCATCCCTCCGGAGAACTCGTGGGGATACATGCGGAAACGTTTCTCGGCCTCCGGAATCCTCACCAGCTCGAGCATCTCCAGCACCTTGGCGCGCGCTGCCGTGCGCCCCAGCCCCCGATGCTCCGTCAGCACCTCGGAGAGCTGCTCGCCGATGCGCTTGTGCGGGGTGAGCCCGGTGATGGAGTCCTGGAACACGATGGCAAGTTTCTCACCGCGGATCGCGTCCAGCCTGCGGCGTGGCACGTTCAGGATCTCTTCCCCGTGCAGCTTGACCGAGCCGACGGCGTGCCCGTTGCTCGCCAGTAGCCCGAGGATGCCGAGGAACGTCTGGCTCTTGCCTGAGCCCGACTCCCCGACGATGCCAAGACACCGGCCGCGCTTGAGATCGAAGGAGATGCCATTGACGGCGGCGATCCGGCCGTCGGGTGTATCGAAGTGCACATTGAGGTCGCGACACTCGAGTACGGTCGCGGGCTCTGCTGCGGGCGCCACGCGGGCGCGCTTTTCCACCGACCCTGTCGCCATCACCTGCCCTCCGGGTCGAGCGCGTCGCGCAGACCGTCGCCGATGAAGTTGAAACAGAACAGCGTGATCGCGAGGAACGTGCCTGGAATGACCAGCAGCCACGGGCCCGTATCGATGCTCGCCGCCCCCTGGGAGATCAACGTCCCCCAGCTGGTCATCGGCTCCTGGACGCCCAGGCCAAGGAAGCTGAGATAGCTTTCGACCAGGATGGTCGTCGGGATCAGCAGGGTCACGAACACGATGACCGGGCCGATGATGTTGGGCACCACATGACGGCGCACGATCACCAGGTTGGACAGCCCGATGGCGCGGGCGGCCTCGACGTATTCCTTCTGTTTCACGGACAGTGTCTGGCCACGCACGATGCGTGACATCGTCAGCCACTCGACCGCGCCGATGCCGATGAAGACGAGGTAGATGTTTCGCCCGAAAACCGTGACCAGGATGATGATGAAAAACAGCAGGGGGAGCGCATAGAGCACATCGACGATACGCATCATGATGTTGTCGATCCGACCGCCGAAATAGCCCGCCACCGAACCCCAGGTCACCCCGATGAGCAGCGCAACCGCGGTGGTCATGACCCCGATGGTCAGTGACACCCGTGCGCCGTAGAAGGTCCGGACGAACATGTCACGGCCGTTGGCGTCGGTGCCGAACCAGTGGCCGTTTTCCAGGGTGGGCGGAACGAGGATGTATTCCCAGTAGAAGTCCTCCAGGGTGTGGGGGCTGAGCATTGGCGCGAAAATCGCCATCAGGCTGATGAACGCCAGGACGAACACGCTGCCCATCGCCGCCTTGTTGGAACGGAAGCGTCGCAGGGCGTCCTGCCAGAGCGAACGCCCCACGGTTCGGCCGGCCGCCTGCATGGCCGCGAGCTGGCGGTCGCGGCGTTGTGTCAGAAAACCCATTTATTCGCGCCTCACACGGGGGTCGAGGTAGCCGTAGATGACGTCGGCAAGGAGGTTGAGCAGGATGATCGCTGTCGCGTAGACGACGACCGTGCCCATCACCAGCGGATAGTCGCGGCTCAGGGCACCCTGGATGAAATAGCGACCCATGCCCGGGAGACCGAAAATCTGCTCGATGATGACCGAGCCGGTCATGATGCCCGCGATGGCGGGGCCCAGGTAGCTCACCAGCGGCAGCGAGACCGCCTTGAGGGCATGGCCTGCGACCACCTTGTACTCAGGCAGGCCCTTGGCCCTGGCCGTGCGGATGTAGTTCTGCCGCATGACCTCCAGCATCGACCCCCGGGTCAGTCGCGACAGGATGGCGATCTGTGGCAGGGCGAGGGCGATCACCGGCAGGACCATGTTCTGCAGCGCGCCATCGTTCCAGCCCGAGATCGGCAGCAGCTTCAGATACAGTCCGAAGACCAGTGTCAGCACCGGCGCGACGACGAACGCCGGCACGGCAAAGCCGGTCATGGCGATCGACATCGTGACGTAGTCGATCCAGCGATTGCGGTAGAGCGCCGCAAAGATCCCCATGAGACAGCCGAACAGCAGTGCCACGGCGGTCGCCGTCAGTCCGAGCTTGACGCTGACCGGCAGGCCGATCGCCAGCAGTTCGGTGACGGTGTAGTCGGTATAGGTGATGGAGGGGCCGAAGTCGCCCCGTAGCAGCCGCGCCATATAGAGCAGGAACTGCTCCATGACCGGTTTGTCGAGGTCGTAGGCCGCCCGGAGGTTTTCGATGACCTCGGGCTCGAGCTGCGCGTCGGCATCGAAGGGTCCGCCCGGAGCCGCGCGCATCAGGAAAAACGAGCCGGCAATGACCACCAGGAGTGTTGGCACCGCGATCGCGAGCCTTCTCGAAATGAAACTCAGCAAGTTGTCACCCTCCCTGTCCCCTCGCTCACTGACGTCCGGTTCGCGGTCCGGCCACGCTGCCGGCGGTTACCTCGCCATCCAGTGCCAGTGCCCCATCTGCCGCCGGTGCCGCGGCCTTCTCGGCATGCAGGCGCCGGCCGATCACCACCGCAATGACAAAGGCGGGAATCATCGCCAGTGCACCGAGCGCGAAGGGTGCATTGGGACCGACCTGTCCGTAAAGCGTGCCAGAGAGCGTCTGGCCACAGAAGCGTCCGAGGCTGGATGTCGACTGGTACACGCCCATCACCGCACCTCGCTCCTGGGGGCCCGCCCGGCGGGAAAGCAGACTCTGCAGGCTGGTCCCGAACAGCGCGGTGCCGACACCGCTCGCGGCCATGGCCGCGAACAGCCCGATCATGCTCTGGGCGAAGATCAGCCCCACCCAGCACAGGGTATACATGAACATCCCGGTCATCAGCAGCGCATGTTCGCCGAAGCGGGCGGTGAGCGGTCCCATGCCGAAGAACTGGATCAGGGTGATGATCACGCCGTTGAACGAGAAGAACAGCCCGATGGTGGCGGCGTTGTAGCCGAACTGGTGATTGGCCCACAGCGAGAAGATCGATTCGCGCATCGCCGCAAAGGTGATCACAATGAGACAGAGCATGATCATCAGGGCGATTGTTCGCCGGCGCAGAATCAGGCCCACGGCCTCGCGCATCCCCGGCCGCGCCACGGCCTCCGCGCCGCGGGCGGCTGTGGTCCGGGCCGGGTGATGGCTTTCGGGCAGAAACAGCAGGATGCCGACCAGCGCGACGGCCGACAGGCTTGCCGCCGCCAGCGCAGGGCGCATGAAATTGGCATCCGCAATGTCCCCGGTGCCGGCCAGCAGTCCGCCCAGCGCAGGGCCCATCACGAAGCCGAGGCCGAAGGCTGCGGAGATCTTGCCGAGGTGGCGCGCGCGATCCTGGGGCGGCGTGATGTCGGTGATGTAGGCATAGGAGGCGGCCAGGTTCCCGGCGGTCAGCCCGCCAAGGATGCGGGAGAGAATCAGCATCGCCAGCGTGTCGGCGAACGCCAGCATGACGTAGGCGCCAATGTGGCCGGCCATGCAGATCAGCAGCACAGGCCGGCGCCCGAGCCGATCGCTGAGGTGGCCCCAGAACGGCGTGACGATGAACTGCACCAGCGAGTAGAGCGCGAGGATCGCCGTGATCAGCTCTGGACCGACGCCCAGCCGCTCCACATAAAAGGGCACCAGCGGGATCATGATGCCGAAGCCCAGCAGGTCGATGAACACCACCAGGAACAGGATCGTGACGGCTTTTCTGGGGTCTACGGCTGGCTTCACGGACTACGGTCAATCTTGTCAGTGAGCATAATGTAATATTATTATGACGACCTGTCTACGGTCCCTGTGGTCGAGGCCCGGGGGGCAGGGTATGTTTCCGTCTCCATATCCCATGTCCTGCATCGTTCACAGATCTGCCGAGGAGCCGCTGTCCCCATGACCGAACACACCGAGAGACCCTGGCTGGTGACCCGTCGCTCGATCCTCCAGGCGGCTGGCGCCGGAACCCTGCTGGCCTGGGTGGTGCCCGCCCGGGGGTACGGCAGTGCCGCGGGTGATCGCGACCTGTTGCTGGCCTATCTCGGCCTTGACGCTGATGGCACGCTGGTGGTCACGACGCCTGACGCCGAGATCGGCCAGGGCATCTACACCACCCACGCGCTGCTGATCGCCGAGGAAATCGGCGCCGACTGGGAACGGGTGCGCGTGGTGTTCTCCGGCGCGGGTGAGATCTACCGGAACCCGCAGAAAAACCTGCAGGCCACGGGCCGCAGCATGGGCACCACCGGCTATTTCCGGATTCTTCGTGAGGTCGGTGCCATGGCGCGGGGCCAGCTCTGCGAGGCGGCAGCAACCCGGTGGGGTGTGCCAGCGGCCGAGTGCGACACCGCAGACCACCAGGTCGTGCATGCCGCCAGTGGTCGCGCGCTCGATTTTGCTGTGCTGGCCGAGGCGGCCGGGCGGATCGCGCCGCCCGAGCAGGTCACGCTGCGCCAGCCCGAGACCTGGCGGTTCATCGGGCAGAGCGCCCCCCGGCTCGAGGTGCCTCTGCATGCCTCGGGGCGTTCGGAGTTCACCGTCGACGTCCAGTTGCCGGGCATGAAGGTCGCCACGCTGCAGGCCTGCCCGGTGTTCGGCGGCCGTCTGGCGCGACTCGATGCCGGGGCGGCCGAGCGCATGCCCGGTGTCCACAGCGTGCATGCGCTGGAGGACGCTGTCGCTGTGGTGGCCGACTCCTACTGGGAGGCCTTGCAGGCGCTTCGTCGTGTGCAGGTGGAATGGGACGAGGGCGAGGGCGCGGGCTTCTCCAGCGAGGCGCATGCGCAGGCGCTGCGGGCGCTGCTGGTGGCCGAGGACGTGGAAACACGCCTGGCGGCCTCTTCGGGGGACCCCGACGCGGTGCTGGCGGCGGCCGAGCGGCGGATCGAGGGCATCTACGAGGCGCCTTATCTCGCGCACGCCACCATGGAGCCGATGTCCTGCGTCGCGCGCGTGGACAACGGGCACTGCGAGATCTGGTCCGGGACCCAGGGCCCGATGCACGCGCGGGAAACGGCGGCCGCGCGCGCGGGGGTGTCGCCCGGGCAGGTGAGCGTGCACCGCTGTTTCTCCGGGGGCGGGTTCGGGCGCCGCTGGCAGCGCGATTTCATAGACCGTGCCGTCGACGTGGCCAGCCGTGTGCCCGGCATTCCCGTCAAGCTGATCTGGTCGCGCGAGGAGGACATTCGCCAGGACTGGTATCGGCCCGCCTACGCCTGCCGCTTCGAGGGCAGTGTCGAGGCGGACGGCGGGATTGCTGCGCTGGATGTGCGCCTGGCCGGTGCCTCGCTGTTCGAGCTTCGCCGCCCCGGGCAGTTCGCGCCGCGACCGGACCCGAGCGCCGTGGCCGGGTTCAGCGGTCACCCCTACAGGATCGGGAACCTGCACATCGACTGGCGGCCCACCCGAACGCCCATCCCGATCGGCGTCTGGCGAGCCGTCGGCAACTCCCAGAACGGATTTTTCCTGGAGTCCATCATCGACGAACTGGCCCATGCCGCGGGGCGTGATCCTTATGTCTTCCGGCGGGATCTCATCGTCGATGACCGCCTTCGCAACGTCCTTGTCGCCGCCGCCGAGGCGGGCGACTGGGGCGCCCCCCTGCCCGAGGGTGGCGGCCGCGGCATCGCGCTCATGGAGAGTTACGGCTCGATCGTGGCGCAGGTGGCGGAGGTCACTGTGCGCGATCGCCGGCTGAAGCTGGAGCGGATCACCTGCGCGATCGATTGCGGGATGGCGGTGCACCCGGACAACGTCCGGGCGCAGATGGAGGGTGGGATCCTGTTCGGCCTGACGGCCATGATGTACGGCGTCGTCGACATCGAGAACGGGCGTGTGCAGCAGGGCAATTTCAGCGATTACCCGCTGCTTGGCCTGCGCGACTGTCCACCGCGGATCGACACCGTGATCATCGAGAGCGGCGAGCAGATGGGCGGGGTAGGGGAGCCCGGACTACCGCCCGCAGCGCCGGCGGTCACCAACGCCATCTTTGCCGCCTGCGGTGAGCGGATCCGTCGGCTGCCGCTGTCTCGCCAGGGTTGGCGCCTGGCCTGAGTTCATCGCTACCCCGGAGTGATCATGTTGCACAAGTCGATTCCCGTGTCCCTGTTTGCCAGCGGCCTGCTGGCCGGTGCCTCCGCGCTGGCCACCCCTGCGTTCGAAGTGTCGCTGCCTCCCGGGGCGGTCTTCACCGACTGCGAAGGCTGCCCCGACCTGGTGGTGATTCCCCCGGGCGAGTTCACCATGGGCTACGACGGCGGCGAACCGGGTCGCTACGAAGGCCCGGTGCGCGAGATGCAGATTGCGCGGGCGTTCGCGATGGGCCGCCATGAAGTGACCCATGGGCAGTTCAGGCGCTTTGTCGAGGCCAGCGGCCACCAGACCGCTGGCGGCTGCCGGATCTGGGACGGCGAGAGCTGGCAGGAGCCGGAGTGGGCGGACTGGACCGATCCGGGCTACGGCCGCCCGCCGGAGGACGACGAGCCGGTGGCCTGTGTCAGCTGGCTCGATGCCCGTGCCTATGTCGACTGGCTGTCCGAGAAGACCGGCCAGCCCTATCGTCTGCCGACCGAGGCCGAGTGGGAGTACGCCGCGCGGGCCGGCAGCGAGGAGGCCTTTCCCTGGGGCGGGGACGAGAACGAAGCCTGCCGCTGGGCCAATGTCTATGACCGCTCCGGCGAGACGGAGCACGGGTTTCCATGGGCAGCCGCCGACTGCGACGACGGTTTTGCCGGCGTGGCCCCGGTCGGCAGCTTTCCGCCGAATGCGCTGGGGTTGCACGACATGCTGGGCAATGTCTGGCAATGGGTCGAGGATTGCTACATCGTGCCCTATCCTGAGGACGGCCCCAGGGATGGCAGTGCCGTTCAGGTCGAGGGCCCGTGTGACCGGCGAAGCGTGCGCGGCGGCAGCTGGATCACCCGGATGTACCGTCACCGCCTGAGCTGGCGTGGCCGCGACCCTGAGCCGACGCTGTTCTCGTTCTTCGGCTTCCGGGTGGCCCGCGACCTCGCGCCGCTGGAGGCGCGTCCGTGACGCGCTGTTCGCGCCGCCAGCTGCTCGCCGGGCTCGGCGGTGGGGCGGTGCTCGGGGCACTGCCACGCCCGGTCCGGGCGGCGGGGCGCACGGACGTGCTGGTCATCGGGGCCGGGCTTTCAGGGCTGCATGCGGCCCTGCTGCTCGAGGAGTTGGGCGCGCGCGTCACGGTGCTGGAGGCCAGTACCCGGGTGGGCGGGCGCCTGTTGACGCTCGACGGCGTGCCGGGCGGGCCCGAGGCGGGCGGACAGACGCTCGATGGCATGTATGCCCGCACGCTGGAGATGTGCCAGCGGGTGGGCCTCGATGTCTATCAGCGCACCTTCCCGTTCCCCGGACAGACCCTGCACATCGGTGATGCCCTGGTGCACTCCGACGACTGGGCGGCCGCGCCCGAGAATCGGCTGCGCGGCGCGGAGCGCGAGCGGCTGCCGCATCAGCTTTATGGCTGGTATGTGCGCCGGCACAATCCCCTGGAGGAACTGCTCAGCTGGCGTGAGGCCCCCGATCCGCGACTGGATGCGCGCTCCATCGCCTCGGAGCTGGCCGCGCACGGCGCCTCCGGGGAGGCGCTGCGACTGATGGAGATCTTTTTCGACGGTGGCGGCATGGACAACATGTCGGCGCTGTTCGCCTACCGGAAACAGCTGGTGGCCGATTTCGGCGGCGGCAGCATGCTGCGCATCAATGGCGGCAGCCAGCGCCTGCCGGAGCGGATGGCCGATCGCCTGGCCGGCGACCTGCTGCTCGGCCATGAGGTCCTCGGCATCCGTCAGGAGTCCGATGGCGTCAGCGTGACATGCCGCAACGGCGAGCGCTTCGACGCGCGCTTCGCCGTTGTGTCGGTACCCTTCCCAGTACTGGCGGACATCGCCGTCGAGCCGGCCCTGCCGCCGCGGTTCGCGGAGGCCGTTCGCACCCTGCCGTACAACACCATCACCCAGATCAAGCTGGCATTCCGGTCGCGGTTCTGGGAGCAGGACGAACTCCCCGTCCAGGTGGTGAGCGACGGACTGGTGGAGCGGGTCATGGCCGTGCCCGATCACGACGGTGAGCTGAGAACCCTCAATGTCTGGATCAACGGGCTGGAGGCGCGCGCGCTCGACCGTTACGACGAGCCTGAACAGGGGCGGCGGGTGGTCGCGGCGCTGGAAGCGTTGCGACCGGCGGCGCGGGGGCAGCTGGAAGTGCTGGATGTCACCTCGTGGGGCCGCAACCCATGGGCCAGAGGGGCCTATCACTTCTGGGGGCGCGAACAGGTGGGGCGCTTTGGTGAGGCCTTGCGTGAGCCTGTCGGGCGGCTACACTTCGTCGGGGAGCATATGGCAGAGTTCCAGCAGGGCATGGAAGGGGCCATGGAATCGGCGGAACGCGAGGTGTTCCGGATCATGGACAGACTATAGGCGCATCGTGCGCGAGAGGAATGCCGCGTGAACACATTCAAGCTGACGATCAACGGTCGCGAGCAGGAGATCGAGGCGGATCCGCAGATGCCGCTGCTCTGGGTGCTGCGTGACCGCCTGGGGTTGACCGGTTCCAAATTCGGTTGCGGCATCGGGGTCTGCGGTGCCTGCACCGTGCGCATGGATGGCGCGGTGACGCGGTCCTGCGTCTTTCCGGTGTCCGCCTGTGTCGGGCGGGACATCAGGACCATTGAAGGGCTGTCGGAAAATATTGATCACCCGGTACAGCGGGCGTGGATCGAAGAGCAGGTGCCCCAGTGCGGGTACTGCCAGTCCGGCATGATCATGGCGGCAGTCGCTCTGCTGGAACAGAATCCGGAGCCGAGCGATGCCGACATTGACGCCGCCATGACCAACCTCTGCCGGTGCGGGACCTATCCTCGGGTGCGGCGGGCCATCCACCGCGCCGCACAGCTCATGGCAGAGGCCTGAGCGGCCTCAGTCCCCCGGTTCCAGCGAACGCCAGTCGTTGCTGATCTTCTGCTCCTGGATGAGTGTGCGCCGGATCAGCCCCTCGCCCTCACGGATCCACTGCCAGACGCGGCTGCGGAATCTGCCGCAGTCGGTGACGTTGATCATCTCGTAGAAATACACGCCTTCGAGTTCCGGGCGTTCCCAGTAGAGGAAGGTCGAGCGTCGCCTGGGGTCGTCCGAGAGTTCCCGCACCAGGCCCTTGATCCGCGGCGAGTCGAACACCACTTCACGCGAACCGTTGACGTAACGGCAGGGCATGTCGTGCACTTCGGTCCGCCCATCGTCCCAGGTGTAGTAGTTGGTCTGGTGGTACGGAAACTCCTCGTCGGGCTTGAAGCGGATGAACAGCCGCGAACGGTGCTGGTCGATGATGTTGCAGTCGGCATCGACATGACGGTAGATCCCGTCCCAGACGCCTTCACGTGAGGCCAGCAGCGGCATATCCTGTTTGATCGTGGAACTCATTCTGGACTCTCCTCGGACGCTTCCGGCGCCTTGGTGGGCCGGGGGAGGCGCCGCCGGTAGTGTTGGCGCCTATACTGTTGTCATGTTATTATAACAACCTTGTTTGAGGCAAGAGGCGCCACCATGGTTCATGATCTCCAGCACAGGATGCTTGCCAGGCCGGATGCCGAGGAATCGAGCCGCCAGCGCTATGTGCTGGCGATGAAGCGCTATCTCACCGGCCGCATCCGTCCCGGCAACGCGCTGATCTACGAACAGGCGGTCAGGCCGGACTTCGCCGCCAGCCACCAGGGCCGGTCACCGGAGGATCGTTCCGAACTGCGCGAAGCGCTGCTGGCCCATCCGCAGTACCAGACCTGGTGCTCGCTGAACCGCAGCTCCCAGGAGATGATGTGGCAGGCGGTCGGCGAGACCGTCATGCGTGAGAGCGAGCGCATGCGCCGCGATGCCGCGGCGCTGTGCGAGGACCGCGCGGTGCTCGGCGGCCTGCGGCTCGACCCGGCGTTCCAACCGCCCGAGGTGCTGCAGCGGGTGAACATCCACCTGCAGCCCGGGGGCTACGCCCGCACCCTCGACGCGCAGGACATCCTGGCCGGCGCTTTCTACGAGTCCGGGGGCAATCTCTATTCGATGGGACGCGGCATGGGCGGCAAGGACTCCAAGGCCGGCGCCGTGATCGCCTGGCTGTCCCGCGAGCATCCCGGGTTCCGGCCGAAGCGGGTGCTGGATATGGGCTGCTCCGCCGGCGCCTCCTCAGTGCCGTATGCTCAGGCGTTTCCGGACGCCGAGGTGCATGCCATCGACATCGGTGCCGCCATGCTCCGTTACGCCCATGCCCGCGCAGAGGCCCTGGGCGCACGCGTGTTCTTCCACCAGCTCGACTGTGCCGCCACCGATTTCCCCGACGGTCATTTTGATCTGATCGTCTCCCACAACCTGTTCCACGAAATCTCCGACGAGACCCGGCGCGCCATGCTCGCCGAAACCTGGCGGCTGCTAGCGCCGGGCGGAATATGCATGCACCAGGACGTCGCCATCCAGAATGCCACCCGCACGCTGTTCGAACAGGTCGAACGTGCCTGGGATGTCGAATTCAACAACGAGCCCTTCTGGGAGGCCTACGCGGACGCCGACATCGTGAGCGAGATGCAGGCCGCCGGCTTTGACGAGGAGGGCGCCCGCGCGCTGGCCCTGCCGAAAATCAGTGGCCCTGGCCACTGGTACGCGGTCTATGGGCACAAGCCGGGCTGAGCGCCCGGGCTGAGGTGCTCAGCGTTTGCGCCGCGGGCCGCTCACCGCCGAGCGGTTGAAGGCGGTGAGCGCCTCGCCAGGCTTGCGCGTCAGATAGACATGGTGCTGGTAGTGGTCGGCCCGGTACCAGGCGACCATACGCTCTACGGGACGCTGGCTGTCGTCGAACACGATGAGCTGGATCTTCACCAGTGGCGCACCGACCGTGGTCCCGAGCATCCGGGCCATGCGGGTGTCGGCCAGTGCCGCTCCGATCAGCTGGTCTGCCGCACTCACCTTGATGCCCTTGCGCTCCAGCAGGATCAGCAGCGGGTGCTGGCGGATCTCGCTCGCCGTGAAACTCAGCCCGAGGTCGGCAGGGACGAATGCCTCGACGTAGCCGATCGGTTGTCCATCGAGCAGGCGCAGGTGCGTGGCCCGCAGCACGTGGCTGCCGCTTTCCAGGGCGAGATCCTTGGCGGTGGCTGCGTCGGCGACGACGTCCTCGAGCGCGGTGTCGACGATCTGGGTGTTGTTGTCCAGGCGCTGGACCTTGCGCAGCAGCTGCTCCATGTCGCCGGTGACCGGCGCGGCGGCGAGATCCTTGACGACAAACGTGCCGAGGCCCTGTTGCCGCACGACCAGCTTGTCGTCGACGAGCATGTCGATCGCCTTGCGGATGGTAATGCGCGAAACGCCGAAGGTCTCGCAGAGCTCGCCCTCCGGTGGTAGCTTGGCGCCGGGCTGGTAGACCCCCTGGGAGATCCAGTCCCGCAGCATCGAATACGCCTGTACGTAGCGCGGTGAACGCAGTTTCTCGTCGATCAGTTCGGGTGCCCGCATGCTGTGCCTCCCGGTCGCAGGGCCACGCGGATTCGCGCAGCCTGCACTGGTCCGCTCAAGCTCAAAACTCTATCATTATATCAATATGATCATTGCTGCCGTATTTCGCTTTTCGCGGTGCGTGTCGTGGTGCCTGCCGCTGTGCCTGGGCTTGGTGGTGACGTACGCGGGCGCCGCGCCGGCCACTGCCGCGGAACTGCGCTTCGCCATGGCCAATCTGCCGCGCAGCCAGGGCAATCCCTACACGGAAAACGGTTCACCATCGACTTACACCTGGTCGGCGATCTTCGATGCGCTGACCCGTGTGGGCGTGGACGGGACGCTGCAGCCGGCCCTGGCCACGCACTGGGCGCCGGTCGATGCCGAGCGCTGGCGCTTCACGTTGCGCGAGGGCGTGCGGTTCACCAACGGTGAGCCGTTTGATGCACACACGGTCGTGGCGGTGGTGGACTGGCTGCGCAGCGAGGAGGGCCGACGCACGGTCATCGGCAACGAACTGCGCGGCCTGACCGGGGCGGTGGCCGTAGACCGCTACACCGTGGAGCTGACCACGGCCCGCCCCGATGCCATCCTGCCCAACCGGATGTCCGCCGTGTTGATGGTGCCGCGCGAGGCGTGGGCGATGCTGGGTCCGGACGGCTTTGCGCTGGCTCCGCATGGCACCGGACCGTTCCGTGTGGTCGAGTGGAGCGAGCGCGAGCGCACAGTGCGGCTGGTGGCCAACCCCGACTCATGGCGTGCGCCGCGGCTCTCGGCGCTCACACTGCGCGGCCTGCCGGACAAGGCCGTGCGGGTCCAGGCCCTGCGCTCGCGTGAGGTCGACATGACGCTGATCGATATCGAGGATGTCGATTTCCTGCAGGCACGGGGCTTCCAGGTGCATCACAGCCCCTCGATGCAGGTGATGGCGCTGGCCTTCAACGCCGAACGCGATCCACCTTCCCCCGTGGCCGATCTGAGGGTACGCCAGGCCCTGAACCATGCGGTCGACAAGCAGGCGATCGCCGATATTCTGCTGCAGGGCATGGTGCGGCCTTCGGGCCAGCCGGCCTCGCATGTCACCACCGGCTACGTGCCCGGCCTCGAACCCTATCGCTACGACCCGGAACGCGCACGCGAACTGCTGGCCGAGGCGGGGTGGCCGCAGGGCTTCGACATGACCATCCACGTGGCCGAGGGCGGTGTTCCCGGGGCCTCGCAGATCTACCAGGTCATCGTGCAGTACCTCGGCCGCGTGGGCGTGCGCGCGCGCCTGCAGGTGCGGCCCTTTCCCGCCTGGTTGCGTGACTACCTCGCGGGCACCATGCCTGCCGACATGTTCGGCCTGCCGTGGAACTCGGCACCCTACAACGACGTGATGCGCCCGATCGAGTACTACTCCTGCGCCAAGCGAAGACCGTTCTTCTGTGACCCCGAGACCATGCCGCTGATCGAGGCGGCCGGGAGCGAACTCGACCCTGAACGACGCGCGGTACTGCTTGAGACCCTCGCGCGCCGCAAGCACGAGATCGCCCCGTCGCTGTTCCTGGTCGAGCAGATGGACCTGTTCGCGCACCGTAGCGCAGTCGAGAATCTCGTCATCGCCAACCGCGTGCCGGTCTACGAACAACTGACCCTCGCCGTCCGCTGAGCAGGGCGGCGCTGACATCCCTGATGGAGTCTTGAACCATGGACAAACTTGAGGCGGTACGCCGCTCGATTGCCGAGAGTGCGGGCCCGCGCCCGGCCTTTTTCAACGACCCCGACGTCGATCGCGTACTTGCGATCACCATGGCTGTATCGGCAGAGGTCGCGGTCATGGCCGAGCGCCTGGATACGCTCGAGCGGGTTCTGGAGGAAAAACAGTTGCTCGGTCGGGATGAACTGGCAGAGTACCGGCCTGACGAGGACGTCGTGGCCGAGCG
>SKYU01000103.1 GCA_007127715.1 Gammaproteobacteria bacterium | reverse complement strand
TACACTCTATCCGCAGGAGCGGCGTGCGCGGTTCATGGAAGCCGCCGCGGAGATCTCCGCCGCCCGCATGGCCGCCAAGGTCGGGCGACGACTGCAGGTGCTGATCGACCAGGTGGACGAGACCGGCGCGGTGGCGCGCAGCGCGGCCGACGCACCGGAGATCGACGGCCTGGTCCGCATCGCACCCGATCCCGTGCTCCGAGCGGGCGAGTTCTGCGAAGTCGAAATCATCTCGGCCGACACCTACGATCTGCATGGACGCCTCGTCAGCCCTGCCTGAACAGACCGAAGCCGCCCTCGGCGAAGCGCTGGCACAGTTCCTGCGCCGCCACCGCAAGGTCGCGGTACTCTCCGGCGCCGGCGTCAGCACGGCCTCCGGCATTCCCGATTACCGCGACACCGACGGCCAGTGGAAGCATTCCCGGCCGGTCATGTACGAGGACTTCCGGCGACATGCGCACATCCGCCGCCGCTACTGGGCGCGCAGCCTGGTCGGCTGGGAGTATTTCAGGCGGGCGCGTCCCAATACGGCGCACGCCGCCCTGGCGACCCTGGAGAATGCCGGTCACGTGCGCGGACTGGTGACCCAGAATGTCGACCGCCTGCATCAGCAGGCCGGCCACCGCGAGGTGCTCGACCTGCACGGACGCCTGGACCAGGTCGTCTGCCTGGACTGCGGCGAGGTCAGTGAGCGCGAGGAGATGCAGCTGCGGCTGCAGGCCGCGAACCCCGTGTTCGAGGGCCGTGCCGACAGCACCCGCCCGGACGGTGATGCGGAACTTGCGCAGGCAGGGATCGAGGATACGTTCGAGGTGCCGGGCTGCCGGCGCTGCGGCGGCATGCTGAAGCCTGCGGTGGTGTTCTTCGGCGAGGGCGTGCCCCGGGACTGGGTCCGCCAGGCTACCGCGCATATCGACGAGGCGGACGCCCTGCTGGTGGTCGGCAGCTCGCTGATGGTGTTCTCGGGGTTCCGCTTCGCCCGCCATGCCGCGAAATCGGGCAAGCCGGTGGCCATCCTTGGTCTCGGTCGCACCCGGGCCGACGAGCTCGCCAGCCTGCGGCTGGCAGGAGACTGCGGCGGCGTGCTGAACGCAGCCCTTGGCACTTTGTGACACGTCGGCTCCCTCTGCCCATCCCGGTGCACAGCACACTGGTTGTCCTGTGCTGGCTTGCGCTGGGCTCTGCTCCTGCCGTGGCGGAGGACGGCTGGCGCCTGTCCGGCGATTTCCGTGGCGGGATCTTCGTCAGCGAGCGCCGGGTCTCCGGCGAGACGCTGGAGCGCAGCGAAGACCTGCGCTGGCGGCTGCGTCTCTCAGCACGGCGAACGCTGACCGACCGGCTCGAGTTCCGGGGCCGACTGGCCGGCACCTGGTCGGCCGACGATCAGGGGACCCGAGCTTACCTCCGCGCCTCCAGCCCCAGCCGGACTGGTGCGGCGGCGGGTGACGTGACTTTCGACGAACTGCAGCTTCGCCTGCGGGGCACCGGTGACGACTGGTGGCTGGTACTCGGCCGTTTCCAGAACCGCTTCCTCCTGCCCGGCGTGGCGGCCAAGTCTCTGGACAGGAACGATGGCTCGAATGTTGGCGTCGCCTGGCGGGATGGCATACATTTCTCACGGCGGCTCGGCAAGGACTGGCGGGCACACGTGGTCGCCACTCACCGGCCTGGCGATGGCGGCGGCAGCGTACGGCGCGCGCCGCTGGACTTCACGGCGACGGACAGCCACATGAGCCTGTTTACCGGTCTGGCCAGCGAGCAACCGTGGGGGCCGGTGAGGCTACGGGTCATCGGGGTCGACTGGCTGCCTCAGGCGCTGGCCACCGACGGCGTGGCTCAGCCCCGGCGGGAGGACTATTTCGCTCTGGTGGCCCGCGGCGCTGCAGAATGGCCGATGGGTGCTGGCGGGATGAGGCTGCTGGCCGGCGCCGAGCTCGGTTTTGCCCCGACCACCCAACGACTGCCAGGCGCCGATTCGCTGCCAGGCGGGCGGGCGTCCGGGGTCGCCTGGCAGGCGTCGGTCAATCTCTATGACATCCGCCCCGGGCACCACCTGGGCCTGGTCCACGGACAAAGCGGCGGCGGCTGGCTGCTGTCCAACGATTACCGGGCAAACGAGCGGCTGACCGAGCTCCGCTACCAGCGGCGGTTCACGCCCGCGGTGTCGGTGGAACTCCGCGGGCGCTATCGCGAGACGCTCGTGCCTCTGCCGGGCGAGTCACGGCGCCATGACCGCGACGCCTACGCACGGGTCTCGCTGCGCTTCTGACCATCCTCAGAACGGGTAGATGAAGCCGACCGCCAGACCCTGGGGGTTGTTGCCCTGCAGACCAGTCAGGTCGAGTTCGGCACCGTGCGCACCCCCGCCCGACATGTTGAAGTTGGCCAACCGATCGTTACGCGTGGCGGCGTAGGTCACATAGAGCACCGCACGCTCGCCGAGATGCCAGTCGGCGCCGAGGGCAAACATGGTGGCATCGCGATCGGCGAGGCTGCTGTCGGTGGTGAACACGTGGCCCTTGAAGGTGAGGTCCTGCCAGCGGCGGCTGACGCCGACGCCATAGACGTCGACATTACCGGCCGTACGCAGCCGCGCGAACTGCGCCAGGCCCATCACCGTCCAGTCGTCATGCTGCCATTGCGCCGCGACCCGGGTGGCCTGCGGGCGGGTCCCCCCTGCGCGCTCCCAGGCGCCCAGGACCAGTAGATTGCCCGCCGTATAGCCAAGTCCGACGCTCAACACGTCCTCGTTGCGGCCATCCTGACTGGTGCCAGCCGTATCGTTGGTGGAGTAATGCAACTCACCGACGAAGCCGTTGAATGCTGGCGACCGGTAGTGGATGCCGTTGCGCAGCCGACGGTCCCAGTCCTTGCCGCCGTACTGGTCATTGAGTTTGGTGATATTTCGGATATCGCCGATCCGATTACCGAAAAGGTCCAGTCGCGAGCGCATCATCATCAGCGGCGACTGCATGAAGCCCAGTCGCACCGTCCCGAAGTCCCCGCGCAGGCCCACGAAGGTATCGCGGCTGGCCCAGTTGCCGGCCCCGTTATCCATACGCAGGCCCTGCTCGATCTGCATGATGGCCGTCAGGCCAGGCTGCAGCTCGGTGCTGGCGGTGAAGCCGATCCGGGTCGCGTTGCTCGAGGTGTTCATCCCCGAGCTGTCGCCGTCGTCCAGCCACTCGGCACTCATATGCGCCTCACCATAAATCCGCACCTGCTCGGCCTGCACCGCGGCTCCGAAGCCGACGGCCAGCAGGCCCGTCAGCAGCAACTTGTATCCGCGCATCAGCGCTCTCCCGTAAATCACAAGCGTTACCGGCGGCATTGACAAGACGCCGACCCCATCAAACCGGCGCCAAGGTTACGGAACTGTGACTGAGGTGCAAGCACATTAGGGCATGTGCATATAAAAAAACCCCGCCTTGTACGGGCGGGGTCGAAGTCTCCTCTTGCGGGGAGGACGGGCCCTTCCGGGCCCGTTGGGGAGTCGGGACTCAGAAGCCGTATCGGAAACCGATCGAGAGACCGCTGTGGTTCAGGCCCGGCGCGGCGGTGGCAAGCTGCGTGTCGCGACCACCACGGGACATCGAGTAGGTGGCGTTATCGTCGTTGTTGGTACGCGCATAGGCGAACAGCAGGCGGAACGGGCTGGCGATCCGGTAGTCCAGACCCACGGCGATCATGTTGGCATCGCGCTCGTCACCATCAGCGTCGAGCATGTAGAACTGGGCCTTGACCGTGGTCTTCGCGTTGACCTTGTAGCTGCCACCGATACCGAAAGTGTTCACATCCTGGTCCGGACCGAGCGTAGAGCCCTTGATGGTTGCAAACTGGGCCAGCGCCGCCACGTCGAAATCGCCGAAGCTGTATCGGGCGCCAAGCCGGATCGCGTCCGACTTGCTCTCGTTCTTCCGCTCGTAGGCCGCGGCCAGATACAGACCGCCGTCACGATAGGTCACACTGGTGCTCAGCGCATCGTTGTCGTTATCGACGGTGGTCCCCGCATTGGTGTTGGTCGAATAATGCAGGTCGAAGACCAGACCGCCGCCCAGGGTGGGCGAGCGATAATGGATGCCGTTGCGGAAGCGGGTATCGAAATCGAAATCGCTGCCGCTGTATCCGTCGCGGAGGCGAGTCAGGTTACGCGCGTCGCCAATCTGATCGCCGAAGAAATCCGTACGGCCGCGCACGATCTTGAGCGGGGTGTCGAACTGCCCCAGCCGGACCATGCCGAAGTCGCCCTGCAGGCCGACGAAGCTGTCCCGAGTGGCGAAGTTGCCCGCGCCGTTCTCGAAGCGGATGTTCTGCTCGATCTGCACCATCGCCCGGAGATTGTTCCCCAGGTCGTGGTTGGCACGGAAACCGAGACGGCTCGAGTTACTGGAGGTATTGAGCCCGTCATCAGCACCGTCATCGAGCCAGTCGACGGTGACGTGGGCACGACCGTACACTTGGACTGAGGTGTCGGCCAGCGCCGCCACCGGGCTGAGCATCGCCGTAGCGACCGCGGCGGCAAGAAGTTGCTTGTTCATGCGAACTCTCCGGAATTCTGAATTGGAATGATGTTGCAGCGGGAGAACACGTTGCCGACGTCATTCTCCGCACCATGGGTGACAGGTACGTGACCTTAAGATTTCATTTGCGTTACAATAACGACCGTGTTGCGCGAGAGCGACATACCGCCGCAAGATCTCTGCGACGCCTCAGCCACCACGCCGCGCCTCGCGTTCCAGGTCTTCAAGGCTGGTGTGGCGGACGTCCTTCCCCTTGACAACGTAAATCACGTACTCGCAGATATTGCGCGCGCGGTCGCCAATACGCTCCAGCGAGCGCGCCGCCCAGATGACATTCAGTGCCCGCGGGATGCTGCGCGGGTCTTCCATCATGTGGGTGATGAGTTCACGGGTGATACCTTCGAAGTCGCTGTCAACGCTCATGTCCTCGCGAACGACCCGGGCGGCCAGTTCGGTGTCCAGCGTGTCCATGGCACGCAGCGCATCGGCCAGCTGTTGCTGCACGTTTCGACCCAGGCGACCGATTTCCGCGAATCGCCGACTCGGCTCCTCTGCGGCCGGTCCGAGACGCACAGCCATGTGGCCGATACGCTCGGCCTCGTCGCCCATGCGTTCAAGATCGGTGGTGGTCTTCGCCATCGCAATGATGAAGCGCAGGTCGGTGGCGGTCGGCTGACGCCGGGCGATGATGTTGGCGCACTCTTCGTCGATCCGCACCTCCATGGCATTGATGCGATAGTCGCTGGTGATCACCTGCTCGCCGAGCTCAACATTGCCGGCGACCAGGGCATCGACCGATGACGCCACCTGGGACTGCACCAGCTCGCCCATCGCCATGACCAGGCCGAACAGCTCCTGGAGTTCGCGGTTGAACTGGCTGGAGATATGCTGGGAGATACGCGCCTTGTCCATGAGCGGGGTTTCCTGGGCTGCGGAGTGGACGGGACAACCGGATCAGTGGGCCAGCGCGTCTCAGCCATACCGCCCGGTGATGTAATCCTCCGTCGCCTTCTCACGGGGATTGGTGAACAGGGTAATCGTGTCGCCGTACTCGATGAGCTCGCCCAGGTACATGTAGGCCGTGTAGTCCGAGACCCGCGCCGCCTGCTGCATGTTGTGGGTCACAATCAGGATGGTGTAGCGCTGCTTCAGCTCACCGATCAGCTCCTCGATCTTCGCGGTGGAGATCGGGTCCAGCGCGGAGGTCGGTTCGTCGAGCAGGATGACCTCAGGCTCGATGGCGATGGCCCGGGCAATCACCAGCCGCTGCTGCTGGCCTCCGGACAGACCGAAGGCATTACTCTGCAAGCGGTCCTTGACCTCATCCCAGAGGGCGACGGACTTCAGCGACCGCTCGACCACCTCATCGAGCACGTCCTTGTTCTGCACTCCCTGCAGACGCAGCCCGTAGGCGACGTTCTCGTAGATCGACTTCGGGAAGGGATTGGGTTTCTGGAACACCATGCCAATACGGCGCCGCAGCTCGGCGATATCGGTGGCACGGTCGTAGATGTCCTCACCCTGAAGCAGGATCCTGCCTTCGATCCGGCAGATGTCGACGAGATCGTTCATCCGGTTGAAGCAGCGCAGCAGCGTCGACTTGCCGCAACCCGACGGCCCGATGAACGCGGTCACGCGGCGGTTGGGAATCTGCATATCGATGCTTGTCAGCGCCTGCGAGTCACCGTAGTAGAGATCGAGGCCTTCTACCGCGAGCGTGATGTCCTCGTCCTGCAGCGAAAGCGCCTCCCGGGTGCCGCCCTCGAACAGCGACGCCGCCATGCTGCTCACAGTGTTCTGGGTTTCCTTCATTTCAGTCTCCACGGCTTGTGGCGCCGGTCTTTGCGAGAGCGACCCACCGGGCCGTCAGTCGCTTTCCGCGCGGTACTTCTCGCGCAGGTGATTGCGAATGGTGATCGCCGACAGGTTGAGCACCAGGATCAGCAGAACCAGGATCAATGCAGTCGCGTAGACCAGCTGTTCGGCGGCCTCCGCGTGCGGGCTCTGGAAGCCCACGTCGTAGATGTGAAACCCGAGGTGCATGATCTTGCGCTCGAGATGGATGAACGGGAAGTTGCCGTCGATGGGCAGGGTCGGGGCGAGCTTGACCACACCAACCAGCATTAGAGGCGCCACCTCTCCTGCCGCCCGCGCGATGGCCAGAATCAACCCTGTCATCATCGCAGGGGTCGCCAGCGGCACGACCACCTTCCACAAGGTCTCGCCCTTGGTGGCGCCCAGCGCCAGCGAGCCCTCACGCAGGGTCGAGGGAATGCGGGCCAGACCTTCTTCGGTCGAGACGATCACCACCGGCAAAGTCAACAACGCGAGGGTCAAAGAGGCCCAGAACAGTCCCGGTGTTCCAAACGTTGGCGACGGCAACGCCTCTGGATAGAAGGTGCGGTCGATCGCGCCACCCATGAAGTACACGAAGAAGCCGAGCCCGAATACGCCGAAGACGATCGACGGGACACCGGCGAGGTTGTACACGGAGATCCGGACCGTCCTCAACAGCGGACCCTGCCTGGCGTATTCACGCAGGTAGATGGCAGCCAGAATGCCAAAGGGCGTGACGATGATCGACATGACCAGCACCATGACGACGGTGCCGAAAATCGCCGGGAAGATACCACCCTCGGTATTGGCCTCTCGGGGGTAGCCGAAGATGAAGTCCTTGAAGTCCAGGACGTAGAACCAGACCTTCTGCAGCACGGACATGTTGTTCGGCTGCCAGGCCTTGACGATATCGGCCAACCGGATCGTCACCTCCTGCCCGTCCGCAACGCGCATGATGATGCTGTCGCGCGCAGCTTCCTCGTAGAGCTCGT
>SKYU01000143.1 GCA_007127715.1 Gammaproteobacteria bacterium | reverse complement strand
GCGGAGCTGCTGCTTGCGGTCAACGGCTCGCCGTTTCGGATCGATGCCCAGAAGATCCGCGAGCAGGTGATGCGCCAGCGGGTGGCCGAGACCGGCCGACCCATGGTCTACGTGAACATGGTCGGCGGTCAGGACGAGCTGGTGTTCGACGGCGGCAGCGCTGTGGTCGACCGGTCTGGCCAGCTGCGTTACCGGGCGGCGGCTTTCGACGCCGGCCTGCACGTGGTCGAATTCGCCGAGCAGGGCGTGTCGATGGATTTCGTGGCGGCGGAAGAGCCCCCGGCCGCGCTGCCGGTGCTGGTGCCGAGCGTCTATGGCGCGCTGGTGACCGGCACGCGCGACTACGTCAACAAGCACGGCTTCCCGGGCGTGGTGATCGGCCTGTCGGGCGGGATCGACTCCGCGCTCACGCTGGCGGTTGCGGTCGACGCGCTGGGCCACGACAAGGTCCATGCGGTGATGATGCCCTCGCGCTACACCTCGCAGATGAGCCTGGAGGATGCCGAGCGCCAGGCGCGCAATCTCGGTGTGGCCTACCGCGTATTGTCCATCGAGCCGATGTTCGAGGCCGTGCTCGAGACGCTCGCCCCGGTGTTCGAGGGCCTGCCGGAGGACGCCACCGAGGAGAACATCCAGTCACGCTGTCGCGGCATGCTGCTGATGGCCATCTCCAACAAGACCGGACGCATGGTGCTCACCACCGGCAACAAGAGCGAGATGGCGGTGGGCTACGCCACGCTCTATGGCGACATGGCCGGCGGCTTCGCGCCGCTCAAGGACTGCAGCAAGACCCTGGTCTATCGTCTGGCCCGCTACCGCAACGAGATTGGCGAGGTGATTCCGCCGCGGGTGATCGAGCGCCCGCCCTCGGCGGAGCTTCGTCCCGACCAGCTCGACAGCGATTCGCTGCCGCCCTACGACGTGCTCGACGCCATCCTCGAGGCCTTCATCGAGGATGATCTCTCGGTCGACGAGATCACCGAGCGGGGCTTCGAGCGCGAGACGGTGGGCCGGGTGCTCGCCATGGTCAGGCGTAACGAATACAAGCGCCGGCAGGCGCCGCCGGGCGTGCGGGTGAGCCGTCGGGCCTTCGGGCGCGACTGGCGCTACCCGATCACCTCCGGGTACTGAAGTTGTATTCGAGTACGCGGCGGGTGTCGGCGGCGAGATCGCGCATGCCGAGCCGCTCGTAGGCCTCGATCTGCACCTCCAGCGCCTCGCGGGTGTGGGGCGCCTCCGGGTAGGTCTCGACGGTGTAGCGCGCGCGGTTCAGTGCGGCGGCGTAGGCTCCGCGGCGCATGTAGAAGCGGGCGACTTCGACCTCATACGCGGCCAGGCGGTTGCGAAGGTAGGTCATGCGCTCGATGGCGTCCGGCACGTACTCGCTGCTCGGGAAGCGCTGGACCAGCTGCTGGAAGGCCGAGAACGACTCCAGCGTACTCTGCGGCGGGCGGGCATCGAGATCGACCCGCAGCCAGCGGTCGACGATCGTAGGCGTGCGCTCGAAGTTGATCAGCCCCTGCATGTACAGCGCATAATCCACCCGCGGGTGGGTCGGGTTCTCGCGCACGAACTGCTGCGCCCGGTCGAGCGCGGACTCGCGGTCACCGTTGCGGAAATAGGCGTAGATCAGATCGAGCTGGGCCTGGCGGGCCTGGTTGCTGAACGGGAAGCGGGCCTCGAGCATCTCCAGGTAGCCGATGGCGTTGCGGAAGTTGCCGGAGTCGAGGTTGCCGACCCCGCGCTCATAGAGGATCTCGGCCGGGGCCTGCTGGATCCGGTCGCCGCGTGAACAGGCCGCGAGCACCAGTGCGATGAGGACCAGCAGCGGGAGGGTGGGCAGTCGTGGAATCATGGTCTCCGGCAGGCTCCTGGCCTGGATTGGCGGCGTGCAGGTTCTGGACGCCTGATTCGAACGCGCAAGTATAGCGAAAGTTTCATGTCACGAACGGGGACGGCAGTCGAGCGGATCGAGCTGGCGGGCGAGATTCCGCCGGGGGCGGCGGGCCAGCGCCTGGACCAGGCACTGGCCGAGCTGTTTCCCGAGCATTCGCGCAGCCGGCTCAAGGCCTGGATCCTGGAGGGCGCCGTGCGCCTCGATGGGCGTGTGCCCCGGCCGCGCGACCGCCTGCTCGGCGGCGAGCAGGTCACCATCGACGCAGAGGTGGCGGTGGAGGCGCCACTTCAGCCCGAGCCTGTGAGTTTCGAGATCGTCTACGAGGACGAGGCGCTGCTGGTGATCGACAAGCCCGCCGGGCTGGTGGTGCATCCCGGGGCTGGCAATCCGGCGGGGACGCTGCAGCATGGGCTGTTGCATCGCGACGCGCGGCTGGCCTCGGTGCCGCGTTGCGGCATCGTCCACCGCCTGGACAAGGACACCACCGGGCTCATGGTGGTGGCGCGAACGCTGGCCGCCCATACGGCGCTGGTCGCGCAGCTGCAGGCCCGCGAGGTGCGCCGCGAGTATCTGGCCCTGTGCTACGGGGAGCTGACCGGCGGCGGACGGGTCGAGGCACCGATCGGCCGGCATCCGCGAGACCGGGTGCGCATGGCGGTCACGGCGCGCGGGCGACCTGCAGTAACCCACTACAGGTTGCTGCGGCGCTATCCGGGCATGACCCTGCTGCGTGTGCGTCTGGAGACGGGGCGGACGCACCAGATCCGCGTGCACCTGGCCCATCTGGGCCATCCGCTGGTGGGCGACCCGGTGTATGGCGGCCGGCTGCGGTTGCCGCCGGGTGCGGACGAGGGCGCGGTGGCGGCGCTGCGGACCTTCCGCCGCCAGGCGCTGCACGCGGCGGTGCTGGGGCTGGTGCATCCGCTGAGCGGGGAGACGCTGCAGTGGGAGGCGCCTCTGCCGGATGATTTCGAGGCACTGCTGGCTGCCCTGGAGGGGCTCGGCGTGCCCGGAGTGACCGGAGAGCACGGGTGAGTGCCGGCTGGCTGTGGGCCGAATGGCCGCTGGCCGGGCGCGTGCTGGCCGGGGTCTCCACCCGCGAGGGCGGGGTCAGCGGCCCGCCCTGGGGGGCGCTGAATCTCGGGCTGCACGTGGGTGACCGGCCGGCGCACGTCCTCGAGAACCGCCGGCACCTGGCGGCGACCCTGGCCTTGCCCGCGGATCCCGGGTGGCTGCGCCAGGTGCATGGCGTGAAGGTGGCTCGGCTGGGCGCTCTGGAGGCACAGCCAGAGATCGAGGCGGATGCCGCGGTGGCCTTCGAGCCCGGTGTGGTCTGCGCGGTGATGACCGCAGACTGCCTGTCCGTGGTGCTGGCCGATCGGGCCGCGCGCTGCGTCGGTGTGGCGCATGCGGGTTGGCGCGGGCTGGCCGGCGGGGTGCTGGAGGCGACCATCGCCGCGCTCGGGGTGTCGCCTGCCGAGCTTTTCGCCTGGTTGGGGCCGGCGATCTCGCAGCGCTGCTACGAGGTCGGGGATGAGGTGCGCGAGGCGTTCGTCACTGCGGATCCGGGGGCGGCGGCCGCGTTCGTGCCGAACGCGCGGGACCGCTGGCAGGCGGACCTCGCGCTGCTTGCGCAACGGCGGCTGGCGGCGGCGGGGGTGTCGCAGGTGTCTGGCGGCGGGTTCTGCACCTTCAGCGACAGGGCGCGTTTCCACTCCCACCGGCGGGACGGCGCCGCCAGCGGGCGGATGGCCACGCTGGCCTGGCTGCCGGGCGGGCCACAGCGCGCTTGATATTTCCGCCGTCGGCCCCATATGAGCGGGTAATTCGGATACGGGGATCCTGCCATGCGCATGGACAAACTGACTTCAAAGTTCCAGATGGCCCTGGCCGACGCGCAGTCGCTCGCGCTCGGTCGTGACCACCAGTTCATCGAGCCTGTACATGTGCTGGTCGCGCTGCTCGACCAGCAGGGCGGCAGCGTGCGCCATCTGCTCGGCAAGGCGGGCGCGAACGTGAACCTGCTGCGCTCGCAGCTGGGTGAGGCACTCGACCGCCTGCCGCGCGTCGAGGGAACGCCCGGCGAGGTGCACCTGTCCAACGACACCGGGCGGCTGCTGAACGTCACCGACAAGCTCGCCCAGCAGCGCAGCGACGCCTATATCTCCTCCGAGCTCTTCGTGCTCGCCGCGGCCGACGACAAGGGCGAGGTGGGCCGGCTGCTGCGCGAGGCCGGCGTGGTCCGCGGCGCGGTCGAGAAGGCCATCGATGAGGTGAGGGGCGGTGCGGCCGTGGACGATCCGAACGCCGAGGAGCAGCGCCAGGCGCTGGAGAAATACACCATCGACCTGACCGAGCGTGCCGAGCAGGGCAAGCTCGACCCGGTCATCGGCCGCGACGACGAGATCCGCCGTACGGTGCAGGTCCTGCAGCGTCGCACCA
The DNA here is from genome assembly GCA_007127715.1 of Gammaproteobacteria bacterium. Classification (GTDB taxonomy): domain Bacteria; phylum Pseudomonadota; class Gammaproteobacteria; order Steroidobacterales; family PWYM01; genus PWYM01. Next base: position 3,054 of record SKYU01000143.1, on the reverse strand, counting down.
AGAACAACCCGGTGCTGATCGGCGAACCCGGCGTGGGCAAGACCGCCATCGTCGAGGGCCTGGCGCTTCGCATCGTCAACGGTGAGGTGCCGGAGGGGCTGAAGGACAAGCGCATCCTGGCGCTCGATATGGGCGCGCTGATCGCCGGGGCGAAGTTCCGTGGCGAGTTCGAGGAGCGGCTGAAGGCGGTGCTGAACGATCTCGCCAAGCAGGAAGGCCAGATCATCCTGTTCATCGACGAGATCCACACCATGGTCGGCGCCGGCAAGGCCGAGGGCGCCATGGACGCGGGCAACATGCTGAAGCCGGCGCTGGCGCGCGGTGAGCTGCACTGCGTCGGTGCCACCACGCTCGACGAGTACCGCAAGTACATCGAGAAGGACGCGGCGCTCGAGCGGCGCTTTCAGAAGGTGCTGGTGGATGAGCCGTCCGTGGAAGATACGATCGCCATCCTTCGGGGTCTCAAGGAGCGCTACGAGGTGCACCACGGCGTGGAGATCACCGACCCGGCGATCGTTGCCGCGGCCACGCTGTCGCATCGCTACATCACGGACCGGCAGCTGCCGGACAAGGCCATCGACCTGGTCGATGAGGCGGCCTCGCGTATCCGCATGGAGATCGACTCGAAGCCCGAGGCCATGGACCGGCTGGAGCGGCGTCTCATCCAGCTGAAGATCGAGCGCGAGGCGCTGAAGAAGGAATCCGACGAGGCCTCGCGAAAGCGCCTGGCCGATCTCGAGGAGCAGATCGGCAAGCTCGAGCGGGAATTCTCCGATCTCGAGGAGATCTGGAAGGCCGAGAAGGCCTCGATGCAGGGCGCCACGCAGGTCAAGGAAGAACTCGAGCGCGCGAAGCTCGAGCTCGAGACCGCACGCCGGGCGCATGATCTTGCGCGCATGTCCGAGCTGCAGTATGGGCGCATCCCGGAGCTTGAGAAGCGGCTTGTCTCGGCGGGTGAGGGTGAAGGTCAGGCGCCGACGCTGCTCCGCAACAAGGTGACCGACGAGGAGGTCGCCGATGTGGTCTCGAAGTGGACCGGTATTCCGGTCTCGCGCATGCTCGAGAGCGAGCGCGAGAAGCTGCTGCGCATGGAAGAGCACCTGCGTTCGCGGGTGGTTGGTCAGGAAGAGGCGGTGACCGCCGTGTCCAACGCCATCCGCCGCTCGCGCGCAGGGCTGTCCGATCCGAACCGGCCGAATGGCTCGTTCCTGTTCCTCGGGCCGACCGGTGTTGGCAAGACGGAGCTGACCAAGGCGCTGGCCGCCTTCCTGTTCGACACCGAAGAGGCGATGGTGCGGATCGACATGTCGGAGTTCATGGAGAAGCACTCCGTGGCCCGGCTGATCGGTGCCCCGCCGGGCTACGTCGGCTACGAAGAGGGCGGGTATCTCACCGAGGCTGTGCGGCGGCGGCCGTATTCGGTGATCCTGATGGACGAGGTGGAGAAGGCGCATGCGGACGTGTTCAACGTGCTGCTGCAGGTGCTGGACGACGGGCGGCTCACCGACGGCCAGGGGCGCACGGTGGACTTCCGCAACACGGTGATCGTGATGACCTCCAACCTCGGTTCGCACCGGATCCAGGAACTCTCGGGCGAGGCGAACTACGAGCAGATGAAGAACGAGGTCATGGAGATCGTCGGCCAGCACTTCCGGCCGGAGTTCATCAATCGGGTGGACGAGGCGGTGGTGTTCCATCCGCTGGGCCGTGAGCAGATCCGCGCGATTGTCGATATCCAGATCGAGGGGCTGCGTCGGCGCCTGGCCGACCGTGACATGACGCTTGCGCTCGAGGCGGCGGCGCTCGACCTGCTGGCCGAGGCGGGCTACGACCCCGTGTACGGTGCCCGGCCGCTGAAGCGCGCGATCCAGCAGCAGCTGGAGAACCCGCTGGCCCAGCGCATCCTCAAGGGCGACTTCGGCCCCGGCGACGAGATCCGCGTCAGCGCCGACGGCGTTAAACTACATTTCGGGGGTGCTGGGGTCAGACCCACCCAAGAGGCTGTTTCGTAAAGGAAAACGCTTGTTTTTGGGCGCCTGTGAGGCCTTAGCCCACATGTGGGCTAAGGCCTCACAGGCCGCTTGAATCGCGATAAACTTCAGTCTTTTTAACCACTTGACGGGGTCCGACCCCAGGGTATTCGAGATGCCGATTTACGAGTATCGATGCGAGGCGTGTGGACATGAGCTCGAGGCGCTGCAGAAGATCTCCGAGGCGCACCTGACCGACTGTCCGGCCTGCGGCGCACCGCAGCTGCGCCGGCTGGTGTCGGCGCCGCGCTTCCGCCTGAAGGGCGCTGGCTGGTATGAGACGGACTTCAAGAAAGACGGCGACCGCAAGCGCAACCTCGCAGACGGCAGCGAGGCGCCGAAGAAGGACGAAGCTGCTGCGGGCAAGGAAGCCGCCAAGGCCGACACGCCGAAAAGCGATACGCCAAAAGCCGACAAGCCCGCCGCAAAATCCAGCAGCAGCGGTGAGGCCGCCGCCTGATGAGCCATCCCGGCCGGATCTCCCGGCTGCGTCGGTACTTCATTGCCGGCCTGCTGATCTGGGTGCCGATCGGGATCACCGTGTTCATCGTCCGGCTGCTGCTGGAGCTGATGGACCGCGTGGTGCTGTTCGTGCCCCCGCCCTGGCGGCCGGAGAACCTGTTCGGTTTCAGCATCCCAGGCTTCGGCATCGTGGTCGCGCTGGCACTCGTGCTGTTCACGGGTTTCCTTGCCGCGAATCTCATCGGCCGTCGCCTGGTCGATCTCTACGAGGCCATTCTCAAGCGCATCCCTTTCGTGCGCGGCATCTACGCGGCCTCGAAAAGCTTCGCCGAGGTGCTGTTCTCCGATACCGAACAGTCCTTCAAGAAGGTCCTGCTGATCGAGTACCCGAAGCACGGCACCTACGCGCTCTGCTTCCAGACCTCCAGTCGCCTGGAAGAAATCCAGCACCGTACCGACAGCGACGTTGTCTGCGTGTTCGTCCCGACCACCCCGAACCCCACCTCGGGGTTCATCCTGATGGTGCCGAAGAGCGAGATCATCGAACTCGACATGAGCGTCG